>NZ_JBLZWV010000143.1:0-200 GCF_056098905.1 Pseudomonas sp. TSO6 | reverse complement strand
TCAAGGACACCCTGACCGAAGTCGTGGCCAAGCTGACTGCGTCCGCCGAAGCGACCGAAGGTGGCACCATCACCTACACCGTCACCTTGACCGGCCCGACTGGCTTGCCGATCAACAACCACGGTGCCCTGACCTTCACCCTGAGCGACGGCAAAACCACCATCACCGTACCGGCTAACCAAAGCAGCGGTAGTGTGACC
>NZ_JBLZWV010000142.1:0-200 GCF_056098905.1 Pseudomonas sp. TSO6 | reverse complement strand
GACAGTCACCGAGCCGGTGGTAGCGTTGGCTGCCACATTGATAACGGTCTTGTCCGCCAGGGTGAATGTCATTGCACCGTGGTTGTTGATCGGCAAGCCAGTCGGGCCGGTCAAGGTGACGGTGTAGACGATGTTGCCGCCTTCGGTCACTTGCTCGGTAGCCGTCAGCTTGGCCACAACTTCGGTCAGGGTGTCCTTGA
>NZ_JBLZWV010000141.1:0-200 GCF_056098905.1 Pseudomonas sp. TSO6 | reverse complement strand
TCAAGGACACCCTGACCGAAGTCGTGGCCAAGCTGACTGCGTCCGCCGAAGCGACCGAAGGTGGCACCATCACCTACACCGTCACCTTGACCGGCCCGACTGGCTTGCCGATCAACAACCACGGTGCAATGACATTCACCCTGGCGGACAAGACCGTTATCAATGTGGCAGCCAACGCTACCACCGGCTCGGTGACTGTC
>NZ_JBLZWV010000140.1:0-207 GCF_056098905.1 Pseudomonas sp. TSO6 | reverse complement strand
TGCCTGGGAGGACTGGGGCGCCCTTGTGGGGGATGCCTTGCAGCCCACTGGCCGGCAAGCCAGCTCCCACAGGATTGCTCTGCCTGGGAGGCCTGTGGCGCCCTTGTGGGGGATGCCTTGCAGCCCACTGGCCGGCAAGCCAGCTCCCACAGGATTGCACTGCCTGGGAGGCCTGTGGCGCCCTTGTGGGGACTGCCTTGCAGCCCA
>NZ_JBLZWV010000139.1:0-208 GCF_056098905.1 Pseudomonas sp. TSO6 | reverse complement strand
ACGAGCGACCATCCGGCACGCTCGTACCGGTGATGCTCACAGTCAGGGAGCCGCCGTCGACGTAGACGTCTTCACCCTGCACGTCGTTGGTCCAGATCGCAGAAGTCTGGCCTTTCTCGATGACCACCGACTTGCCTGCACCCAGCTGCACAGTCAGGTCCTGGTCCAGGGCCTGCTTGATGCTGATGGTGAAGGTCGGCTTCTCGTT
>NZ_JBLZWV010000138.1:0-210 GCF_056098905.1 Pseudomonas sp. TSO6 | reverse complement strand
TCACTGCACCAGACAACGTCTACGTCAACGACCCGGTCACCATTACCCAGTCCCTGACTGGCGTTACCGGCAAGGGCGCGGATCAGTTCGAGCAACTGGAACTGGGCAAGGACAGCGTCAGCACCACCGTCACGGACGAGCCTGCAGGTGAGGGCGACCTGGTCAAAGTCACCATCGTGGCCGATCAGGTATCGGTCAACGAAGCGACCG
>NZ_JBLZWV010000137.1:0-211 GCF_056098905.1 Pseudomonas sp. TSO6 | reverse complement strand
CCTGTGGGAGTAAGCCTGTACCGGCCCCATCGCCGGCAAGCCGGCTCCCACAGGTACTGCACAAGGCTCGGCCTCTGTGAAACACCTGTGGGAGTAAGCCTGTACCGGCCCCATCGCCGGCAAGCCGGCTCCCACAGGAACTGCACAAGGCTCCGCCTCTGTGAAACACCAGTGGGAGTAAGCCTGTACCGGCCCCATCGCCGGCAAGCCG
>NZ_JBLZWV010000136.1:0-214 GCF_056098905.1 Pseudomonas sp. TSO6 | reverse complement strand
ACATTCGCCGAAAATTCGCACGTTGCTCTTTCGAGCAGAACTCACAAATTTTACCTTAGCCTGATCCACCAGCAGTGAAACTGGTGTTCAGTCTATTTCTATCACATATCCGAATTTTTAAAGAACGGTCTGACAAAAGTCAGAAATCAACATTCGCAGGGAATGCTCATTTCTGAGTTCTGATCAGCAAATGAATCAAGCAATTCGTGTGGGA
>NZ_JBLZWV010000135.1:0-218 GCF_056098905.1 Pseudomonas sp. TSO6 | reverse complement strand
TACGCCGCGCCGGCTCAAGGCGATGACGTGTTCAAAGACGAAGGCAAGATCACCGTCAGCATCAGCCAGGCGGAAGTGGTCGGCGAGCAGCTGGAAAACCTGCAGATCGGTAAAGCTGCTTCGGTCGCTGTGACCGATACGCAGAGCCTCGTAACCGCCGAGCTGTCGGTCAGCAGCGGAACCGTCACCGAAGGTGGCAAAATCACCTACACCGTGAA
>NZ_JBLZWV010000134.1:0-219 GCF_056098905.1 Pseudomonas sp. TSO6 | reverse complement strand
GGTTCCAATGCTCTATGGTCGTCAAGAAATTCTGTAGCCAGAATGTCCAGATGGACAGCCCAGCGACTCCGGATATGCGATATTTGTGGGTCGTGGCGAACTTTCGGTTCGTATCTTCTTCACCACCGCAATCTGCGCTAGCAAATTGCTTGGGTGTTATATGGTCAAGCCTCACGGGCAATTAGTATTGGTTAGCTCAACGCCTCACAGCGCTTACAC
>NZ_JBLZWV010000133.1:0-219 GCF_056098905.1 Pseudomonas sp. TSO6 | reverse complement strand
GCGCTGTGAGGCGTTGAGCTAACCAATACTAATTGCCCGTGAGGCTTGACCATATAACACCCAAGCAATTTGCGCGTAAGAAGCCAAATTGTGGTGGTGAAGATGATACGAACCGAAAGTTCGCAACGACCCACAAATATCGCATATCCGGATTCGCTGGGCTGTCCATCTGGACATTCTGGCTACAGAATTTCTTGACGACCATAGAGCATTGGAACC
>NZ_JBLZWV010000132.1:0-219 GCF_056098905.1 Pseudomonas sp. TSO6 | reverse complement strand
GCGCTGTGAGGCGTTGAGCTAACCAATACTAATTGCCCGTGAGGCTTGACCATATAACACCCAAGCAATTTGCGCGTAAGAAGCCAAATTGTGGTGGTGAAGATGATACGAACCGAAAGTTCGCAACAAACCACAAATATCGCATATCCGGATTCGCTGGGCTGTCCATCTGGACATTCTGGCTACAGAATTTCTTGACGACCATAGAGCATTGGAACC
>NZ_JBLZWV010000131.1:0-220 GCF_056098905.1 Pseudomonas sp. TSO6 | reverse complement strand
CTTTGAACACGTCATCGCCTTGAGCCGGCGCGGCGTAGGACTTGGTGGTCTCGCCAGCCGCGAAGACCACGGTAGCACCGGTGCTCAGGGTGACGGTGAAGTCCTTGTCCAAGGCCTTGTTCAGGCTCAGGGTGAAGGTCGGCTCGGTCGCTTCGTTGACCGATACCTGATCGGCCACGATGGTGACTTTGACCAGGTCGCCCTCACCTGCAGGCTCGTC
>NZ_JBLZWV010000130.1:0-223 GCF_056098905.1 Pseudomonas sp. TSO6 | reverse complement strand
GTGGTGCTGACGCTGTCCTTGCCCAGTTCCAGTTGCTCGAACTGATCCGCGCCCTTGCCGGTAACGCCAGTCAGGGACTGGGTAATGGTGACCGGGTCGTTGACGTAGACGTTGTCTGGTGCAGTGACCTGAGTCGAACCGGTGGCCTCACCCGCCTTAATGGTGACGGTGGTGCCGTCAGTCAAGGTGAAAGTCAGGCCTTTGTGGTTGGTGACCGGCAGGG
>NZ_JBLZWV010000129.1:0-230 GCF_056098905.1 Pseudomonas sp. TSO6 | reverse complement strand
GTCGACGGCGGCTCCCTGACTGTGAGCATCACCGGTACGAGCGTGCCGGATGGTCGCTCGTTCGAGAACCTGGTGCTGACCAAGCCTTCTGCCAGCGTGGAAATCAAGGACACCCTGACCGAAGTCGTGGCCAAGCTGACTGCGTCCGCCGAAGCGACCGAAGGTGGCACCATCACCTACACCGTCACCTTGACCGGCCCGACTGGCTTGCCGATCAACAACCACGGTGC
>NZ_JBLZWV010000128.1:0-232 GCF_056098905.1 Pseudomonas sp. TSO6 | reverse complement strand
TTACCGGCAAGGGCGCGGATCAGTTCGAGCAACTGGAACTGGGCAAGGACAGCGTCAGCACCACGGTCACTGACGAGCCTGCAGGTGAGGGCGACCTGGTCAAAGTCACCATCGTGGCCGATCAGGTGTCGGTCAACGAAGCGACCGAGCCAACCTTCACCCTCAGCCTGAACAAGGCCTTGGACAAGGACTTCACCGTCACCCTGAGCACCGGTGCTACCGTGGTCTTCGC
>NZ_JBLZWV010000127.1:0-236 GCF_056098905.1 Pseudomonas sp. TSO6 | reverse complement strand
GAAGGCTTGGTCAGCACCAGGTTCTCGAACGAGCGACCATCCGGCACGCTCGTACCGGTGATGCTCACAGTCAGGGAGCCGCCGTCGACATAGACGTCTTCACCCTGCGCGTCGTTGGTCCAGATCGCAGAAGTCTGGCCTTTCTCGATGACCACCGACTTGCCTGCACCCAGCTGCACAGTCAGGTCCTGGTCCAGGGCCTGCTTGATGCTGATGGTGAAGGTCGGCTTCTCGTT
>NZ_JBLZWV010000126.1:0-242 GCF_056098905.1 Pseudomonas sp. TSO6 | reverse complement strand
GGCTTGCTCGGCACCTGTCGGAGCTGGCTTGCCGGCGATGGGCTCCCACCTTGACCGTGCCGGCCCGAGCTCATGCTTCCGCCTTAGACAATCTCTGGCTTGTAAAAGGCCCATGGGCTTGCTCGGCACCTGTCGGAGCTGGCTTGCCGGCGATGGGCTCCCACCTTGACCGTGCCGGCCCGAGCTCATGCTTCCGCCTTAGACAATCTCTGGCTTGTAAAAGGCCCATGGGCTTGCTCGGC
>NZ_JBLZWV010000125.1:0-242 GCF_056098905.1 Pseudomonas sp. TSO6 | reverse complement strand
GTCGACGGCGGCTCCCTGACTGTGAGCATCACCGGTACGAGCGTGCCGGATGGTCGCTCGTTCGAGAACCTGGTGCTGACCAAGCCTTCGGCCAGTGTCGAAATCAAGGACACGCTGACCGAAGTCGTGGCCAAGCTGACGGCTACCGAGCAAGTGACCGAAGGCGGCAACATCGTCTACACCGTCACCTTGACCGGCCCGACTGGCTTGCCGATCAACAACCACGGTGCCCTGACCTTCAC
>NZ_JBLZWV010000124.1:0-244 GCF_056098905.1 Pseudomonas sp. TSO6 | reverse complement strand
TCCAGCTGCTCGCCGACCACTTCCGCCTGGCTGATGCTGACGGTGATCTTGCCTTCGTCTTTGAACACGTCATCGCCTTGAGCCGGCGCGGCGTAGGTCTTGGTGGTCTCGCCAGCCGCGAAGACCACGGTAGCACCGGTGCTCAGGGTGACGGTGAAGTCCTTGTCCAAGGCCTTGTTCAGGCTCAGGGTGAAGGTTGGCTCGGTCGCTTCGTTGACCGATACCTGATCGGCCACGATGGTGA
>NZ_JBLZWV010000123.1:0-244 GCF_056098905.1 Pseudomonas sp. TSO6 | reverse complement strand
GCGCCCCTTACGAGCACGCTGCACAGGGCGATGACGTCTACCAGGATGCCGGCGAAATCACCTTGGGCATCAAGTCGGCGGTAGACGCCACCGGCGCTGCCTTCGAGAACCTGCAGCTGGGCGGTGACGCTTCGGTCAAGGTGACCGACACCATCGACGAAGTGGTAGCCAAGCTGACCGCGACGCCTTCGGTTACCGAAGGTGGCGAGATCACCTACACCATCACGCTGACCAACAAAGACGG
>NZ_JBLZWV010000122.1:0-244 GCF_056098905.1 Pseudomonas sp. TSO6 | reverse complement strand
ACGAGCGACCATCCGGCACGCTCGTACCGGTGATGCTCACAGTCAGGGAGCCGCCGTCGACGTAGACGTCTTCACCCTGCACGTCGTTGGTCCAGATCGCAGAAGTCTGGCCTTTCTCGATGACCACAGACTTGCCTGCACCCAGCTGCACAGTCAGGTCCTGGTCCAGGGCCTGCTTGATGCTGATGGTGAAGGTCGGCTTCTCGTTCTCGAACACCGACGTCTGGTTGGCAACGATGCTCAG
>NZ_JBLZWV010000121.1:0-245 GCF_056098905.1 Pseudomonas sp. TSO6 | reverse complement strand
GCAGGAGCGCCGCGCAGGATCAACATCGTCGGGACAGCCTCAGGAAGGGGTGTGCTTAGAGGCCGTGCATTCTAGCCTAATTCGATGGCTTTCGGCACCCGCTCTACGCCACGGCTGCCGGGCGGCGCTCGATCTCGCAGGCGCCACACATCGCCAGTCAAGCCCCTCAAACCACAAAACCCGCTACCAGACAAGCTAACAGTTGTCGAGATATGGTTGAACCGGTCCTTTGCGTATACTGCAAC
>NZ_JBLZWV010000120.1:0-247 GCF_056098905.1 Pseudomonas sp. TSO6 | reverse complement strand
CTTGGACGAGGCATGGGCGGTCCTTGCTGCTGTGCTGCCTCAAGCATAGACGTGATCCTGGGTTTTGCTGGTGATGCCTTTGGATTGGGTTAGGGCTGGCATGGGCTTGGCGAAAGCAATGCGGCGCTCGGTCTCACGGGCGCTGAAGATGCTGTGGCGAACACCTCTCAGCCCAGGCGCATTTTCAAAGGCACGTCAAAAAGAAAGCCCGGAGCTTTCACAAGCCCCGGGCCTTCGTTCAACAGCA
>NZ_JBLZWV010000119.1:0-252 GCF_056098905.1 Pseudomonas sp. TSO6 | reverse complement strand
ACAACAACAATGAACCGCACTCACTTCATGTCAGCTGCCTGCCTGGCCACCCTTGCGTTGCCAGTGCCGGCGATGGCCGATTTCATCGGCGACAGCCACGCACGCCTGGAGCTGCGCAACCACTACAGTGCGTGGGTGTTCTCGGTTACCGACAGCTCCGAACGTGCCAGTGAAGAACGAGGCCGCTACCTGGCCCAGTTCATCCGCTCCATGACCGGTATCGGCGCTGCCGGCGCCAGCAAGCACTGACCT
>NZ_JBLZWV010000118.1:0-252 GCF_056098905.1 Pseudomonas sp. TSO6 | reverse complement strand
CCAACGACGCGCAGGGTGAAGACGTCTATGTCGACGGCGGCTCCCTGACTGTGAGCATCACCGGTACGAGCGTGCCGGATGGTCGCTCGTTCGAGAACCTGGTGCTGACCAAGCCTTCTGCCAGCGTCGAAATCAAGGACACCCTGACCGAAGTTGTGGCCAAGCTGACGGCTACCGAGCAAGTGACCGAAGGCGGCAACATCGTCTACACCGTCACCTTGACCGGCCCGACTGGCTTGCCGATCAACAACC
>NZ_JBLZWV010000117.1:0-255 GCF_056098905.1 Pseudomonas sp. TSO6 | reverse complement strand
GCGTGCCTTTGAAGGCGCCCTCGCGGTCGAGTACCGGCACCGGGTACGGCAGGTCGGCCGCGATACCCAGCACCTCGTGCAGCGGCGTGTCGATGTACACCGGCTGCTGCTCGTGCAGGCTGTAGCGCTCGCTGACGCTGGCACCGTTGGCATCGGTGTCGACCACACCGAGCAACTGCCCGCGGTCGTCGACCAGGTAGCCGAATGGCACACCGGCCTGGAAGCTCGGGGCCTTGCCGTTGACCTTGCACACCA
>NZ_JBLZWV010000116.1:0-255 GCF_056098905.1 Pseudomonas sp. TSO6 | reverse complement strand
ATCTTTTTGACTATCAGTCCGTACTCACAAGCACCCACACGAATTGCTTGATTCAATTTGTTAAAGAGCGTTTGGTTAAGAGCTTTTCGTCTCAACCGAGGCGCGCATTCTACGCTTTCCTCAGAGCTTGTCAAGCGTTTATTTTGAAGTTTTTTGCGAGAAACTCGTTTAGCTTCAAACACTTAACTCGCTGCGATCTCTCGTAGCGGGAGGTGAATCATACAGCGTTTAGAAGCGCTGTCAACCACCATTTCA
>NZ_JBLZWV010000115.1:0-255 GCF_056098905.1 Pseudomonas sp. TSO6 | reverse complement strand
TGGAAAACCTGCAGATCGGTAAAGCTGCTTCGGTCGCTGTGACCGATACGCAGAGCCTCGTAACCGCCGAGCTGTCGGTCAGCAGCGGAACCGTCACCGAAGGTGGCAAAATCACCTACACCGTGAAGCTGGTCAGCGATGACCCGTCCCTGCCGGTCACCAACCACAAAGGCCTGACCTTCACCTTGACCGATGGCACCACCGTCACCGTCAAAGCCGGTGAATCGGAAGGCTCGGTCACCGTGAGCGCGCCGG
>NZ_JBLZWV010000114.1:0-255 GCF_056098905.1 Pseudomonas sp. TSO6 | reverse complement strand
CCAGCAGTGAAACTGGTGTTCAGTCTATTTCTATCACATATCCGAATTTTTAAAGAACGATCTGACAAAAGTCAGAAATCAACATTCATCAACGAATGTTCATTTCTAAGTTCTGACAAGCTACTGCGTACGGCGAAAGTGGTGGAGCCAAGCGGGATCGAACCGCTGACCTCCTGCGTGCAAGGCAGGCGCTCTCCCAGCTGAGCTATGGCCCCGTATTCTACGGCTAAACCATGTAATGGTAGGTCTGGGCAG
>NZ_JBLZWV010000113.1:0-255 GCF_056098905.1 Pseudomonas sp. TSO6 | reverse complement strand
CCCCCCCCCCCCCCCCCCCCCCCCCCCCCCCCCCCCCCCCCCCCCCCCCCCCCCCCCCCCCCCCCCCCCCCCCCCCCCCCCCCCCCCCCCCCCCCCCCCCCCCCCCCCCCCCCCCCCCCCCCCCCCCCCCCCCCCCCCCCCCCCCCCCCCCCCCCCCCCCCCCCCCCCCCCCCCCCCCCCCCCCCCCCCCCCCCCCCCCCCCCCCCCCCCCCCCCCCCCCCCCCCCCCCCCCCCCCCCCCCCCCCCCCCCCCCCC
>NZ_JBLZWV010000112.1:0-255 GCF_056098905.1 Pseudomonas sp. TSO6 | reverse complement strand
CCAGCAGTGAAACTGGTGTTCAGTCTATTTCTATCACATATCCGAATTTTTAAAGAACGATCTGACAAAAGTCAGAAATCAACATTCATCAACGAATGTTCATTTCTAAGTTCTGACAAGCTACTGCTTACGGCGAAAGTGGTGGAGCCAAGCGGGATCGAACCGCTGACCTCCTGCGTGCAAGGCAGGCGCTCTCCCAGCTGAGCTATGGCCCCGTATTCTACGGCTAAACCATGTAATGGTAGGTCTGGGCAG
>NZ_JBLZWV010000111.1:0-255 GCF_056098905.1 Pseudomonas sp. TSO6 | reverse complement strand
CTACCTAACCACCTGTGTCGGTTTGGGGTACGGTTCCCAGTTATCTGAAGCTTAGGAGCTTTTCTTGGAAGCATGGTATCAACCACTTCGTCGCCTAATGGCAACTCGTCATCAGCTCTCGGCCTTGGAATCCCGGATTTGCCTAAGATTCCAGCCTACCACCTTAAACCTGGACAACCAACGCCAGGCTGGCCTAACCTTCTCCGTCCCTCCATCGCAATAACTGGAAGTACAGGAATATTAACCTGTTTTCCA
>NZ_JBLZWV010000110.1:0-255 GCF_056098905.1 Pseudomonas sp. TSO6 | reverse complement strand
CTACCTAACCACCTGTGTCGGTTTGGGGTACGGTTCCCAGTTATCTGAAGCTTAGGAGCTTTTCTTGGAAGCATGGTATCAACCACTTCGTCGCCTAATGGCAACTCGTCATCAGCTCTCGGCCTTGAAATCCCGGATTTGCCTAAGATTCCAGCCTACCACCTTAAACCTGGACAACCAACGCCAGGCTGGCCTAACCTTCTCCGTCCCTCCATCGCAATAACTGGAAGTACAGGAATATTAACCTGTTTTCCA
>NZ_JBLZWV010000109.1:0-259 GCF_056098905.1 Pseudomonas sp. TSO6 | reverse complement strand
GGCACCACCGTCACCATTAAGGCGGGTGAGGCCACCGGTTCGACTCAGGTCACTGCACCAGACAACGTCTACGTCAACGACCCGGTCACCATTACCCAGTCCCTGACTGGCGTTACCGGCAAGGGCGCGGATCAGTTCGAGCAACTGGAACTGGGCAAGGACAGCGTCAGCACCACCGTCACGGACGAGCCTGCAGGTGAGGGCGACCTGGTCAAAGTCACCATCGTGGCCGATCAGGTATCGGTCAACGAAGCGACCG
>NZ_JBLZWV010000108.1:0-263 GCF_056098905.1 Pseudomonas sp. TSO6 | reverse complement strand
CGCCCTTGCCGGTAACGCCAGTCAGGGACTGGGTAATGGTGACCGGGTCGTTGACGTAGACGTTGTCTGGTGCAGTGACCTGAGTCGAACCGGTGGCCTCACCCGCCTTAATGGTGACGGTGGTGCCGTCAGTCAAGGTGAAAGTCAGGCCTTTGTGGTTGGTGACCGGCAGGGACGGGTCATCGCTGACCAGCTTCACGGTGTAGGTGATTTTGCCACCTTCGGTGACGGTTCCGCTGCTGACCGACAGCTCGGCGGTTACG
>NZ_JBLZWV010000107.1:0-272 GCF_056098905.1 Pseudomonas sp. TSO6 | reverse complement strand
GCCGATCGACCAGGTGCTCAACGGCATCGAGTTCACCCTGCAAAGCATTCCGCCCACCATCGGCATCCTCCTGTCATCGCTGCTGGGCTGGCAGTTGGCGGGCAAGCGCATGGCGCTGCTGTGCTTCGTTACCCTGACGCTGCTCGGCCTGATCGGGGTCTGGGCCGAGTCGATGACCACCCTGGCACTGGTGCTGACCTCGGTGTTCTTCTGCGCGGTGATCGGCATCCCGCTGGGCATTGTCTGCGCCCGCAGCAACCGCCTGGAAAGCA
>NZ_JBLZWV010000106.1:0-273 GCF_056098905.1 Pseudomonas sp. TSO6 | reverse complement strand
TCGCCAATGCTGACGGCACCTTCAGCATCGAACTGAACCCGGCCCAGGCCAACGGCGAACTGCTGGATGTGGTCGCCATCGATGACAGTGGCGTTTCTTCGCTGCCTGCGCAGGTCACCGCGCCGGATATCACCGCGCCGGCCGCGCCGACCGAACTGGCCGTCAGCGCTGACGGCACCGTGCTCACCGGCCGTGCCGAACCGGGCAGTACTGTGCGTATCCTGGCAGCCGACGGTACCGAACTGGGTACTGCTCTGGTCGGCCCGACCGGTG
>NZ_JBLZWV010000105.1:0-274 GCF_056098905.1 Pseudomonas sp. TSO6 | reverse complement strand
ATCTGAGCCATGATCAAACTCTTCAGTTCAATACTGCTTGGGTTTTTAAGAAACCCTAAACTTGGCTCAGCAATCTCAAATGACTATGTGATTTCTCGCATGGTCACTTGTGATGCTGATAATCTTGCTGACTATCAGCCCATACTAACAAGCACCCACACGAATTGCTTGATTCAATTTGTTAAAGAGCGTTTGGTTAAGAGCTTTTCGTCTCAACCGAGGCGCGCATTCTACGCTTTCCTCAGAGCCTGTCAAGCGTTTATTTTGAAGTTTT
>NZ_JBLZWV010000104.1:0-280 GCF_056098905.1 Pseudomonas sp. TSO6 | reverse complement strand
ACCCAGCTGCACAGTCAGGTCCTGGTCCAGGGCCTGCTTGATGCTGATGGTGAAGGTCGGCTTCTCGTTCTCGAACACCGACGTCTGGTTGGCAACGATGCTCAGTTCAACCTTGTCGCCTTGGTTGTTATCGCCTGGAGTACCCACGCCTGGTTCGTCGACCACTTTGGTGCTGGCAGCCTTGTCGTCCAGCTTGAGGTCTTCGAAGCGGCTTGCACCTGGGCCTGCCACCGACTGAAGCGACAGGCTGACGGTGGACTCGCCGATGTACACGTTGTCC
>NZ_JBLZWV010000103.1:0-297 GCF_056098905.1 Pseudomonas sp. TSO6 | reverse complement strand
GGGTCAACATCTGACGCGGGGTGCAGCCGAAGGCGCGGGCGGCTTCGATCTTGTCTTCCGGTACCTGGCGGATGCCCAGGTTGGTCAGGCGCACCAGCGGCGGCAGCGCGAACACGATGGTCACCAGCACGCCGGGTACGTTACCAATACCGAACAGCATCACCACCGGCACCAGGTAGACGAACGCCGGCAGGGTCTGCATGGCATCGAGCAAGGGCCGGATGATGCTTTCCAGGCGGTTGCTGCGGGCGCAGACAATGCCCAGCGGGATGCCGATCACCGCGCAGAAGAACACCG
>NZ_JBLZWV010000102.1:0-309 GCF_056098905.1 Pseudomonas sp. TSO6 | reverse complement strand
CGACTTTGACTGCTTCGCCAAGCGTCACTGAAGGCGGCGTGATTACCTACACCGTGACCCTGAGCAACCCTGCCCAGACGCCGGTAACCGTGACCCTGTCCAACGGCCAGACCATTACCGTTGAAGCCGGCAAAACCCAGGGCAGTGTCGACTTCCAGACCCCGGCGAACGACGTCTACAATAACGGCTCGACCGTCAGCGTCACCATCGAAAACGCCACCGGCGGCAACTTCGAGCAGCTGACCCCGAACCCGACCCCGGCTCAGACCACGATCAACGATTCGGTCGACACCACCACTGCGACTTTGA
>NZ_JBLZWV010000101.1:0-313 GCF_056098905.1 Pseudomonas sp. TSO6 | reverse complement strand
TCCCCTAAAGGGCCGTCGAAGACTACGACGTTGATAGGTTGGGTGTGTAAGCGCTGTGAGGCGTTGAGCTAACCAATACTAATTGCCCGTGAGGCTTGACCATATAACACCCAAGCAATTTGCTAGCACAGATTGCGGTGGTGAAGATGACACGAACCGAAAGTTCGCAACAAACCACAAATATCACATATCCGGATTCGCTGGGCTGTCCATCTGGACATTCTGGCTACAGAATTTCTTGACGACCATAGAGCATTGGAACCACCTGATCCCATCCCGAACTCAGTAGTGAAACGATGCATCGCCGATGGTA
>NZ_JBLZWV010000100.1:0-318 GCF_056098905.1 Pseudomonas sp. TSO6 | reverse complement strand
CCTCACCCGCCTTAATGGTGACGGTGGTGCCGTCAGTCAAGGTGAAAGTCAGGCCTTTGTGGTTGGTGACCGGCAGGGACGGGTCATCGCTGACCAGCTTCACGGTGTAGGTGATTTTGCCACCTTCAGCCACGGTGGTGTTATCCACAATGAGCTGTGCGGTGACCACGCTCTGCGTGTCGGTGACAGCGACAGTTGCCGCCTTGCCGATGACCAGGTTCTCCAGCTGCTCGCCGACCACTTCCGCCTGGCTGATGCTGACGGTGATCTTGCCTTCGTCTTTGAACACGTCATCGCCTTGAGCCGGCGCGGCGTAGG
>NZ_JBLZWV010000099.1:0-342 GCF_056098905.1 Pseudomonas sp. TSO6 | reverse complement strand
CTTCTAAACGCTGTATGATTCACCTCCCGCTACGAGAGATCGCAGCGAGTTAAGTGTTTGAAGCTAAACGAGTTTCTCGCAAAAAACTTCAAAATAAACGCTTGACAGGCTCTGAGGAAAGCGTAGAATGCGCGCCTCGGTTGAGGCGAAAAGCTCTTAACCAAACGCTCTTTAACAAATTGAATCAAGCAATTCGTGTGGGTGCTTGTGAGTATGGACTGGTAGTCAACAAGATTATCAGCATCACAAGTGACCATGCGAGAAATCACATAGTCATTTGAGATTGCTGAGCCAAGTTTAGGGTTTCTTAAAAACCCAAGCAGTATTGAACTGAAGAGTTTG
>NZ_JBLZWV010000098.1:0-352 GCF_056098905.1 Pseudomonas sp. TSO6 | reverse complement strand
TACGGCGAAAGTGGTGGAGCCAAGCGGGATCGAACCGCTGACCTCCTGCGTGCAAGGCAGGCGCTCTCCCAGCTGAGCTATGGCCCCGTATTCTACGGCTAAACCATGTAATGGTAGGTCTGGGCAGATTTGAACTGCCGACCTCACCCTTATCAGGGGTGCGCTCTAACCAACTGAGCTACAGACCTATAACAGGGTCGCGTTGAAGCATCGTCTTTATACAAGTGAATCAAGCAATTCGTGTGGGAGCTCATCAGCAGGCTGATGTCGTCGATTAAGGAGGTGATCCAGCCGCAGGTTCCCCTACGGCTACCTTGTTACGACTTCACCCCAGTCATGAATCACACCGTGG
>NZ_JBLZWV010000097.1:0-357 GCF_056098905.1 Pseudomonas sp. TSO6 | reverse complement strand
CGACCGAAGCAGCTTTACCGATCTGCAGGTTTTCCAGCTGCTCGCCGACCACTTCCGCCTGGCTGATGCTGACGGTGATCTTGCCTTCGTCTTTGAACACGTCATCGCCTTGAGCCGGCGCGGCGTAGGTCTTGGTAGTCTCGCCAGCGGCGAAGACCACGGTAGCACCGGTGCTCAGGGTGACGGTGAAGTCCTTGTCCAAGGCCTTGTTCAGGCTGAGGGTGAAGGTCGGCTCGGTCGCTTCGTTGACCGACACCTGATCGGCCACGATGGTGACTTTGACCAGGTCGCCCTCACCTGCAGGCTCGTCAGTGACCGTGGTGCTGACGCTGTCCTTGCCCAGTTCCAGTTGCTCGA
>NZ_JBLZWV010000096.1:0-375 GCF_056098905.1 Pseudomonas sp. TSO6 | reverse complement strand
GCCGGCGATCACGGGCGAAGCCCGTGCCATGCAAACCTTGCCTATCGGGCCAGCAGCGCCTCCATCTCCCGATACCCTCGCTGGCGCGCATGCTCCAGCGCGGTGACCTCATCCTTGTACGCGGGGCTGCCGTCGAAGAAGTGGTCTCAGGTTCTATGCTGCCTGTGCTGGTCTCATCGCCGGCAAGCCAGCTCATACAGGTACTGCACAAGGCTTGAATGCGATGTGGTCAATGTGGGAGCTGGCTTGCCGGCGATCACGGGCGAAGCCCGTGCCATGCAAACCTTGCCTATCGGGCCAGCAGCGCCTCCATCTCCCGATACCCTCGCTGGCGCGCATGCTCCAGCGCGGTGACCTCATCCTTGTACGCGGGGC
>NZ_JBLZWV010000095.1:0-380 GCF_056098905.1 Pseudomonas sp. TSO6 | reverse complement strand
CCGTATGCGCTTCTTCACTTGACCATATAACCCCAAGCAATCTGGTTATACTGTGAAGACGACATTCGCCGAAAATTCGCACGTTGCTCTTTCGAGCAGAACTCACAAATTTTACCTTAGCCTGATCACACACCAGTGAAAGTGCATTTCAGTCTATTTCTATCACATATCCGAATTTTTAAAGAACGGTCTGACAAAAGTCAGAAATCAACATTCGCAGGGAATGCTCATTTCTGAGTTCTGATCAGCAAATGAATCAAGCAATTCGTGTGGGAGCTCATCAGCAGGCTGATGTCGTCGATTAAGGAGGTGATCCAGCCGCAGGTTCCCCTACGGCTACCTTGTTACGACTTCACCCCAGTCATGAATCACACCGTGGT
>NZ_JBLZWV010000094.1:0-383 GCF_056098905.1 Pseudomonas sp. TSO6 | reverse complement strand
CTGGTCAGCGATGACCCGTCCCTGCCGGTCACCAACCACAAAGGCCTGACCTTCACCTTGACCGATGGCACCACCGTCACCGTCAAAGCCGGTGAATCGGAAGGCTCGGTCACCGTGAGCGCGCCGGACAACATCTACGTCAACGACCCGGTCACCATTACCCAGTCCCTGACTGGCGTTACCGGCAAGGGCGCGGATCAGTTCGAGCAACTGGAACTGGGCAAGGACAGCGTCAGCACCAAAGTAGTCGACGAGCCAGGCGTGGGTACTCCAGGCGATAACAACCATGGCGACAAGGTCGAGCTGAGCATCGTTGCCAACCAGACGTCGGTGTTCGAGAACGAGAAGCCGACCTTCACCATCAGCATCAAGCAGGCCCTGGA
>NZ_JBLZWV010000093.1:0-400 GCF_056098905.1 Pseudomonas sp. TSO6 | reverse complement strand
TCAGTAGTGAAACGATGCATCGCCGATGGTAGTGTGGGGTTTCCCCATGTGAGAGTAGGTCATCGTCAAGATTCATTTCGCAAAACCCCTATCTGCACATGCAGGTAGGGGTTTTGTCTTTAAGTAGAAGCTCATGCTTCTTCCTGGTAGGCCGCAAGGTCAACCAGCTGCAGTAAAAAGGTGGTTGACAGCGTTTTTGAATGCTGTATTATTCACCTCCCGCGACGAGAGATCGAAGCGAGTTAAGTGTCTGAAGTTAAACGAGTTTCTCGCAAAAAACTTCAAAATAAACGCTTGACAGGCTCTGAGGAAAGCGTAGAATGCGCGCCTCGGTTGAGACGAAAAGCTCTTAACCAAACGCTCTTTAACAAATTGAATCAAGCAATTCGTGTGGGTGCTT
>NZ_JBLZWV010000092.1:0-402 GCF_056098905.1 Pseudomonas sp. TSO6 | reverse complement strand
GACGTACGGCCTGTTGAGTTGCGTCCATCGCCCCTGACTCGGTTGTCTTGTCGAATGGTTAACAATCGGCCCGCATGGTTAATCATTGGTTAACAAGGGTAGGGGTTTTCACGGATTTGCGACGACCGCTATGCGGTCTATCGCACCGTCTCCGGCGCGCCGGCCGCAAGCATGAGGTCCCAGGGCGGCATGTCGCCGAAGCTCGAGTTCAGATGCTCGATAAATCGGCGGAGCTTCAGGGACACGTGCCGCTTCGTCGGGTACACGGCATGAATTGCCAGCTCTGACGTCTGATGATCTGGCATCAGAACAGCCAGATCTCCCCTCGCAATGGATTCCCCGAACACGAAGCTTGGTCCATACGCAACGCCGGCGCCCGCCAATGCCGCGGCGAGCAGCATC
>NZ_JBLZWV010000091.1:0-415 GCF_056098905.1 Pseudomonas sp. TSO6 | reverse complement strand
CTACACCGTCACCTTGACCGGCCCGACTGGCTTGCCGATCAACAACCACGGTGCAATGACATTCACCCTGGCGGACAAGACCGTTATCAATGTGGCAGCCAACGCTACCACCGGCTCGGTGACTGTCGCCGCGCCGGATAACGTGTACATTGGCCAGACCTCCGTGAGTAACAGCCTGGCATCGGTGGCCGGTGAAGGTGTCAGCAAGTTTGAGCAGCTGACTCTGAACAAGACCGCAGTGACCACCATCGTCAAGGACGAGGCCGGCGTTGGTACCTCGGGCCCAGGCAACCAAGGCGACAAGGTTGAACTGAGCATCGTTGCCAACCAGACGTCGGTGTTCGAGAACGAGAAGCCGACCTTCACCATCAGCATCAAGCAGGCCCTGGACCAGGACCTGACTGTGCAGCTGGGT
>NZ_JBLZWV010000090.1:0-430 GCF_056098905.1 Pseudomonas sp. TSO6 | reverse complement strand
GCAGGCAACATCCTCGCGACGGGTACCGTTGGCGCGGATGGCACCTTCGTCATCGCTCTGGCCCCTGCCGTGAACGACGGCAGCACCCTGCAAGTCACGCTCACCGACGCCGCCGGCAACGTATCGCAACCGGGCTCGGTCACCTCTGCTGACCTGCTGCCGCCTGCCCAACCGACTGACCTTGCCTTGGCTGATGGTGTGACCTTCACCGGTCGCGGCGAGCCGGGCACCACCGTCCAGGTGCGTGATGCCGCAGGCACTCTCATCGGCACTGGCACTGTTGGCGCCGATGGCCTGTTCAGCTTGACCCTGAACCCTGCGCAGGCCAATGGCGAAGCCTTGGACGTACGCCTGGTGGATGCCGCCGGCAACACCTCGGCGCCGCTGCAGTTCGATGCCCCGGATATCACGCCACCTGGCGCAGTAAGCA
>NZ_JBLZWV010000089.1:0-455 GCF_056098905.1 Pseudomonas sp. TSO6 | reverse complement strand
ACCACGGTGTGATTCATGACTGGGGTGAAGTCGTAACAAGGTAGCCGTAGGGGAACCTGCGGCTGGATCACCTCCTTAATCGACGACATCAGCCTGCTGATGAGCTCCCACACGAATTGCTTGATTCTTTGTAAAAGACGATCAAGACCCTATATAGGTCTGTAGCTCAGTTGGTTAGAGCGCACCCCTGATAAGGGTGAGGTCGGCAGTTCAAATCTGCCCAGACCTACCAATATGCGGGGCCATAGCTCAGCTGGGAGAGCGCCTGCCTTGCACGCAGGAGGTCAGCGGTTCGATCCCGCTTGGCTCCACCACTCGCTTTACTTGATCAGAACTTAGAAATGAACATTCGTTGATGAATGTTGATTTCTGACTTTTGTCAGATCGTTCTTTAAAAATTCGGATATGTGATAGAAATAGACTGAACACCAGTTTCACTGCTGGTGGATCAGGCT
>NZ_JBLZWV010000088.1:0-481 GCF_056098905.1 Pseudomonas sp. TSO6 | reverse complement strand
CCGACCGAACTGGCCGTCAGCGCTGACGGCACCGTGCTCACCGGCCGTGCCGAACCGGGCAGTACTGTGCGTATCCTGGCAGCCGACGGTACCGAACTGGGTACTGCTCTGGTCGGCCCGACCGGTGTATTCAGCATCAACCTCAACCCACCGCAGGTGGACGGCGAAGTCCTGCAAGCCACTGCGAGCGATGCCGCCGGCAATACGTCCGTAGCCACCTCGGTCACTGCACCGGATATCGACGGCGTGGATACCACGCCGCCTGAAGCCCCGACCAACCTGGTAATCGGCGTGGCTGGCAGCCAGCTGAGCGGCCGTGGCGAAGCTGGCACCACCGTGCAGGTGCGTGACGCCGCAGGCAACATCCTCGCGACGGGTACCGTTGGCGCGGATGGCACCTTCGTCATCGCTCTGGCCCCTGCCGTGAACGACGGCAGCACCCTGCAAGTCACGCTCACCGACGCCGCCGGCAACGTATCGC
>NZ_JBLZWV010000087.1:0-503 GCF_056098905.1 Pseudomonas sp. TSO6 | reverse complement strand
GTCTGGCCTTTCTCGATGACCACCGACTTGCCTGCACCCAGCTGCACAGTCAGGTCCTGGTCCAGGGCCTGCTTGATGCTGATGGTGAAGGTCGGCTTCTCGTTCTCGAACACCGACGTCTGGTTGGCAACGATGCTCAGCTCGACCTTGTCGCCATGGTTGTTATCGCCTGGAGTACCCACGCCTGATTCGTCGACCACTTTGGTGCTGGCAGCCTTGTCGTCCAGCTTGAGGTCTTCGAAGCGGCTTGCACCTGGGCCTGCCACCGACTGAAGCGACAGGCTGACGGTGGACTCGCCGATGTACACGTTGTCCGGCGCAGCCACGGTCACACTACCGCTGCTTTGGTTAGCCGGTACGGTGATGGTGGTTTTGCCGTCGCTCAGGGTGAAGGTCAGGGCACCGTGGTTGTTGATCGGCAAGCCAGTCGGGCCGGTCAAGGTGACGGTGTAGACGATGTTGCCGCCTTCGGTCACTTGCTCGGTAGCCGTCAGCTTGGCCAC
>NZ_JBLZWV010000086.1:0-519 GCF_056098905.1 Pseudomonas sp. TSO6 | reverse complement strand
TGCGCAGGCAGCGAAGAAACGCCACTGTCATCGATGGCGACCACATCCAGCAGTTCGCCGTTGGCCTGGGCCGGGTTCAGTTCGATGCTGAAGGTGCCGTCAGCATTGGCGATGGCGCTGCCGATCAATGTGCCGTTGGCGTCATGCACCTCCACGCGAGTACCCGCCGGGGCAGAACCGGTGAGGGTGGTGCCGTCGGCATCGATGGCCAGGTTGCTCGGGCTGACCGGTGCAGTGGTCAGCGGTACGTCGTATTCGACGACCACAGAGGCGTTGCCGCTTGGGTCTGTCTGTACCAGGCTCAGTTGCTCGCCCGGTTGCGCGGCAGGATTCAGGTCGATGAGGAAGGTGCCGTTGGCGCCGACTACGCCAGTGCCGATCACGGCGCCATTGGCATCGCGCACTTCTACGGTGGCACCCGGCTCACCACGGCCACTCAGGGCCAAGCCATCAGCGCCGACCACGATATTGCTTACTGCGCCAGGTGGCGTGATATCCGGGGCATCGAACTGCAGCGGC
>NZ_JBLZWV010000085.1:0-582 GCF_056098905.1 Pseudomonas sp. TSO6 | reverse complement strand
GGAAAAGGCTGGTCTGACTGCGGGACTCTCCTTGTATGTAGGCCATAACGAAAAATGCTCCGTATCTTTCGATACGGAGCATTCTCTTAAAGGGCCGGGCAGATTGCTAGGTTTTCACACAGTCTGCATGGAGGCCCTTTTTCATCTTGCTGTTAAGCCTGAAACCTCATTCGTCTCCAGCACGAAGCTCCTTGAACTTCATGTTAGCTTTCGCACCGATGGTCAGGAAAGGTTGTGGCGGTAGCTGCTTTGGCTTGTCATAGCCCTGCAGAATATCCACCAATTCACTCTTGACACCCAGCGCCAGATCCGCTGCAGCGATACCGGCTGCGCTCGACTTGGACGCTCCCAGACCATTGCAACCACAGGCCGAAATCACACCCTGGGCCACTTCCCCAAAAGCAGGGACGCTGTTCCAGGTCAGTGCCATTGGCCCTCCCCAGCGATACTGCATTCGGAGCCCTTTCAAGGTCGGGAAACGCGTGAGGAATTTCTCGTCGTGAACCCTGCCGGCGCTGTTCACTTGGCTATCACCGATGGTCAAGCTCGGATTGTAGGAGTACCGCCAACGCACCAAAATTC
>NZ_JBLZWV010000084.1:0-666 GCF_056098905.1 Pseudomonas sp. TSO6 | reverse complement strand
CCACTGCAACTGCGCCGGATAACGTCTATGTTGGCGCTAACCAGCCGGTAATTAACGCTATCGACGCCGTCAGCGGCGCGGATGCGTGGAAATTCGAAAACCTGAACCTGGACAAGACCCCGGTCAGTACCCAGGTTACCGACGAGCCAGGCACGCCGGGCAACGAAGGCGACCTGGTCAAGGTCACCATCACTGCCGACCAGACTTCGGTCGCCGAGAACGTCAAACCGACGTTCACCGTGCACGTCAACCAACCGCTGGACCACGAGCTGGTCGTGACCCTGAGCAACAAAGCCCAGGTCACCATCAAGGCCGGCGAGACCAGCGCGCCGTACACCCACGATGCGCAAGGCGACGACGTTTACAACGATGCCGGAGAGATCAGTGTTGGCATCAAGTCGGCGGTAGACGCTACCGGTGCGACCTTCGAGAACCTGGAGTTGGGCGGCGCTGCGAAAGTGGATGTCACCGACACCACCGACGAAGTCGTGGCCAAGCTGACCGCGACCCCTTCGGTGACCGAAGGCGGCGAGATCACCTACACGATCACGCTGACCAACAAAGACGGCCTGCCGATCAACAACCATGGCGCCCTGACCTTCACGCTGAGCGACGGTAAAACCGTCATCACCGTACCGGCCAACGGCACTACTGGTTCGATCACTG
>NZ_JBLZWV010000083.1:0-696 GCF_056098905.1 Pseudomonas sp. TSO6 | reverse complement strand
CCGGCAACACCTCGGCGCCGCTGCAGTTCGATGCCCCGGATATCACGCCACCTGGCGCAGTAAGCAATATCGTGGTCGGCGCTGATGGCTTGGCCCTGAGTGGCCGTGGTGAGCCGGGTGCCACCGTCGAGGTACGCGATGCCAACGGCACCGTGATCGGCTCTGGCGTAGTCGGTGCCAACGGCACCTTCCTGATTGACCTGAATCCAGCCGCGCAACCGGGCGAGCAGCTGAGCCTGGTGCAGACCGACCCAAGCGGCAACGCCTCGGTGGCCCTGGAGTACGACGTACCGCTGACCACGGCACCAGTCAGCCCGAGCAACCTGGCCATTGATGCCGACGGCACCACCCTCACTGGTTCGGCCCCCGCTGGCAGCCGTGTTGAGGTGCACGACGCCAACGGCACCCTGATCGGCAGCGCCATCGCCAATGCCGATGGAACCTTCAGCATCGAGCTGAGCCCGGCCCAGGCCAATGGCGAACTGCTGGATGTGGTCGCCATTGATGACAGCGGCGCGTCCTCGCTGCCTGCGCAAATCACCGCGCCAGACATCACCGCCCCGGCCAGCCCGACCGAACTGGCCGTCAGCGCTGACGGCACCGTGCTCACCGGCCGTGCCGAACCGGGCAGTACTGTGCGTATCCTGGCAGCCGACGGTACCGAACTGGGTACTGCTCTGGTCGGCCCGACCGGTG
>NZ_JBLZWV010000082.1:0-970 GCF_056098905.1 Pseudomonas sp. TSO6 | reverse complement strand
CCGGCTCGGCCACTGCAACCGCTCCGGATAACGTCTATGTTGGTGCTAACCAGCCGGTAGTTAACGCTATCGATGCCGTCAGCGGCGCGGATGCGTGGAAGTTTGAAAACCTGAATCTGGACAAGACCCCGGTCAGCACCGAGGTTACCGACGAGCCAGGTACCCCAGGTAACGAAGGCGATATCGTCAAGGTCACCATCACGGCTGACCAGGTTTCGGTCGCCGAGAACGTCAAACCGACCTTCACCGTGCACATCAACACCGCTCTGGCGCACGACCTGGTCGTGACCTTGAGCAATAACGCGGTTGTGACCATCAAGGCCGGTCAGACCTCGAGCGAGCCGTATGCTCACGACGCGCAAGGTGACGACGTTTACCAGGACGCTGGCGAAATCAGCCTGGGCATCAAGTCGGCGGTGGACGCTACCGGTGCGGCCTTCGAAAACCTGCAGTTGGGCGGTGATGCATCGGTCAAAGTGACCGACACCATCGACGAAGTGGTGGCCAAGCTGACCGCAAGCCAGTCGGTCACCGAAGGCGGCGAGATCACCTACACGATCACGCTGACCAACAAAGACGGCCTGCCGATCAACAATCACGCAGAGCTGTACTTCAAGCTGGCCGATGGCACCACTGTCATCGTGCCCGCTAACAGCACCACGGGTTCTGCCACTGCAACCGCGCCGGATAACGTCTATGTCGGTGCTAACGAACTGGTGGTCAATGCCATCGATGCCGTCAGCGGTGCAGATGCGTGGAAGTTCGAAAACCTGACCTTGGACAAGACCGAGGTCAGCACCACCGTCACGGACGAGCCTGCAGGTGAGGGCGACCTGGTCAAAGTCACCATCGTGGCCGATCAGGTATCGGTCAATGAAGCGACCGAGCCAACCTTCACCCTGAGCCTGAACAAGGCCTTGGACAAGGACTTCACCGTCACCCTGAGCACCGGTGCTACCGTGGTCTTCGC
>NZ_JBLZWV010000081.1:0-1170 GCF_056098905.1 Pseudomonas sp. TSO6 | reverse complement strand
TCTCGCTGTAATCGACCGGGCAGTCGATCACGTGCACGCCTGGGGTCTTGATGCAGTGTTCCAGCAGTGGCAGCAGGCCTTCGGCGCTTTCCACGCGGTGGCCGTTGGCACCGTAGGCTTCGGCGTATTTGACGAAGTCCGGGTTGCCGTAGTCCAGGCCGAAATCGGTGAAGCCCATGTTGGCCTGCTTCCAGCGGATCATGCCGTAGCCATCGTCACGCAGGATCACCACGGTGATGTGCATGCCAAGGCGTACAGCCGTTTCCAGCTCCTGGCTGTTCATCATGAAGCCGCCGTCGCCGCACACCGAGATCACCGGGCGGTCCGGGTGCACCAGGTGCGCCGCCATGGCCGATGGCAGGCCGGCGCCCATGGTGGCCAAGGCGTTGTCCAGCAGCACGGTGTTCGGTTTGTGCGCCTTGTAGTTGCGGGCGAACCAGATCTTGTAGATGCCGTTGTCCAGGGCAACGATGCCTTCGGACGGCAGTACGCGACGGATGTCGGCCACCAGGCGCTGCGGGTAGACCGGGAAGCGGTTGTCATCAGCGCCTTCGGCGATCTGCGCTTCGTTGGCTTCACGGATGGCCATCAGGCGGGTGAAGTCCCAGTGCGACGTGTCGTTCAGCGCTTCGCTGATCTGCCACACAGCGTTGGCGATGTCGCCGATCACTTCCACCTGCGGGAAGTACACGGCATCGACTTCGGCAGAGCGGAAGTTGATGTGGATGACTTCGGTACCGCCACGGACCATGAAGAACGGCGGCTTCTCGATCACGTCGTGGCCGATGTTGACGATCAGGTCAGCGGCTTCGACGGCGCGGTGCACGAAGTCACCCGACGACAGCGCAGCGTTGCCGAGGAAGCGCGGGTGGCGCTCGTCGACCACACCTTTACCCATCTGGGTGGTGATGAACGGGATGCCGGTCTTGTCGATCAGCTGCTTGAGGACCTTGGCGGTCATCTTGCGGTTGGCACCGGCACCAATCACCAGGATCGGGTTGCGCGCATTCTGCAATTTTTCGACGGCAGCCTGGATGGCCACATGTTCGGCCAGCGGGCGGCGGTGCAGGCTGCGCGGGATCGGCAGTGCGTCGGTCTGCTCGGCGGCGATGTCTTCCGGCAGTTCCAGGTGTACCGCACCCGGCTTTTCTTCTTCAGCCAGGCGGAAGG
>NZ_JBLZWV010000080.1:0-1196 GCF_056098905.1 Pseudomonas sp. TSO6 | reverse complement strand
CTGCCGATCAACAACCATTCGGAGCTGTACTTCAAGCTGACCGATGGCACGACGGTTGTTGTGGCTGCCAACAGCACCACTGGCTCGGCCACTGCAACTGCGCCGGATAACGTCTATGTTGGCGCTAACCAGCCGGTAATTAACGCTATCGACGCCGTCAGCGGCGCGGATGCGTGGAAATTCGAAAACCTGAATCTGGACAAGACCCCGGTCAGTACCCAGGTTACCGACGAGCCAGGCACGCCGGGCAACGAAGGTGACATCGTCAAGGTCACCATCACCGCTGACCAGGTATCGGTTGCCGAGAACGTCAAACCGACCTTCACCGTGCACATCAACACCGCCCTGGCCCACGACCTGGTCGTGACCCTGAGCAACAACGCCACAGTTACCATCAAAGCGGGCGAAACCAGCGCCCCTTACGAGCACGCTGCACAGGGCGATGACGTCTACCAGGATGCCGGCGAAATCACCTTGGGCATCAAGTCGGCGGTAGACGCCACCGGCGCTGCCTTCGAGAACCTGCAGCTGGGCGGTGATGCTTCGGTCAAGGTGACCGACACCATCGACGAAGTGGTGGCCAAGCTGACTGCGACGCCTTCGGTCACCGAAGGCGGCGAGATCACCTACACCATCACGCTGACCAACAAAGACGGTCTGCCGATCAACAACCATTCGGAGCTGTACTTCAAGCTGACCGATGGCACGACGGTTGTTGTGGCTGCCAACAGCACCACTGGCTCGGCCACTGCAACTGCGCCGGATAACGTCTATGTTGGCGCTAACCAGCCGGTAATTAACGCTATCGACGCCGTCAGCGGCGCGGATGCGTGGAAATTCGAAAACCTGAATCTGGACAAGACCCCGGTCAGTACCCAGGTTACCGACGAGCCAGGCACGCCGGGCAACGAAGGTGACATCGTCAAGGTCACCATCACCGCTGACCAGGTATCGGTTGCCGAGAACGTCAAACCGACCTTCACCGTGCACATCAACACCGCCCTGGCCCACGACCTGGTCGTGACCCTGAGCAACAACGCCACAGTTACCATCAAAGCGGGCGAAACCAGCGCCCCTTACGAGCACGCTGCACAGGGCGATGACGTCTACCAGGATGCCGGCGAAATCACCTTGGGCATCAAGTCGGCGGTAGACGCCACCGGCGCTGCCTTCGAGAACCTGCAGCTGGGCGGTGA
>NZ_JBLZWV010000079.1:0-1417 GCF_056098905.1 Pseudomonas sp. TSO6 | reverse complement strand
CAAGGCCGAGAGCTGATGACGAGTTGCCATTAGGCGACGAAGTGGTTGATACCATGCTTCCAAGAAAAGCTCCTAAGCTTCAGATAACTGGGAACCGTACCCCAAACCGACACAGGTGGTTAGGTAGAGAATACCAAGGCGCTTGAGAGAACTCGGGTGAAGGAACTAGGCAAAATGGCACCGTAACTTCGGGAGAAGGTGCGCCGGCGAGGGTCAAGGACTTGCTCCGTAAGCCCATGCCGGTCGAAGATACCAGGCCGCTGCGACTGTTTATTAAAAACACAGCACTCTGCAAACACGAAAGTGGACGTATAGGGTGTGACGCCTGCCCGGTGCCGGAAGGTTAATTGATGGGGTTAGCGCAAGCGAAGCTCTTGATCGAAGCCCCGGTAAACGGCGGCCGTAACTATAACGGTCCTAAGGTAGCGAAATTCCTTGTCGGGTAAGTTCCGACCTGCACGAATGGCGTAACGATGGCGGCGCTGTCTCCACCCGAGACTCAGTGAAATTGAAATCGCTGTGAAGATGCAGTGTATCCGCGGCTAGACGGAAAGACCCCGTGAACCTTTACTATAGCTTTGCACTGGACTTTGAATTTGCTTGTGTAGGATAGGTGGGAGGCTTTGAAGTGGGGACGCCAGTTCTCATGGAGCCATCCTTGAAATACCACCCTGGCAACTTTGAGGTTCTAACTCAGGTCCGTTATCCGGATCGAGGACAGTGTATGGTGGGTAGTTTGACTGGGGCGGTCTCCTCCCAAAGAGTAACGGAGGAGTACGAAGGTGCGCTCAGACCGGTCGGAAATCGGTCGTAGAGTATAAAGGCAAAAGCGCGCTTGACTGCGAGACACACACGTCGAGCAGGTACGAAAGTAGGTCTTAGTGATCCGGTGGTTCTGTATGGAAGGGCCATCGCTCAACGGATAAAAGGTACTCCGGGGATAACAGGCTGATACCGCCCAAGAGTTCATATCGACGGCGGTGTTTGGCACCTCGATGTCGGCTCATCACATCCTGGGGCTGAAGCCGGTCCCAAGGGTATGGCTGTTCGCCATTTAAAGTGGTACGCGAGCTGGGTTTAGAACGTCGTGAGACAGTTCGGTCCCTATCTGCCGTGGACGTTTGAGATTTGAGAGGGGCTGCTCCTAGTACGAGAGGACCGGAGTGGACGAACCTCTGGTGTTCCGGTTGTCACGCCAGTGGCATTGCCGGGTAGCTATGTTCGGAAGAGATAACCGCTGAAAGCATCTAAGCGGGAAACTTGCCTCAAGATGAGATCTCACTGGGATCTTGAATCCCCTAAAGGGCCGTCGAAGACTACGACGTTGATAGGTTGGGTGTGTAAGCGCTGTGAGGCGTTGAGCTAACCAATACTAATTGCCCGTGAGGCTTGACCATATAACACCCAAGCAATTTGC
>NZ_JBLZWV010000078.1:0-1586 GCF_056098905.1 Pseudomonas sp. TSO6 | reverse complement strand
CAGACTGTGTGAAAACCTAGCAATCTGCCCGGCCCTTTAAGAGAATGCTCCGTATCGAAAGATACGGAGCATTTTTCGTTATGGCCTACATACAAGGAGAGTCCCGCAGTCAGACCAGCCTTTTCCCGGTCTCGCTGGAGGAATTGATCCCTGAAGATCACCTCGTACGGGTCATCGACCTGTATGTCGCCAAGCTGGATCTGGGTCAGCTCGGCTTTGAGAAAACTCAGCCCAAGGCCACCGGGCGCCCCGCCTACAATCCCGCCGATCAGCTCAAACTCTATCTTTATGGCTATTTCCAGCGCATTCGTTCGTCCCGTCGCCTGGAAGCTGAATGCCAGCGCAACATCGAAGTGATGTGGCTGATCAACCGGCTTAAACCCGACTTCAAGACCATCGCCGACTTCCGCAAGAACAACAAAGCTGCGTTCGTTACGACGTGCCGGGCTTTTGTGCAGTTCTGCCGAACTGCCGGTTTGATTGCCGGTGACCTGGTTGCCATTGACGGGAGCAAGTTTCAGGCAGTCGCTTCCGCGCGACGCCATCTGAACTTGAATCAGCTCAAGCGTCAGGACGAGAAGCTGGATAAGCGCATCGCCCAATACCTGGCTGACCTGGATTCCACTGATAAGACTGAGGGCGAGCAGGTGGTAGATCGCACTGCGATCAAGGCAGCCTTGGCGGAGCTTGAGGCCAAGCAGCAAGACAATCGCAGTTGCCAGGCCTTGATGCAATCGATGGGGCTGGAGCAGTTCAATACACACGAAAGTGATGCCCGAATGATGCGCACGCCAAAGGGGGCTCGTGTTGCCTATAACGTGCAGACTGCCGTCGACGCAGAACACTGCCTGATTTTGCATCACGAGGTGACGCAGGATGGTGATGACCGCAAGCAGCTTGAACCCATGGCGAAAGCTGCCAAGGCTGAGTTGGGGCAAGAATCGCTGACCGTGACAGCCGATATGGGTTACTCAAACGGCCAGCAGTTCCAGGCTTGTGAAGAAGCCGCCATTACCGCGTACGTGCCGCCAAACCGAACCTCGAACCCAGGTGGAGAGGCATTGTTCGAGCGCAAGGACTTTACCTACGACGCTGAACAGGATCGGTACCAGTGCCCGGCAGGTCAGTGGCTAACCCTGAAGCAGCGTTACAAAGGCGACCGGATCTACCAGGCGGCAATCAGCGACTGCGCTGGGTGTGCGTTGAAAGCCCAATGTACGACGGCCAAGCGTCGCTATGTCTCGCGTCACGCTCAAGAGGAAGCCTTTGAGCGCATGGCGCAGCGAATGCAGCTGCATCCAGAGATGATGGAGCGGCGTAGATCCACCGTGGAACACCCGTTTGGCAATCTCAAACAATGGCTATTTGGGAACGGACGCTTCCTGCTGCGACAACTCGAAGGGACAAGAGCTGAAATGGCTCTGGCCGTGACCGCTTACAACCTCAAGCGAGCGATCAGCGTCCTGGGTGCCAAGCAAATGATGCAACTGATGGGCTGAAGAGCCTTTTTCAGCACAAAAACAAACGCCCCGAACAAGTCGGGGCGTTTGGTCTAGGGCCTGTCAGTGTGTTTTCACACAGTCTGC
>NZ_JBLZWV010000077.1:0-1597 GCF_056098905.1 Pseudomonas sp. TSO6 | reverse complement strand
GATCAGGCTAAGGTAAAATTTGTGAGTTCTGCTCGAAAGAGCAACGTGCGAATTTTCGGCGAATGTCGTCTTCACAGTATAACCAGATTGCTTGGGGTTATATGGTCAAGTGAAGAAGCGCATACGGTGGATGCCTTGGCAGTCAGAGGCGATGAAAGACGTGGTAGCCTGCGATAAGCTTTGGGGAGTCGGCAAACAGACTGTGATCCAGAGATCTCTGAATGGGGGAACCCAGCCAGCATAAGCTGGTTATCTTGTACTGAATACATAGGTGCAAGAGGCGAACCAGGGGAACTGAAACATCTAAGTACCCTGAGGAAAAGAAATCAACCGAGATTCCCTTAGTAGTGGCGAGCGAACGGGGACCAGCCCTTAAGTTGGTTTGAGATTAGTGGAACGCTCTGGAAAGTGCGGCCATAGTGGGTGATAGCCCCGTACACGAAAATCTCTTATCAATGAAATCGAGTAGGACGGAGCACGAGAAACTTTGTCTGAATATGGGGGGACCATCCTCCAAGGCTAAATACTACTGACTGACCGATAGTGAACTAGTACCGTGAGGGAAAGGCGAAAAGAACCCCGGAGAGGGGAGTGAAATAGATCCTGAAACCGTATGCGTACAAGCAGTGGGAGCCTACTTGTTAGGTGACTGCGTACCTTTTGTATAATGGGTCAGCGACTTATATTCAGTGGCGAGCTTAACCGAATAGGGGAGGCGTAGCGAAAGCGAGTCTTAATAGGGCGTTTAGTCGCTGGGTATAGACCCGAAACCGGGCGATCTATCCATGGGCAGGTTGAAGGTTAGGTAACACTGACTGGAGGACCGAACCGACTACCGTTGAAAAGTTAGCGGATGACCTGTGGATCGGAGTGAAAGGCTAATCAAGCTCGGAGATAGCTGGTTCTCCTCGAAAGCTATTTAGGTAGCGCCTCATGTATCACTGTAGGGGGTAGAGCACTGTTTCGGCTAGGGGGTCATCCCGACTTACCAAACCGATGCAAACTCCGAATACCTACAAGTGCCGAGCATGGGAGACACACGGCGGGTGCTAACGTCCGTCGTGAAAAGGGAAACAACCCAGACCGTCAGCTAAGGTCCCAAAGTCATGGTTAAGTGGGAAACGATGTGGGAAGGCTTAGACAGCTAGGAGGTTGGCTTAGAAGCAGCCACCCTTTAAAGAAAGCGTAATAGCTCACTAGTCGAGTCGGCCTGCGCGGAAGATGTAACGGGGCTCAAACCATGCACCGAAGCTACGGGTATCACCTTTTGGTGATGCGGTAGAGGAGCGTTCTGTAAGCCTGTGAAGGTGAGTTGAGAAGCTTGCTGGAGGTATCAGAAGTGCGAATGCTGACATGAGTAACGACAATGCGAGTGAAAAACTCGCACGCCGAAAGACCAAGGTTTCCTGCGCAACGTTAATCGACGCAGGGTTAGTCGGTCCCTAAGGCGAGGCTGAAAAGCGTAGTCGATGGAAAACAGGTTAATATTCCTGTACTTCCAGTTATTGCGATGGAGGGACGGAGAAGGTTAGGCCAGCCTGGCGTTGGTTGTCCAGGTTTAAGGTGGTAGGCTGGAATCTTAGGCAAATCCGGGATT
>NZ_JBLZWV010000075.1:0-9868 GCF_056098905.1 Pseudomonas sp. TSO6 | reverse complement strand
CGTCCTGGGTGCCAAGCAAATGATGCAACTGATGGGCTGAAGAGCCTTTTTCAGCACAAAAACAAACGCCCCGAACAAGTCGGGGCGTTTGGTCTAGGGCCTGTCAGTGTGTTTTCACACAGTCTGCATGAGGCCCTTTTTCAGTATTATGGGGAGGAAATGCGCGAGCGCGTGCAGGTGGTCACTGAGTCGGTGTAAACCGTGATGGGTCTTTGCCCTGCTAGCGGTGTGACGATACAAGAAGAATAAAAGATGAGAGGTTAGGCTTGATCAAGGCTGCCGTGATGCAAATGTCGTATTTTTGTTTGATAAATGGTGTAGGCGAATGGTAAAGCATACTGAACCCGATTTGTCTCTGATTCACATGCCTTCACTGCGCGCTGTGAAAGCATTCGTAGCTGCGGCGAAGTACTTGAATTTCACTCGAGCAGCCGAGTCGCTGTGTGTAACTCAGGCTGCTATCAGTCGCCAAATTCGCGAACTTGAGAATTTCTTAAACGCGGAATTGTTCATAAGGAACGGGCGCGCAGTCGAGTTGACCTCAGCAGGGGCAGCCTTTTTTGATGCTGTTCAGTTGTCACTTAGCAATATCTCTCAGGCATCAAGCCGTATTCGCAGGCAAACCAGTGGTAAGCGTGTTGTTACTATTTGTTGTACTCCTGCCTTTTCGGGCTTATGGCTGACACCTCGTCTACCTAAGTTTCTAGCAGCTAATCCTGATATTGACCTGAATACGGTGGTTACTCAAAACTTCTTGACGATGGAGCCCGGTGTACAGCCTGACATATTTGTTAATAAGCTTTCGAAGATACGAGAGGGGTATAGCAGTTATCCTCTTGTTTGTGACGTAATTTATCCAATATGCAGTCCTGAGTATCTCGAGCAGAATCCTGATCTAATAGATTTGGAGATTATGAGTCAAAAATCATTACTCAATCTTAGTCCCTTCGGTAGGTCTCAGATAGCAGAACACGTAGATTGGTATGTTTGGTTCGAGTACCACCATGTCGACTTGAGCGCGCGGGTAGTTAATGGTGCCCAGTTGTATCACTCCAACGACTACAATTCACTTGTCCAATTGGCAATAGCTGGTCAGGGGGTTGCCCTAGGCTGGCACTACTTAGTAGATCCACTTGTTCAGCAGGGCTTGCTCGTCAGGCCAGTTGAGGAGGAGTTGATTCACAAGGATAGTCAGCATTTTCTGACCTTCAGGGGGGAGAAGAAAGACGATGGTGGTTGTACTCGTGTTCGAGATTGGATACTAGAAGAGTTTGGAGTTTTTCCAACTGTGATGTAATATGCGGGCTTAAACCTTCTTGCCCGAGACCATCAAGGGGTAACCACCGCCTGCGTGGAGGCGGTGGCTGGTTTGGTGCTGAGCTCCGTCAGAACAGCACCGGTACTGCTCGGATCACGAAGCGTTGATCCAGATGGTCTTCAGCTCCGTGTATTGGTCGTGGGCCCAGATGGACTTGTCGCGCCCACCGAAGCCAGACTCCTTGTAGCCACCGAACGGCGTGGTCACATCACCCTCGCCGAAGCAGTTGACCGTGACCACGCCTGCACGGATTTCACGCGACAGGCGCAGCGCATTGCGCAGGCTGCCGGTGTAGGCCGAAGCGGCCAGGCCGTAAACGGTGTCGTTGGCCAGCTCGATCGCCTCATCGATGGTTTCGAAGCTGGTCACGCTCAGCACCGGGCCAAAGATTTCCTCGACGAAAAGCTTGTTGTCGCGGCCAACGTTGTCGACGATGGTCGGCTGCACGAACACGCCTTCTTCGGTCTCGCCACCCTGGACGATACTGAGCTTGTGCTCGGCGGCGTATTCCAGGTACGACTTGACCTTCTCGAAGTGCGACTTGCTGACCATGGCGCCCAGGCGATTGTCCGGGTCCAGTGGGTCACCCAGCTTCCAGTCTTTCAGGTGCTTGGCGATCAGGCCCAGCAGCTCGTCCTTCACATCCTTGTGGACGATCAGGCGCGAGGAAGCGGAGCAGTTCTCACCCATGTTCCAGAACGCACCGGCGGTGACGAACTGGGCCACTTCATCGAGGTCTTCGCAGTCGTTCATGACCACGGCCGGGTTCTTGCCACCCAGCTCCAGAACGATGCGCTTGAGGTTGGACTCGGCAGCGTACTTGAGGAACAGGCGGCCGGTGTCGGTCGAGCCGGTGAAGCTGACCATCGGGATGTCCATGTGGCGGCCGATGGCCTCGCCCACTTCGCGGCCACCGCCAGGCACCAGGTTGAACACGCCTGCAGGAATGCCGGCCTCGTGGGCCAGCTCGGCCACGCGCAGGGCGCTGAGGGTGGTTTCCTTGGCCGGCTTGACCACGATCGAGCAACCGGCGGCCAGCGACGGAGCGATCTTCCAGGCCAGCATCAGCAGCGGGAAGTTCCATGGCAGCACCAGGCCAACCACGCCGATGGCTTCGCGCACCACCATGGTCACGGCGGCGTTGCCGGTCGGGGCGGTGGCGTCGTAGATCTTGTCGATCAGCTCGGCGTGCCAGCGGATGGTGTGGATGGTCTCCGGCACGTCGACGGTCTGGCACTCGCTGACCGGCTTGCCGCTGTCCAGCGCTTCCAGCACAGCCAGTTCGTGGGCGTTGTCTTCCAGCAACTGGGCGAACTTCTGCAGCACATGCTTGCGGTCGTTCGGCTGCATCTTCGACCAGGTGCCCTCTTCGAACACGCGCTTGGCCGCGGCTACGGCCACGTTGACGTCGTTGACGTCGCAGGCGGCGACTTCAGCCAGCTGCTGGCCGGTGGCCGGGTTGGTGGTGACGAAGGTGCGGCCCGAGAGGGCATCGCGGAATTCACCGTCGATGAACGCCTGGGTACGCAGTTGCAGGTCGGCGGCGATGGCCGCGTATTGTTCTTTGTTCAGCAACGTGGACATGTTCTACTCCATTGTCAGTGTTGAGGTTTTATCAGCCCAGCGAGGCCGCTTGTTGCAGGTTCAACGAGCGAGTTTCCGGAGCGAGAGCCCAGGACATGAATAGGCCAACGAAAGACACCAGTGCGGCGATGTACATGGTTTGCGCGATACCCAGAGAGTCCAGCGACAGGGGAACTAGGTAGGTGCCTACTGCAGCGCCGATTCGGGATACAGAGGTGCCGATTCCCACCGCGAAGGTACGTATCTCGGTTGGAAAGATTTCGTTCGGGTAAACCAGAACGAGTACCTGAGCGCCACCGATAAACAAAGCGTAGGTGGCAAACAGCACCAGGATGATCATGCCGGGGCTTGAATGGAAAATACCGAGACACAGCAAAGCAAGGCCAGACAGGAGGAAGCTGTAGATCAGCATGGTGCGTCGGTCAATTACATTGATGATGCGGGTGGCAATCATGCAGCCGAATACGAAGAACAATGTGATCAGGGCGGAGCCTAGCGACGCGATGTCACCTTTGACGTTCAGGGCGCCCAATACCTTGGGTGCGAACGAATACACCGCGAAAACCGGAATGATCGAACATGTCCAGAAGCTGACGATGAACAGCATCCTTTTGCCATAGCCCGAGTGCAGCAGGTTGGAAAAACTCAGGGAATTGCCGCTTTGTTCTTCCGGCAAGTGACGAAGGTCAAACTCATTGCCGTACACGGTTTTGATGACTGCTTCGGCTTCCGCATTCCGCCCCTTGCTCAACAGCCAGCGTGCGGATTCTGGAGTGCCCATGCGAACAACGAATAGGAACAGGCCGACAATTGCGGAGCTTGCCAGTACCAGGGGCCAGGACTCAGTACCCAAGGTACGCAGCATCACTTCGCCTACCAGATAGGCCGACGCCGCTCCGGCGAACCATAGAAGGGTCAACAGGGCTAGGCGAGAACCGCGATACTTGCGCGGCATAAACTCGACCAGCATGGATGTTGCGACCGGATATTCAATGCCTACGCCTACACCTATCAGAAGGCGTAGTAGAAAAATGGCCATTGCCGAGTCCGCCCACAGATGAGCCAGCGAAGCACCGATGAACAGTAACGGGCCCAGGAAATAGACCTTACGTCGGCCAAGAAAGTTGGTTAGCCACCCGCCAAGAAAACCGCCAAAAAATACGCCGATGAGCGAGGAGGCGGCGATCAACCCCTCCCAGAAGGTGCTTAGTTGCAGCGATGTTGAAATATGTGCCAGCGCGACACCGATTACGCAAAGGACGTAACCGTCAGCGAAACCGCCGCCACCTGATCGGACGGTTAGAGATTTATGAAACCTATTTAGTGGTACGTCTTCGACCGTCATTAGATGACTTATCATTCTTGTCTCCTTCACCAATTCAGGGCAGCTTCCATGTGTGGCTTGCTTGGGGCACGCTGCAGGTCTTTTGTTATTTTTCCTGCATAACCCAAGGTTAAATAGCATCCTCCCCGGTTGTCTGCGCGGTTGTCGAATAGGCTTCGACGCGCTCCAAAATGCGTTGAGAAATTTCATCGCTAGTACGAGAGGCACGACCGGTGTCGCGGAGCTCAACTGCGGAGATCAGGAGTGCATAGTGAGAGATGAACCACAGCGCGTCGCGTGCGGCGCTTATAACGCTTTGCGAGCGATAAATGAGGTTTTGGATCCGGGCGTGGTCGACCAGTAATCGTTTCAATGAGGGGGCCAAGTAGTGATTGCCTGAAATTTTTCCGATCTCGAAGAGCAAGGCGCACTCCAGTAGAACACACGCTTGATGATTGGCAGCTTGGCCTGCGGCAGAAAGTTGCTTATGGAGTGCATGCAAGTTGCAGATGTTTCTTTCCGTCGCTGCCTTCGCAGCGAGATGTGCTATCGCCACATAGAGCATGCGTGCTGCTTGGGCGAAGCGCTTAAAGCACTCTTCCGTGATCGGTGAAACTCTCGGTGCACGGTTGGCAGTCATTTCGATATAGCCCTCTCCGGCTGCATGGCGCAGAGCTTCCCGCACCGGGGGGCGTGACAGACCGAACTCCTTGCATAGCGCAATTTCATCGATGGCACTACCAGGTGCCATGCTCATATCTAGGATGCGCCTGTTCAGTGCAATCTCGAATATCTTCTTCTTGTCGATATTGGAGATATTGGAAATGCTATCTAGATATTGCATTGGTATCTTCTGCGCAACCGGATCGGGGCGAAAGTGAGTTGCACGCACTCACGCGGATTTTAGCGACAAACAAGTTAGTTCAGAGTTCGTAGCGCGTCTCTTTAGAAGGTGGCCGGCCAAAAAATTTGCTGTAAGTCCGGCTGAAGTGTGTTGCTGCAACAAATCCACAGGCCAGCCCCACCTCCATCACCGACAAAGCAGTATTTTGCAGTAACCGTCGGGCCTCAGTAATGCGCAACTGAAGATAGTATTGCTGCGGGGTGTTCCCAGTCTGGTTCCGGAATAACCGCTGAATTTGGCGTGGAGATAATTTCACGCATTTGGCCATTTGCTGTATATCGAGAGGTTCCTCTAAGTTGGCCTCCATCAAGCGGATAATTTCACGCAGCGGCAGGGTCATATTTGGCTGGTGTATCCGAGTAGCGCTCTGGAAGCGCGTTTGGTCGTAATCGAGCAGGGCGATGACTGCTTCAGCCAGCGCAGGGTCGCAACGCTCACGCAGCCACTGGACCATTACTTGAAAAGCGCCTACAGGGGTTGCAGCGCTCAACCGGTTACGGTCGAATACAACACTGTCCTGGCTCACGCAGGCTTGTGGAACATTCTCGGCAAGAGCCAGGCGTTGCTCTGGGTGAATGGCGCATTTATAGCCATCGAGCAAACCCGCAAGGCCGATGTACCATGTCCCGTTCCACAACCCACCCAGAGCCATGGAGTAGCCGGCAAGTTTGCGCAAAAGGTTACTCAACCATGCAGGGACTGCCCGTGGCGTTCGCAGGCCCCCACAGACAATCATCAAGTCGATCTGGGCGACGCGAATATCAGTTAGTGGAGTGTCCGGTCGAATCGGAATACCTAGGTCACTGATCACTTCAGCACCGCTATAGCTGAATGTGTAAGTGCGCACTGAGCCAGGACGAATCAGATTGGCCGTGGCCAAGGCATCAAGCGCCTGTGTGAAACACGGCAACGAGAAATTATCTAAAAGCAGGAAGCCGATCTTCGAAGTCTTTCCCGGCACCCTTTGTTCAAGAAACTTCAGGTTTCGCCCTTCGAATGCAGCATTGAAGTGTCTGTTCACGGTTTGCATAGTTATTCCGTGTAGCGCGTCGCTCAACAACGGGTGACGGCTCGGCGAAGGTATAGTGCCTTCGCCGGCGATGTTCAGATGATCCGGTTCGATGTTGCCTCGGTCAGGCGCTTGGTCATCAAATCGCAGTACCAGTCGATGAACTGGCAGACACCATTCTCAATGGTGGTCGAGTAGGGCCCGGGAATGTAGGCGGGGGAGGTGACGCCAATCTGGGTGCCTTCCACCAAGCGACGATCCTGATCATTGGTTGCAATCCAGACCTTGGTCAGCCGATCGATGTCATAATCCACGCCCTCTTGGGCATCTTTAGGCACGAGCCACTTAGTGGTGACCACAGTTTCGCCTGGGCCTACAGGCAGCACGCGGAAGCTTAGGGCGTGATCGCCCAGGAAATGGTTCCAGGTCGACGGATAGTTGAAGTACAGCAGGGCACCAATGTTTTCAACTCCGCTGCGATCCAGTCGACGGGCCACTGCAGGCTTCCCATCCATGGTATAGCTGCTTGCTCCAGGGTTCAGCGGGATACGTGTCATCCGGAATTGCCCGTTTGGATCCATTACCATCCGGCTTGCCAGCCCTGCAGCTTCACAGGTGTCGCAGTGCTCGGCGAATACGGGATCTTCTGCGCCGCCCAAGCCTTGTACAGAAAGCAACTCGGTGTAGCTGCAAAGCAGCTCCGGGTGAGTACCATCACAGTGGTAGCACTCGCGATTGTTCTCGAAAACCAGTTTCCAATTCCCTTTCTCTACCAGGTTTGACTCGAAGGCAACTTTACAGTCCTCAAGGTAGTGAGGGCCAATGAATGGGGAAACAGCGCTTCTGAATTTTTCAAAATCTGGTGCGGTCTGAGCAACGCACACATAAATGTAGCTGTGGACAACTTCGCAGTGAACCGGCGTCAGGCTGTGGTCAGCAGGGTTGAACTCAGGCCCCATGTTTCCTGCATACAGAAGTTTTCCGTCCAGTTCGAAAGTCCATTTATGGTATGGGCAAACCAATTTTGCGACCTTGCCTTTAGCTTCGGTACAAACCTTGGAGCCACGGTGACGACAGGCGTTGTGGAATGCGCGAACACCTCCATCCTTGCCGCGCACTACGACAACTGGGTATTCTCCGATTTGGAGGGTCAAATACTCACCTGGCTTTTCCAGCTCAAAAGTGTGGCCGGCAAAGATCCACTCTTTGTACCAAATGTGCTCAAGATCTTGTTGATAGAGAGCGGGATCGTTATAGGCGGTGCCAGGTAGGCCGTGTTGAGGCTTACGTTGTTTGATCAGGTCCAATGCGTCGGTGTAATTTTTCATTTTTTATTTGCACTCCTCATGCACAGCTCTACCGCAAATTATTCGCCAGATACTCTGCATATCACATAACTTACCCGCGTATGTTTAAGATGTGAGGTGGTCATATGCAGTGTTCATCGACTGAAACGCTTTACAGAAGTCTATGTGGCAACGGCTCGAGCCGGAATCAATTTTTTGGGGGATAGCTTGATAACAAAATGTAATCGCTGGAGCGGTTCGGGGGTTATGGGGCGCACCAGCGTGATGCTGCAGTGCTTAGAGACTCGCAACCGGATTTCCGAACTGCTCCTTATCGGTGGGTAAGCCTGGGCCTTTGGGCCTTTGGGGCGCGGGATGTGGCCATGTTGGATCTTTAGCCCAGCAGCCTCATCGTAACGCTCTCCAATGTAGGGCGAGGGTATCCAGGTATCCTCATTCAGATCAGGTCTAACGGTAGCACCTAGATGGACACATGTAGCAGCGGTGATGTCGCGCACCCTGCACGTCATCGCTTGTGTGAGAAAGGTTCGGAGGCGAACAGATGTCGCGGAAATTACGCATCTCGTGAAGTCCGCCAATTCGGTACCCAAGATTGCAATGTGCGTGATCACGGACAGTACTCGATGAGAAGTCAAGTTTATCGCAAGGCTAGATTTGAGTGCTTATTTTATTTTCTAATGCTTCGGATTTGGTCGGTGGCTTGATAGATGTTGCATAGAGACTGTTGAGCCGTTTGAAAGAAAAGTTTGCCTGCGCTGGTAAGTGCTACCGATCTGCCGGTTCTAGTGAATAAATCGGTTTTTAGGTTGTCTTCTAGTTCTTTGATTTGTCGACTGATCGCAGCTTGACTGACGCAAAGTGACTCGGCTGCACGAGTAAAGCTTTGATATTTTGCCGCTGCTACAAAGGCTCTGACAGCATGTAGAGAGGGAAGTGTAGTGAGTATCAAGTCCGGTTGAATGTGCTTTCCCATCATGAATTCTCCATCGTACACCTGGGGCACTGAACTGCGGGGTGGTTTGTCTAGACTGTGAATTTTTATAGTGAGCGGGCGGATAAAAATAAATCCGCCCGTTTGTGCGCTTATTTAGCGGCAACTGTTGCGGAATTGCGCGCCGCTTCTATCCATTCGTGATACTCTTGCTGATGGGCCGAGATCCATTCCTGGGCGTGACGCTTAATATCTGCAGGTTTGTTCTCGCCTTGTTGCATTTTCAGGTTCTGTGCGCTTTCATCAGCAGCGGTGATGTGCGCAAGAGAGAAGAATTTCAGAGCGGCAGGGTTTTTCTCAGCAAACTCTTTGTTGAGTACGGAGTTCGCTGTATCGATAGCAAAGCCTAGGTTCTTGCCTTCATATGTTGTGTTAACATCATTTTTACCGTCTGGAAGGTCGGTTTTTGGTACCTCCAGCCAAACCACATCGCGGCCTTCTACGAGCACATTAGAGATCCATTGTGGAATCCATGTGTAATAAAGAATCGGTTTGCCCTCTTTGAACTTAGTGATTGTGTCAGCCATCAAGGCGAAGTATGAGCCTTGATTGACATTGACAGTCTTCTCCAAGTTGTAGGCTTTCATGTGGTGCGCGATCACCAGCTCGCATCCCCACCCCGGGTTGCAACCTGTCATGTCCGCCTTGCCATCTCCATCGCTATCGAACAGTTTGGCAATCTCCGGTTTCTGGAGGTCGGTGATGTATTTGATGTGGTACTTGTCAGCTGTTTTCTTATCAATTAAATACCCTTGAAGAATGCCGGGCATGAATGCCCCAGCTTTCACCATGGTGTCGTTTCCACCCGCCTTTTCATAAAAGCTAGCGTGCAGAATCTCATTCATCTGGACGGTGAAGTCTGCATCGCCATAGGCAACAGCAAGCGTCATGGTTGCGTATTCAGCTTCCTTCGGTTCTTGCACTTCATAGCCGAGCTCCTTAAGGCCGGCTATGGCTATTTCACCTCGGAAGCGTTCTTCGGCTACCGACGAGAACATAGGCGTTACTTTAATGCCTTCACCAGGCTTGTCCGCTGAGGCGATAGAATATGCGGATAAACACGTCAGGGCCACGCCGGTTATGCAGTGCATAAATTTTCGAGGAAAGGTAAGTCTGTTCATGGTCTGTTACTCATTTTTGGTTGTTTTGATTAAAGCGGCAGATTGTTGAGTTGACTTTCAATTGCTCTTTATGGCTTTAGCGCTGGGGTCGCTACGGAATAAGCGTACCAGCAGTCCTACTGGGCCGGTTTCATACCAGTGCTGGCTTGGGTCGTTGGTGCGCTGACCCATGGCTTGAGTCAAGCGGTCGAGGAAGATCGCCAGCAGCACCAGGCCGACGCCGCCGACGGTCGCCAGGCCCATGTCCAGGCGGCCGATGCCGCGCAGCACCATCTGGCCCAGACCGCCTACCGAAATCATCGAGGCGATC
>NZ_JBLZWV010000074.1:0-122212 GCF_056098905.1 Pseudomonas sp. TSO6 | reverse complement strand
GCATGAGCTCGGGCCGGCACGGTCAAGGTGGGAGCCCATCGCCGGCAAGCCAGCTCCGACAGGTGCCGAGCAAGCCCATGGGCCTTTTACAAGCCAGAGCTTGTCTAAGGCTGAAGCATGAGCTCGGGCCGGCACGGTCAGGGTGGGAGCTGGCTTGCCGGCGAAAGGGGCGCAAAGCGCCCCCAGAAATCTCAGTACCAGCGCGGCTCGCCAGCCGGGCGCTTCTTGAAGCGTTTCATGCTCCACATGTACTGGCTCGGGTACTCGCGCACATAGCGCTCGACCACCTTGCTCATCGCCGCCGCCGATTCGGTCACATCGGTGCTGTACATCGCTTCCGGCGCTGCTTCCAGAATCACCCGAAAGCCCGAACCATCCGGCAGCCGCAGCGCATGCAGGAATACCCCCACCGCCTTGCCACCCGCCAACATGTTCGGCACGAACTTGCTGGTCAGCGCCTGGGTGCCCAGGAACGGCACAAACACCCCTGCCGATTCGGCCGGCTCCGGGTCGGCAGGAATACCCACCTGGCCACCGCGACGCACTTCCTTGATCACGCTGAGAATGCCTTCCTTGGTCGAAGGCGCCACGCGGTTGCCCATCTGCACGCGCTGCTCGCGCAACAGGTCATCCACCGCTTTGAGCTTAGGCGGGCGGTAGAAGATGATCGGTTTGCACTGGTTGCAGTAGAAGTGGTTCAGCACTTCCCAGTTACCCAGGTGGCTGGTGATACCCACCACGCCCTTGCCCGAGGCCAGGGCCTGCTCCAGCACTTCCAGGCCGTGCACTTCCTTGACCAGCTCCAGCGAACGCTGCGGCGGCCAGATCCAGGCACAGGCACTTTCGACAAAGGATTTGCCGATATCCCGCAGCGCCTGGCCAACCAGCTGCTCACGGGCAACCGGGTCCATCTCCGGGAAACACTTGGCCAGATTGATTCGCACCACATTGCGCGAACCGTTGGGGACCTTCCACATCAGCCAGCCAATACCCGCGCCCACGCGCTGTACAGCGCCCCAGGGCAGCTTGGCAAACAGGCGCAGCACCCCGACCATCAGGGCGCCCTTGAACTTTTCCACAGGCGAATTCCTTATTTCAGCAAGGCGCGCATTGTAACCCCTCAGCGCAACAAGGCAGCGTAGCGATCGCAATCGGTGGTGTGGTCCATGACCATGCCGGTGGCCTGCATGAAGGCGTAGCAGATGGTCGGGCCGACAAAGGTGAAGCCGGCTTTCTGCAGGGCCTTGCTCATGGCCTTGGCTTCGTCGGTGACAGCCGGCACGTCGCCGCGCACTTCGAAGTGGTTGATCTTCGGCTCGCCGCCAACGAACGACCATAGCCATTCGGCGGGGTTATCCACAGCCAGCCAGGCCTGGGCATTGCGCCGCGCAGCCTTGAGCTTGAGGCGATTGCGGATGATGCCGGCATCCTGCATCAGTTCTTCGATGCGCTCGTCGCTCATGGCGGCCAGCTTTTCTGGGTCGAAGCCGTACATCACCTCGCGATAACGCTCGCGTTTGCGCAAAACGGTTATCCACGACAGCCCGGCCTGGAACCCTTCGAGCAAAAGCATCTCGAAGAGCAACGCCGGGTCACGCTGTGGCGTTCCCCATTCCTGGTCGTGGTAGGCCTGGTACAACGGATCGTCGGTACACCAAAAGCAGCGTGGCATAAGGCTCCAATGAGTAGAGGGCGAGGCGAATCAGGTTATACTCCCGCTCTTTACATCCGCATCCCCAGATACAGGTGAATTTCGTGAGCCAGCCTACGCCAGCCGTGCGTACCTTCCAAGACCTGATCCTCGCCCTGCAGAACTACTGGGCAGCTCAAGGTTGTGTGGTGCTTCAGCCCTACGATATGGAAGTAGGCGCCGGCACTTTCCATACCGCCACGTTCCTGCGCGCCGTCGGCCCAGAAACCTGGAACGCCGCCTACGTGCAGCCTAGCCGTCGCCCTGCCGACGGGCGGTATGGCGAAAACCCAAACCGCCTGCAGCACTACTACCAGTTCCAGGTAGTGCTCAAGCCCAACCCGGCCAACTTCCAGGAGCTGTACCTCGGCTCGCTGAAAGCCATCGGCCTGGACCCGCTGGTGCACGACATCCGCTTCGTCGAAGACAACTGGGAATCGCCGACCCTCGGCGCCTGGGGCCTGGGCTGGGAAATCTGGCTGAACGGCATGGAAGTTACCCAGTTCACCTACTTCCAGCAGGTAGGCGGTATCGAGTGCTACCCGGTCACCGGTGAAATCACCTACGGCCTGGAGCGCCTGGCCATGTACATCCAGGGCGTCGATTCGGTGTACGACCTGGTGTGGGCCGACGGCCCGTTTGGCAAGGTCACCTACGGTGACGTGTTCCACCAGAACGAAGTGGAGCAGTCGACCTACAACTTCGAACACGCCAACGTCGACAAGCTGTTCGAACTGTTCGACTTCTACGAAAGCGAAGCCAACCGCCTGATCAAGCTGGATCTGCCGTTGCCGACCTACGAAATGGTCCTGAAGGCCTCGCACACCTTCAACCTGCTGGACGCCCGCCGCGCCATCTCGGTAACCGAGCGCCAGCGTTACATCCTGCGTGTACGTACCCTGGCCCGGGACGTGGCGCAAAGCTATCTGCAAGCCCGCGCACGCATGGGCTTCCCGATGGCCACCCCTGAACTGCGTGACGAAGTGTTGGCTAAGCTGGAGGCTGCACAATGAGTGCTCAAGATTTCCTGGTAGAACTGGGCACCGAAGAGCTGCCACCCAAAGCCCTGGCCACCCTCGGCGACGCCTTCCTGGCCGGCATCGAGAAAGGCCTGCAGGCCGCTGGCCTGAACTACACCGGCAAGCAGGTGTACGCCGCGCCGCGCCGCCTGGCCGTGCTGATCCGCCAGCTGGACGTGCAGCAGCCTGACCGCAGCATCAATATCGACGGGCCGCCCCTGCAGGCTGCTTTCAAAGACGGCGAGCCGACCCAGGCTGCTCTTGGCTTTGCCAAGAAATGCGGTGTAGATCTGTCGGAAATCGATCAGAGCGGCGCCAAGCTGCGCTTCTCCCAGCATATCCCGGGCAAGTCCACCGTCGGCTTGCTGCCAACCATCGTCGAAGATTCGCTCAACGACCTGCCGATTCCCAAGCGCATGCGCTGGGCGGCCAGCCGTGAAGAGTTCGTGCGCCCGACCCAATGGCTGGTGATGCTGCTGGGCGACCAGGTGGTCGACTGCACCATCCTGTCGCAGAAAGCCGGCCGTGAATCCCGTGGCCACCGCTTCCACCACCCGGAAAACGTCGTCATCACCACCCCGGCCAACTACGTCGAAGACCTGCGCAAAGCCTACGTGCTGGCCGACTTCGCCGAGCGCCGCGAGCTGATCAGCAAGCGTACCGCGGAGCTGGCCATGCAGCAGGAAGGCACCGCCATCGTGCCGCCTGCGCTGCTGGACGAAGTGACTGCCCTGGTCGAATGGCCAGTGCCGCTGGTGTGCTCGTTCGAGGAACGTTTCCTTGAAGTGCCACAAGAAGCCCTGATCACCACCATGCAGGACAACCAGAAGTACTTCTGCCTGCTGGACAGCGAAGGCAAGCTGCTGCCGCGCTTCATCACCGTAGCCAACGTCGAGAGCCGCGACCCGAAGCAGATCGTGCAAGGCAACGAGAAAGTCGTGCGCCCACGCCTGACCGACGCCGAGTTCTTCTTCAAGCAGGACAAGAAGCAGCCGCTGGCAACCTTCAACGAGCGCCTGAAAAACGTGGTGTTCCAGGCTCAGCTGGGCACTGTGTACGACAAGGCCGAGCGTGTCTCCAGACTGGCTGCGTTCATTGCCCCGCTGATCGGCGGCGACGCCCAGCGCGCCGGCCGTGCCGGCCTGCTGTCCAAGTGCGACCTGGCCACCGAGATGGTCGGCGAGTTCCCTGAAATGCAGGGTGTTGCCGGTTATTACTACGCGCTCAACGACGGTGAGCCGCAAGACGTCGCCCTGGCCCTGAACGAGCAGTACATGCCGCGCGGTGCTGGCGCCGAGCTGCCGCAGACCCTCACCGGTGCTGCCGTGGCCATCGCCGACAAACTCGACACACTGGTTGGCATCTTCGGCATCGGCATGCTGCCCACCGGTAGCAAGGACCCGTACGCCCTGCGCCGTGCCGCCCTGGGCGTGCTGCGCATCCTGATCGAGAAGCAGCTGGACCTGAACCTGACCGGTGCGGTCGAGTTCGCAGTCAAGCAGTTCGGCGCCAAGGTCAAGGCCGCTGGCCTGGCCGATCAGGTATTGGAATTCATCTTCGACCGCCTGCGTGCGCGTTACGAAGACGAAGGCATCGACGTGGCCACCTACCTGTCGGTGCGTGCCCTGCAGCCAGGCTCCGCCCTGGACTTCGACCAGCGCGTACAGGCCGTGCAGGCTTTCCGCAAGCTGCCAGAAGCCGAAGCGTTGGCCGCGGTGAACAAGCGAGTATCGAACCTGCTGAGCAAAGCCGAAGGCGCCATCGCCGAACAGGTCGAGCCAAAGTACTTCGACAACGCCAACGAGTTCTCGCTGTACTCGGCCATCCAGCAGGCCGACCAGGCCGTGCAACCGATGGCTGCTGCACGCCAGTACAGTGAATCGCTGGCCCGCCTGGCGGCCCTGCGTGACCCGGTCGACGCCTTCTTCGAGGCGGTGATGGTCAACGCTGAAGACGCCAAGGTACGCGCCAACCGTTATGCCCTGCTCAGCCGCCTGCGCGGCCTGTTCCTGGGCGTGGCCGACATTTCGCTGCTGGGGTAAGCCTTGAAACTGCTGATTCTCGACCGTGACGGGGTCATCAACCATGACTCCGACGCCTACATCAAGACGCTGGAAGAATGGGTGCCGATCCCTGGCTCGGTCGAGGCCATCGCGCAGTTGAGCAAAGCGGGCTGGACGGTGGCCGTGGCCACCAACCAGTCCGGCATTGCCCGTGGCTATTACACACTGGCAACCCTGGAAGCCATGCACGCACGCCTGCGCGAGCTGGTGGCCGAGCAGGGGGGCGAGGTGGGCCATATCGTCTATTGCCCGCACGGGCCGGACGAAGGCTGCGATTGCCGCAAGCCAAAGCCTGGCATGCTGGTGGCGATTGCCGAGCATTACCGGGTCGGCCTGCAAGGCGTCTGGTTTGTCGGTGACAGCAAAGGTGACCTGGAGGCCGCCCTGGCCGTCGGTGCACAACCCGTATTGGTAAAAACCGGCAAGGGCGAGCGGACCCTGGAAAAAGGCGTCCCTGAAACTACACTGATTTTCGACGATCTGGCAGCTATCGCCAGAGAACTAATTTAAACAGTGCGCCTTCGGGCGCATTTTTCTCAGGCGGGCATGCCCCGCAATGGTACAAGCCACTATGTCGATCCTGCAGGCGATCAGAATCTTTCTTTTTTACCTGCTGCTGGGCACCAGTTCGCTGCTGTGGTGCTCGCTGAGCTTCTTCATCGCGCCGTTCCTGTCGTTCCCCAAGCGCTACAGGTTCATCAACGTGTACTGGTGTCGCTGCGCGCTGTTCCTGGTGCGCACCATTCTCGGCATTGACTACAAGGTCACCGGCGCCGAGAACGTGCCGAATGAGCCCTGCGTGATCCTGTCCAACCACCAGAGCACCTGGGAAACCTTCTTCCTTTCCCAGTACTTTTCGCCGCTGAGCCAGGTGCTCAAGCGCGAGCTGCTGTACGTGCCGTTCTTCGGCTGGGCCATGGCCATGCTGCGGCCGATCGCGATCAACCGCGACAACCCCAAGGAAGCGTTGCGCCAGGTGGCGAGCAAAGGCGACGAGCTGCTCAAGCAGAAGACTTGGGTGCTGATCTTTCCGGAAGGCACCCGCGTGCCGTACGGCACCGTGGGCAAGTTCTCCCGCGGCGGTACTGCGCTGGCAGTGAATGCCGGGCTGCCGGTGCTGCCGATTGCCCACAATGCCGGCAAGTTCTGGCCGAAGACCGGTTGGGGCAAGCGTGCCGGTACCATCGAAGTGGTGATTGGCGAGCCGATGTACGCCAATGGCACCGGGCCACGTGCCATCGCCGAGCTCAACGACCGCGCAGCGGCGTGGAACGAAGCCACCCAACGGGCCCTGGGTTCGCTGCCCCCAGCCGATGAAAAAACCCAACAGCAGACCGCTTGATGATCTGTGGATAACTTGTGAGCAGTTTTTCGATCAAATGCTTGAAGTAAACGCTAAGTCGTTGAATTAGCTGTTTATTTCTACGTGTGACATTTTTCTTAAAATCGTGCATAAGTTTTTTTGGGGCATAAAAAAACCGGCTTTTACAGCCGGTTTTTTTGTGCCGTGTGAACAGCCTCAGACCTTGTCGAGATCCACGTCTTTGGTCTCTTTAAGGCAGAAAATCCCCACGACCAAACTGATCCCGGTCACCAGCACCGGGTACCACAGCCCGTAGAAGATATCCCCGGTATACACCACCAGCGCGAACGACACGGTTGGCAGGAAGCCGCCGAACCAGCCATTGCCAATATGGTAGGGCAGGGACATCGAGGTGTAGCGGATGCGGGTCGGGAACAGTTCGACCATCACGGCTGCCAGCGGGCCATAGGTCATGGTAGCGATCAGGATCATCGCCACGATCAGCACCACCACCATGACCTGGTTGACCTGCCCTGGGTCGGCCTTGGCCGGGTAGCCAGCCTGCTCCACGGCGCTGCGCATGGCCGCTTCGTCGTAGCCATTGATGGTCTTTTCACCAATATTGACCACCACATCGCTGCCGGCCACGCTTACCGAGCTGTATGGCAGGCCCTGCTTGACCAGGAACGTCTTGACCTTGTCGCACGGGCTGTCGAAACGCGCTTTGCCCACCGGGTCGAACTGGAAGGTACAGCTTTGCGGGTCGGCGGTGACCACGATCGGCGCCTGCCGGCTGGCGGCGTCAATCTGAGGGTTTGCGTAGTGGCTCAGCGCCTTGAATAGCGGGAAGTACAGCACCGTGGCCAGCAACAGGCCGAGCATCAGGATCGGCTTGCGGCCAATGCGGTCCGATAACCAGCCGAAGAACACGAAGAACGGCGCACCAATCACCACACTGATGATCAGCAGGGTATTGGCCTGGGCCGGGTCCATTTTCAGCATCTGGGTCATGAAGAACAGCACGTAGAACTGCGCCGTGTAGAAGGTCACGGCTTGCCCGGCGTTGATGCTGAACAGCGCGGTAAGCACCACTTTCAGGTTTGGCCAGGAGGTGAACGACTCACGGATCGGCGACTTGCTGACCTTTCCCTGGGCCTTCATTTTCACGAAGGCCGGCGACTCGTGCATGCTCATCCGGATCCAGGTGGAGATGGCCAGCAGCACTATCGACAGCAGGAACGGCAAGCGCCAGCCCCAGGTTTCGAACTGGTCGCCACTGATGTAGCGGCTGCCCAGCACCACCAGCAGCGACAGTAACAGGCCAAGGGTGGCGGTGGACTGGATGAAACCGGTGTAGAAGCCCCGTTTGCCCTGGGGCGCATGCTCGGCCACATAGGTGGCAGCACCGCCGTACTCACCCCCCAGCGCCAGACCCTGCAGCATGCGCAGGATCACCAGGATGATCGGTGCGGCTATGCCGATGCTGGCATAGGTGGGCAACAGCCCCACAGCGAATGTGGAGAGGCCCATCAGCACGATGGTGACCAGGAAGGTGTACTTGCGCCCGATCATGTCGCCCAGGCGGCCGAACACCAATGCACCGAACGGCCGCACCAGGAAGCCGGCGGCAAAGGCCATGAGGGCGAAGATAAAGGCGGTGGTGTCGTTCACGCCAGCAAAGAACTGTTTGCTGATGACCGCTGCCAGCGCTCCATAGAGAAAAAAGTCATACCACTCGAAAACCGTCCCGAGGGATGACGCGAAAATGATCTTGCGTTCTTCACGGCGGCTGGGGCTGCTGGCCACCGCATCCTGTTCCTGGATGTAATCCGACATCGTTGCTGTCCTCGGCCCGCAGGCCACAGTGATTATTCTTTTTGTTCCACTGTCGGCGGCTTCTGACCGCGAGCCGCCGGTGTTGCACGCACCCGGGTCAGGGGGTCGGTATCGCGTCTTCGTTCAAGTAGGTCTGGGTAGCAGCTCCTTTGAGGATCAATTGCGCCGCCTTCTCGGCGATCATCAGGGTCGGTGAACAGGTATTACCGGAGGTGATCTGCGGCATGATCGAGGCATCGGCCACGCGCAAACCGGGGATGCCGTGTACGCGCAGCTGGTTATCCACAACGTCCTGGGCACCGCTGCCCATGCGGCAGGTACCCACCGGGTGGAAGATGGTGGTGCCAATCTTGCCGGCTGCCTCAAACAGCTCTTGCTCGGTTTGCAGGGCTGGGCCTGGCAGGTATTCCTTGGGGTCGAACGCTGCAAGGGCAGGGGCCTGCACGATGCGCCGGGTGAGGCGGATGGCATCGGCGGCCACGCGCAGGTCCTGTGGGTCGCTGAGGTAGTTGGGGTCGATCAGCGGCGTGCTGTTCATGTCGGTGCTGCTGATATCGATACGCCCGCGGCTGACCGGGCGAAGGTTGCACACCGATGCGGTAAAGGCCGGGAACGGGTGCAGTGGTTCACCGAAGCGCTCCAGTGACAGCGGCTGTACGTGATACTGCAGGTTGGCGGTGGCCTGTTCCGGGCTCGAACGCACGAACGCGCCCAGCTGACTCGGCGCCATGGCCAGCGGGCCGCTGCGGTCATAGAGGTAGCGCAGGCCCATGCCCATCTTGCCCCAGAGGCTGTTGGCCATCTGGTTCAAGGTGCGGGTGTTGCGGATCTGGTAGATCAGGCGCAGTTGCAGGTGGTCCTGAAGGTTGCCACCCACGCCCGGCATATCGTGGCGTACACCAATGCCCAGGCTTTCCAGCAGCTGGCGCGGGCCGATGCCGGAGCGTTGCAGAATACCGGGTGAACCAACGGCGCCGGCGCACAGGATAATCTCGCGACGCGACGAAAACTCGTGCCAGGCGCCTTGCCAAAATGCTTTCACGGCCCGCGCCCGGGTGTTGTTGAGCAGTACCTGGTCAACCTGAACGCCGGTCAGCACAGTGAGGTTGGCGCGGTCCTTTATCGGCCTCAGGAAAGCTTTGGAGGCGTTCCAGCGTACGCCGCTGCGCTGGTTGACCTGAAAGTATCCACAGCCCTGGTTGTCGCCGGTGTTGAAGTCGTCGACCTTGCCGATGCCGCTTTGCTCGGCGGCATCACGGAAAGCATCGAGGATCGGCCAGCTGTAGCGCTGGCGCTCGACGCGCCATTCGCCGTCGCCGCCGTGGTGCTCACTGGCGCCGGCGAAGTGGTTTTCGCTGGCCTTGAACAGCGGCAGCACGTCCTTCCAGGCCCAGCCGTCATTGCCTTGCTCGGCCCAGCGGTCATAGTCGGCCGCCTGACCACGCATGTAGATCATGCCGTTGATCGAGGAACAGCCACCCAGCACCTTGCCGCGTGGGTAGCCCAGTGCGCGCCCCCCCAGGCCTGGCTGCGCCTCGGTCTTGAAGCACCAGTCAGTGCGCGGGTTACCGATGCAATAGAGATAGCCGACGGGGATGTGAATCCAGGGATAGTTGTCGCGGCCACCTGCTTCCAGCAGCAAAACGCGGCAGGAAGGGTCGGCGGACAAACGATTGGCCAGCAGGCAACCGGCTGGACCGGCCCCTACGACCACGTAGTCGAAGACAGAATCGGCTGATGGCATGTGCAACCTCGCGCCCGTTTTTTATTCTTGTCCCGATCCATCTTAGTGCGTAATTTCGTGGGTGAAACACGAGATTTCGCGCAGCCGTTGTGCGTTTTAGCACAGGGGTAAGCCTGGACCGACCTCTTCGCGGGCTCGCCCGCTCCCACAGGGATCCCGTTACCTTCAGGATGTTCTCTGTACCTGTGGGAGCGGGCATGCCCGCGAAGAGGCCGGAACGAACTGCCAAAAAGGATCAGCATGTTCGACTGGAACGATCTGCGGTTTTTCCTCGAGTTGCAGCGCAGCGGCAGGCTGCTTACCGCCGCCAAGCGCCTCAACACTACCCACAGCACCGTGGCCCGGCACATCGAGAGCATCGAGCAAAGCCTGGGCACTGCGCTGTTCGTGCAGCATGCCCAGGGCTACGAGCTGACGCCCTCCGGCCAAGCCCTGCTCAAACACGCCGAAGCCATGGAAAACGTCGCGCTGTTGGCACAGGAAGAAATCACCCAGGCCATCACCCCCTTGGGCAAGATTCGCCTGGGGGTGACCGAAGGCATCGGCATCATGTTCTTCACCCCACGCATGAACGCGTTGTTCGAGCGCTACCCGGGCCTGGAGGTGGAACTGGTGGCGGTGCCGCGCTTTGTCAGCATCCTCAACCGCGAAGCGGAGATCAGCATTCACCTGGAACGGCCCAACGCCGACCTGTTGATAACCCGCAAGCTCACCGACTACCGCCTGGCGCTGTACGCCAGCCAGGGCTACCTGGACCGCGCGCCGCCGTTGCGCAACCGCGAAGACCTGGCCAGGCACAACTGGATCGGCTACGTCGACGACCTGCTGTTCAGCCAGGAACTGCTGTTTCTCAACAGTTTCTGCCGGGCACCGACCGTGGTGTTTCGCAGCACCAGCGTCATTGCCCAACAGGCTGCCGCCCGCGCCGGGCTGGGCATCGCCGTACTGCCCAACTACATGGCTCACGGTGACCCGACGCTGGTGCGCGTACTGCCTGGCGAGACCATCCAGCGCAGCTACTGGATCTGCACCCGCCGCGAGCTGCACAAGTCAGTGCGCCTGCGGGTGGTGTGGGACTACCTGCTGGCGCTGTGCGCGGCAGAACAGGATGCGCTGCTAGCCCAATAGCGCCTTGCCAGCCAGCAGCAATGCCGCGGTCCAACCGGCCACCGCAAACATCTGCTGCAAACGCGGCCCGGCCAGCTTGGCCGCCAATGGCCGCGCCAGCAGCAGGCCGAGCACCGCGCCTGATGCGAACGGGGCTCCGACCTGCCAATGCATGACACCCGCCAGGCTGGCGCTGACCACACTGCCGGTGGACACCAGTGCGATCACAGCCAGCGAGGTGGACACGATGCTGGCCATGCGCAGGTTGGTATAGCGGTTCAGGGCCGGGATGATGACAAAACCACCGCCAACCCCGAGCAAACCCGACAGCAGCCCGGACAAGGCACCGGTGAATGCCAAGGCGCGTGCGCAGGGCAGGGTCCAGCGCAAGCGGCCTTGCAACGGGTTCAGCACACAGGGTTCGATATAGCGATGGGCGTCATTGGCCTCACCGCGCAGTTCCCTGGCCGCCTTACGCCAGATACGCAGGCAGGCGTACACCAGCACCCCGGCAAACACCAACTGCAAAGGTGTATTCGGCAAGCGGTGCGCCAGCATCAGCCCGAACGGCGCCGCTGCTACGCCAATCAGCGCGATAAAAAGCGCCGCCCGATAACGCACCAACCCCTGACGCAGCCCCAGCACTGCGCCAACCGCCGCCGCCATGCCTACGGCCAACAGGCCGACCGGTGCAGCCTCGACCATCGACAGCCCCAGGCCGAACACCAGCAAGGGCACAGCAAGAATGCCACCGCCGGCGCCGGTCAACGCCAGCACCGCACCGATGATCGCGCCCAGGCTGGCCCCCAACAATTGATGTTCGATCACTGGCCACCCTCGGCTACCAGCTGCGGGCGCGCCAGCCATTCGCGGCCCTTGAGCATGCCTTGCCAGTACAGCGGCGGCAGCGCCTGCGCCTTGAGCAACCAGGCCAGACGCGTCGGCTTGCGGCCATCCAGCAACCAACTGGGAAAGCTCGGTGCCAGTTTGCCGCCATAGGTGAACTCGGCCAGGACGATCTTGCCGCGCTCTACCGTCAGCGGGCACGAACCATAGCCATCGTACTGGGCGAGGGTGGGCAGCCGGCCCAGTGCCACCAGCACATTGTTGGCCACTACCGGCGCCTGCTTGCGGGCCGCTGCGGCGGTCTTGGCATTGCTGGTATTGGCCACGTCACCCAGGGCATGGATGTTGGTGTACTTGCGATGGCGCAGGGTATGCGGGTCGACATCGACCCAGCCGCCATTATCGGCCAACGGGCTTTCGCGAATAAACGCCGGCGCCACTTGTGGCGGTACCACGTGCAGCATGTCAAAAGCCTCGATGCGCGTTTCGGTGCTGCCATCGGGCAGGGTGCGCACGAAGGTGGCGCGCTTGGTCGGGCCATCCACGGCGACCAGTCGGTGGGAGAAATTAAGGTCTACCGCGTATTTTTCGATGTACTTCATCAGCGCGGGCACATAGTCCGCCACACCGAACAAGACTGCACCGGCATTGAAGAAGCTGGCTTTCACCGCACCAAGATGGCCGTTGCGCAACCAGTGGTCGCAAGACAGGTACAGCGCCTTTTGCGGCGCGCCCGCACATTTGATCGGCATGGGCGGCTGGCTGAACACGGCGCGGCCTTGCTTGAGTTTCTGTACCAGCTCCCAGGTGTAGGGCGCGAGGTCGTAGCGGTAGTTGGAGGTGACACCATTGCGGCCCAGGGTTTCGCTGAGCCCATCGATGGCCGCCCAGTCCAGCGTGAGCCCGGGGCAGACCACCAGCTGTTCGTAGCTGATGGCGCGGCCGTCCTCAAGGATGACCAGCTGGCCCAGAGGGTCGAAACCCTGCACCCGCGCCTTGACCCAGCGCACACCGCGCGGGATGGTCGAGGCCATGGTGCGGGCGGTACTCGGTGCCGTGAACACACCGGCACCGACCATGGTCCAGCCGGGTTGGTAGTAATGCACGTCGGCAGGGTCGATCAAGGCAACGTCCAGCGACGGGTCACGGCTGACCAGGCTGGAAGCGGTGGCGATACCAGCGGCACCGGCACCGACGATGACGATTTTGTGGTGGTCGGTATTGGCAGGGGACAACAAGGCAGGCATGGCGGTAAATCCTGGAAATCTGATTATGGGGCAGGGCGGTTACAGCTTGTTCAGCGGGATTTTCAGATAGCTCACGCCGTTCTCTTCCGGCGCGGGGAGCTGGCCGCTGCGCATGTTCACCTGCACCGAAGGCAGGATCAGCACGGGCATGTCGAGGGTCTTGTCACGGGCTTCGCGCATGGCGACGAAACTGTCCTCATCGATGCCTTGGTGAATATGAATGTTGCTGGCGCGCTGCTCGGCCACGGTGGTGACGTACTGCATGTCGCGGCCACCTGGCAGGTAGTCGTGGCACATGAACAGACGGGTCTGGTCGGGGAAAGCCAGCAGACGACGGATAGAGCGATACAGGGTACGGGCATCGGCCCCAGGGAAGTCGCAGCGGGCAGTACCGTAGTCGGGCATGAACAGGGTGTCCCCCACAAACACCGCGATCTCGCCGGCGTCTTCGATCATGAAGCTCATGCACGCGGGCGTATGCCCGGGCGTGTGCAGTGCCCGGGCGTGCAGGTTGCCGATACGGAACCCTTCCTCGTCTTCGAGCAGCACATCGAACTGGCTGCCATCACGGGCGAAGCCAGGCTCTGCATTGAACAAAGCCCCGAATACTTTCTGCACCTGGGTGATGTGCGCGCCGATAGCAGTATGGCCGCCCAGTTTTTCCTTCAGGTAGGCCGCCGCGGAAAGATGGTCGGCGTGCACATGGGTTTCCAGCACCCAGCGCACGCTGGCGTTCAGCTCGGTCACGCGTTCGATCAGGCGGTCGGCCGAAGCGCTGCAAGTGCGCCCGGACTTGGGGTCGTAATCCAGCACGCTGTCGATCAACGCGCATTGCCGGGTTTCACGGTCCATGACCAGGTAGCTGATGGTCGAGGTCGCCTCGTCGTAAAAGGCGTCCACGTGCAGGTTGTTGCCGATGATCATCACGTTCTCCAATTTATCCGCCCCACCTTGCAAGGCGTAGGCAGTGACAGGAGGTTTATCAAGATGCATGCCAGGCTTTGCAGCGCGCTTGCGCCAATGAAACCGGTCCGTCACAGGCAACTGGCAGCAATGGTGGCAGAACATGTGGCAGTCGACTGTCAGCCAATGGCAGTGTTTGGCAGTCCTTGTTACGCTGCCCCGGTCATCCAAACGGTGCCGTCATGTCTGAAGCCCATCCCCTCATCCTAGCTCTGGTTTCCTACCTTGAGCACGATGCCCTGCCAGCAATCGTGCTGGACACCGACTACAACATCCTGGCCGCCAACGCCGCCTATCGCCGTCAGTTCGGCCGAGATGACCAGGCACCGCTGGGTGAGAAGTGTCACAAGGTCTCGCACCACTATGCTGTACCGTGCGACCAGGCCGGTGAGCATTGCCCCCTGCGCAAGGCGTGGGACAGCAAGGTGCCCGAGCGAGTGCTGCATGTTCATCACACACCACGCGGCCCCGAGCATGTCGATGTCGAGCTGCGCCCGATTCTGGATGAACAGGGCAGGGTGGTGGCCTTTGTCGAACGCCTGACCACCATCACCCTCGCGTCAGCGCAACCTCAGGAGCAAGGCCTGGTCGGCCGGGCTCCAGCTTTCAAGGCTGCCTTGGCCAGCCTGCAACGTGCGGCGCCAGCGCAGATCCCGGTGCTGCTGCAAGGCGAGTCGGGTAGCGGGAAAGAGCTGTTCGCCCGCGCGGTGCACATCGGCAGCCCCAGAGCAAACGGCCCGCTGGTGGTGGTCGACTGCACTGGCCTGACGGAGTCGTTGTTCGAAAGCGAGTTGTTCGGCTATGAGAAAGGCGCGTTCACCGGTGCCAACCAACGCAAGATCGGCTTGGCTGAGGCGGCCCATGGCGGCACGCTGTTCCTCGACGAAATTGGCGAAGTACCGCTGGCGATGCAGGTGAAACTGCTGCGTCTGATCGAGTCTGGCAGCTTCCGCCCGGTGGGCAGCCTGCGCACGGTGCATTCGGATTTCCGCCTGGTATCGGCCACCCACAAGCCGCTCAAACAGATGGTGGCGGACGGCACCTTCCGTGAAGACCTGTATTACCGTATCAGCGGGTTCCCGATCCGCTTGCCGGCATTGCGAGAGCGGGTGGAAGATCTGCCGCTGCTTGCGCAGAGCCTGCTGCAGCGTATGTCTGGCAAGCCGACGCCCAGGCTGAGTGACGATGCCTTGCAGCAACTTGGGTTGCATGCGTTTCCGGGCAATATCCGCGAGCTGCGCAACATCCTGGAAAGGGCGCGTCTGTTTGCCGATGACGGGCTGATTCGACCTGAGCACTTACCGGAAGATATCGGGCCGGTGGGGGCGCTGAAAGGAAGCGGCCGTCGTAATGACTTGGGTGAGCTGGCGCAGGCGCTGGAACAGTTCAAGGGCTCGCGTAGCGAACTTGCCAGCCATCTTGGGATGAGTGAACGCACGCTCTATCGCCGCTTGAAGGCCCTGGGGCTGAACTAACGAATATCCACAAAGTCCGTGCAAGTCAGAGGGTTGATGCGATACAGCATCCACAGCGTTCACTCACCTGCACCTTTACCCGACCTTTACCTCTGCCCTTACATTAAACGGCTAGAACCGTGGTCTGATTGGTTAACCACACCCGGTACCCAAACAGTGACAACCGGGCGTTAACAGGCAGAGGACCGCAACAAATGAAGAAAACCCTAACCGTGATCTGCGCCGCGCTCATGTTCAGCGCACCGTTGGCCAGCTTCGCGCAGCCGGGCCCACCAGACCGACATGATAGCGGCCCATCGCACCAAGGCAACTCGCCTCATGGTCAGCCCCAGCAACAGGGTCGACATGACAATGGCCGCGGTCCTGCTTACCGTGATCCGAACTTCCGTCCACAACAAGGCATGCCGGTACCTCATCAGCAATGGCAGCGTGGTCATGCCGTTGACCCGCATTACCGTGGTGACCGTTACTGGGTGACCGACTGGAAAGCGCGCCACCTGTATGCGCCACCGCGTGACCACCGTTGGCTGTACGTGAACGGCGACTATGTGTTGATGTCGATCGCCAGTGGCAGGATCGTGAACATTCTTACCGGCTACTGATTTTTTGCAGACACTAAAAAGCCCGCATCAGCGGGCTTTTTAATGTCTGTAGATTTACACCTGATCAGAAGTCCAGGTTCGACACCGACAACGCGTTGCTTTCGATGAACTCACGACGCGGCTCGACTGCATCACCCATCAGGGTGTTGAAGATCTGGTCAGCAGCGATTGCATCTTCGATGGTGACCTTGAGCATACGGCGAACGGTCGGGTCCATGGTGGTTTCCCACAGCTGGTCCGGGTTCATCTCACCCAGCCCTTTGTATCGCTGGATGGTGTGACGCTTGGTGGTCTCATTCATCAGCCAGTCCAGGCCTTCCTTGAACTCGACAATTGCCTTACGGCGTTCACCACGTTGTACGTAAGCACCTTCACCCAACAGGCTGGAGAGCTTGGCACCGATGTTGACGACGGTCCGGTAGTCATTGCTGCCAAAGAAGTCACGGTTGAACGTGATGTAGCTGGCCAGGCCGTGGGAGGTGATTTCCACTTCCGGCAGCCATACGTTGCGTTCTTTGTCTTCACGCAGGCTGGCGTTGTAAGCCAGGCCAGACTTCTGGCTGGAGTTCAGACGCTCCTGCAGCTTGGCCAGCCAGGCTTGCATCACCGCGTGGTCACCCAACTGCTCCAGGGTCACCTCAGGCAGGTACACGAAGTGCTCGGTTAGCTCTTCCGGGTACAAACGCGACAGGCGCTTGAGGGTCTTCATGACACTACGGAATTCGTTCACCAGGCTTTCCAGCTGCACGCCAGAAACCGCTGGGGCCGACTCGTCCAGGTGCAGGCTTGCGTCTTCCAGAGCCGACTGGGTCATGTATTCTTCCATGGCCTCGTCGTCCTTGATGTACTGCTCCTGCTTACCTTTTTTCACCTTGTACAGTGGCGGCTGGGCAATGTAGATGTAGCCACGCTCGACCAGTTCCGGCAACTGACGGAAGAAGAAGGTCAGCAGCAGGGTACGGATGTGCGAACCGTCAACGTCAGCATCGGTCATGATGATGATGTTGTGATAACGCAACTTGTCGATGTTGTACTCTTCGCGGCCGATACCACAGCCAAGCGCAGTGATCAGCGTGCCCACTTCCTGGGACGAGATCATCTTGTCGAAGCGTGCTTTTTCGACGTTGAGGATCTTACCCTTCAGCGGCAAGATCGCCTGGGTACGACGGTTACGACCTTGCTTGGCCGAGCCACCTGCGGAGTCACCCTCCACCAGGTACAGTTCGGAAAGGGCAGGGTCCTTCTCCTGGCAGTCCGCCAACTTGCCTGGCAGGCCGGCGATATCCAGCGCACCTTTGCGGCGAGTCATCTCGCGGGCTTTACGTGCCGCTTCACGCGCACGAGCGGCGTCGATCATCTTGCCAACGACGGCCTTGGCCTCGTTCGGGTTTTCCAGCAGGAAGTCAGAGAAGTACTTGTTCATCTCCTGTTCCACGGCGGTTTTCACCTCCGAGGAAACCAGCTTGTCTTTGGTCTGCGAGCTGAACTTGGGGTCCGGTACCTTCACCGAGATGATCGCGGTCAGGCCTTCACGGGCGTCGTCACCCGTGGTCGCCACCTTGTTCTTCTTGGCCAGGCCTTCCTGTTCGATGTAGCTGTTCAGGCTACGGGTCAGCGAAGAACGGAAGCCCACCAAGTGGGTGCCACCGTCGCGCTGTGGAATGTTGTTGGTGAAGCACAGCAGGTTTTCGTTGAAGCTGTCGTTCCACTGCAGAGCAACTTCCACGCCCACGCCGTCTTCACGCTGAACGCTGAAGTGGAACACCTGGGAGTTGACTGGCGTCTTGTTGGTGTTCAGGTACTCGACGAACGCACGCAGGCCGCCTTCGTACTTGAAGAACTCTTCCTTACCGCTGCGCTCATCCTTCAGCAGAATGCCAACGCCCGAGTTGAGGAACGACAACTCGCGAATACGCTTGGCCAGGATGTCCCAGCTGAAGTGGATATTCTTGAAGGTCTCAGCCGACGGCTTGAAGTGGATGTGGGTACCGGTGGTTTCGCTTTCACCGACAACAGCCATCGGCGCTTGTGGTACGCCGTGAACGTAGGTCTGCTCCCAGATCTTGCCGCTACGGCGAACGGTCAGCACGAGCTTCTCGGACAGGGCGTTCACAACAGAAACACCTACGCCGTGCAAGCCGCCAGATACTTTGTAGGAGTTATCATCGAACTTACCGCCGGCGTGCAGTACGGTCATGATGACCTCGGCTGCGGAAACGCCTTCTTCTTTGTGCACGTCGACCGGAATGCCGCGACCGTTGTCGCGCACACTGATGGATTCGTCCGTGTGGATGATGACGGTGATGTCATCGCAGTGACCGGCGAGGGCTTCGTCGATCGAGTTGTCGACCACCTCGAAGACCATGTGGTGCAGGCCGCTACCATCATCGGTGTCGCCAATGTACATGCCGGGACGCTTGCGTACGGCATCCAAACCTTTCAGCACCTTGATGCTGGAGGAGTCGTACGTTTGATTTTCGCTCATGCCTTCACTCCCGATGGTCGTGGGTCTGGGTGATACGGCCTTGTTCCACGTGGAACAAAGCAACTGGCGTTTCCGTCTGCCAGCCTTCCCTCAGTAATTCGTGATCTACACAGGTGATGAACACCTGGCAGCGTAATTCTTCAAGCAAGCGGCACAGCGCGCGGCGATGCTTGTCATCCAGTTCGGACGGCAAGTCATCCACGAGATAAATACAGTTACCGCGACGAGCCTGGCTGACGAGGTGGCCTTGGGCAATGCGCAATGCACACACCACCAGCTTTTGCTGACCACGCGACAGGATGTCGGCCGCGTTATTGGCAGCCAGACGAAGACGCAGATCAGCACGCTGCGGACCGGCCTGGGTATGGCCCATCTGCTGATCGCGAAGGAGAGAGGATGCGAGTACTTCTTGCAGTTCCCGGTCCTTGTCCCAGCCTCGGTAGTAGCTCAGGGTCAACCCGTCCAGCTCGACCAGTTCGCTCAGGGTTCGCTCGAAGACAGGCTTCAAGGCCTTGATGTAGTTGCGACGGTATTCATCTATTTCCGCGCTGGCCAGGCACAATTCCCGGTCCCAGGCGGCTTGCGAAGCTGCGTCAAGTGTACCATGACGCAACCATGAGTTCCGCTGCCGCAGCGCCTTCTGCAGCCGTTGCCAGGCTGGCAAAAAGCGAGGTTCCACGTGGAACACACCCCAATCCAGAAACTGGCGGCGTATTTTCGGGGCACCTTCCAACAGCCGGAAACTGTCTGGGTTGATGAGCTGCAGCGGTAACAACTCCGCCAGCTGGGCGGCGCTACGTGCATTCTGCCCATCGATGCGTATGGTGAATTCTCCCTGCCGCTCTCGAGAGACACCCAGGTTACTGGTGCCACCTTCAGCCAGCTGCACTTCGCCAAACACGGTGCAGGCAGACTGCTCATACTGGATGACCGGGTTCAGGCGGGTACTGCGAAATGACCGCGCCAGCCCGAGCAAGTGCACAGCTTCAAGCAGACTGGTCTTGCCACTGCCGTTGGCGCCGTAAAGGATATTGATGCGGGGGGAGGGCGAGAGGGTCACCGGGTGCAAGTTGCGCACCGCGGTGACCATGATCCGTCGAAGGGACATTGCGCCTGCTACAGGTTACAGGCGCATCGGCATGACAACGTAGGAAGAATCGTCATTGCCAGCTTCCTGCAGCAGCGCACTGCTGTTGGAGTCGGACAGGATCAGACGAACTTGCTCGGTAGTCATCACGCCCAGCACGTCCAGCAGGTAGCTGACGTTAAAGCCGATTTCCAGCGAGCTACCTTCGTAGTCCACGCTGATCTCTTCTTCCGCTTCTTCCTGCTCAGGGTTGTTGGCCTGGATCTTCAGTTGGCCAGCAGCCAGTTGCAGGCGAATACCGCGGTACTTTTCGTTGGAAAGAATCGCAGTACGGCTGAAAGCTTCACGCAGCGCCTGGCGGTCACCGACCACCAGCTTGTCGCCGCCCTTGGGCAGTACACGCTCATAGTCCGGGAACTTGCCATCCACCAGCTTGGAGGTGAAGGTGAATTCACCGGTTGTGGCGCGAATGTGGTGCTGGCCCAGGACGATGCTGACCATGCCTTCCGGGTCGGTCAGCAGACGCGCCAGTTCCAGGATACCTTTGCGTGGCACGATGACCTGGTGGCGATCTTCCTGCTCGATTGGCGCGGTCATGGAGCACAGCGCCAGGCGGTGGCCGTCAGTGGAAACCGCGCGCAGGGTGTTACGGGAAACCTCCAGCAGCATGCCGTTGAGGTAGTAGCGCACATCCTGCTGGGCCATGGCGAAGCTGGTGCGCTCGATCAGACGGCGCAGCTTGCTCTGTTCCAGGTTGCAGGTCAGCGAACCCGGGCCTTCTTCCACAGTCGGGAAGTCATTGGCTGGCAGGGTCGACAGGGTGAAGCGGCTGCGACCGGCCTTCACCAACAGTTTCTGCTCGTCGACCTTGATATCGATCAGGGCGTCGTTCGGCAGGCTTTTACAAATGTCCATCAGCTTGCGCGCCGGCACAGTGATTTCGCCAGGCTCGGCCGGCTCTTCCAGTTGTACGCGGCCTACCAGTTCGACTTCCAGGTCGGTACCGGTCAACGACAGTTGCTGGCCTTGTACGACCAGCAATACGTTGGACAGGACCGGCAAGGTCTGACGGCGCTCTACGACACCGGCGACCAGTTGCAGGGGTTTCAACAAGGCTTCGCGTTGAATGGTGAAATGCATGGTCTAGTCCCTTGCCTTCAATTAGCTGCGCAGACGGCCATCAGGTCGTCAGCGTCCGCAGCAGGTTCTTGTAGTCCTCGCGGATGTCCGCGTCGGATTCCTTCAATTCGTTGATCTTGCGGCAGGCGTGCAGCACGGTCGTATGGTCGCGACCACCAAACATGTCGCCGATTTCCGGCAGACTGTGGTTGGTCAGCTCCTTGGACAGGGCCATCGCCACCTGACGTGGACGCGCGACAGAACGCGAACGACGCTTGGACAACAGATCAGAGATCTTGATCTTGTAGTACTCGGCGACGGTTCGCTGAATGTTATCCACACTCACCAGTTTATCTTGCAGCGCCAGCAAGTCTTTCAGCGACTCACGGATCAGCTCGATGGTGATGTCGCGGCCCATGAAGTGCGAGTGAGCAATCACCCGCTTCAGTGCACCTTCCAGCTCACGTACGTTGGAGCGAATGCGCTGGGCAATGAAGAAAGCCGCATCATGTGGCAGCTCGACCTTAGCCTGGTCGGCCTTCTTCATCAGGATCGCAACGCGGGTTTCCAGCTCTGGCGGCTCTACAGCCACCGTCAGCCCCCAACCGAAGCGCGACTTCAGGCGCTCTTCCAGGCCTTCGATCTCCTTGGGGTAACGGTCAGAGGTAAGGATTACCTGCTGGCCGCCCTCAAGCAGGGCGTTGAAGGTGTGGAAAAACTCTTCCTGCGAGCGCTCTTTGCGGGCAAAGAACTGGATATCGTCGATCAGCAACGCATCCACCGAACGGTAGAAGCGCTTGAATTCATTGATGGCGTTGAGCTGCAGCGCCTTGACCATGTCTGCGACGAAGCGCTCCGAGTGCAGGTACACGACCTTGGCGTTCGGGTTCTTCTTCAGCAGGTGGTTACCCACAGCATGCATAAGGTGGGTTTTACCCAGGCCCACGCCGCCATACAGGAACAGCGGGTTGTAGCCATGCTTGGGGTTATCAGCCACCTGCCAGGCAGCCGCGCGCGCCAACTGGTTCGACTTACCTTCAACAAAGGTGTCGAAAGTGAAGGTGCGGTTCAGGTAGCTAGTGTGCTTGAGCGCACCTTCCACCTGCACAGTGCGCTGTTCGGTCCGGGTATTGCTGGCTGGCGGCGAAACGGGCTCGGCCATGGCATCGAAGCTGTCACGCGACGACGGCTCGGCCAATTCATTGACCAGCACAGGCTCTGCCGCTGTTACAGCCGCAGGCTCGACCGCGGCCGCTACCGGCAAAGGCCTTTGAGCCTGGGTCTGCGCCCGGGTCTGCGCCAGCGAAGCGGCCACGGCAGCGCTGACTGGCGCGTTGGGCGCAGCCCGTGGAGCCGAGCTGCGACGGCTGCCTATTAATAAGGAAAGGGCAGGCGCAATGCCGCTGCCGTTTTCACCCAACAGCTCGAGCAAGCGGCCCAGGTACTTTTCATTGACCCAATCGAGAACGAAACGGTTAGGCGCATAGACGCGCAACTCGTCGCCTTCGGCTTCGACCTGTAGCGGACGGATCCAGGTGTTGAATTGCTGGGCAGGCAGTTCATCGCGCAGAAGCTCCACGCACTGCTGCCAAAGTTCCACTGACACGGATATCCCCTGAGTTTGAAAGCCGGATGAGGCAAAAACAATCCGCCATTGTACCGGTCGAGCGTTCAGTTATCCACATGTGGACACGTTAGGAACCATGACAAAACAGCCATTTATCGACCAAAACGGCTTTGTCGCACTGTGCATAAGCCCTGTGGATAAGCGACCATGAGGGCTATGCACAACCCTGGGTCGTGGTCTGTTGATAACTCACCTGTGGGTAAGTGCCATTTTAATCCACAGCTTTCGACCACGATGAAAACAAGCGCAGCACCGGTTGAGAACAACGTTGTAAAACTCTGTACATGCTGAATTTTGTGGCCTACAGGTAGTTATCCACAGAAGGTTATCCACCTAATATCTATAAGTTCTTCAGAAAAGCTTTTTATATGTCTCTTCTTTTTTTTCATGTTGTCCCCGATTCGTGTGTCCGATCAAGCACCCCCTCGAGGGTGGACGAACAAGCACCGTCCATCACACGCCCTATAGGGAAAGGCTGGTTGGAAATTGACCTATGGGCTTGCTTTCTCTAGAATCGCCGGTCTCTTAAAAAGGGGGCCATCCCGGCCCGTCGTCGACAAACCAGGTAACACGCCATGAAACGTACTTTCCAACCAAGCACCATCAAGCGCGCCCGCACCCACGGTTTCCGTGCCCGTATGGCTACCAAAAACGGCCGCGCCGTTCTGTCGCGTCGTCGTGCCAAAGGCCGTAAGCGTCTGGCCATTTGATTTTTCGGCACAGGTGGTGAGTCAGGACTTCAGTCGGGAAAAGCGACTGCTTACACCCCGACACTTCAAAGCGGTCTTCGACTCCCCAACCGGCAAGGTTCCAGGGAAAAACCTGCTGATCCTTGCTCGCGAGAACGGTCTCGATCACCCTCGTCTCGGCCTGGTGATCGGCAAGAAGAGCGTCAAGCTCGCCGTTCAACGCAACCGCCTCAAGCGCTTGATGCGCGATTCCTTTCGTCTTAACCAGCAGCTGCTTGCCGGGTTGGACATCGTGATCGTCGCGCGCAAGGGATTGGGTGAGATAGAAAACCCGGAATTGCACCAACACTTTGGCAAACTCTGGAAACGTCTGGCGCGCAGCCGGCCAACTCCAGCAGTCACCGCCAATTCCGCAGGGGTAGACAGTCAAGATGCGTAAACTGGCACTCGTTCCGATCCAGTTTTACCGTTACGCCATTAGTCCTCTGATGGCCAACCACTGTCGTTTTTTCCCCAGTTGCTCCTGTTACGCTTATGAAGCCATCGAAAACCATGGCGTCTGGCGTGGTGGGTGGCTGGCCGTTCGTCGCCTGGGGCGTTGTCATCCGTGGAATGACGGCGGTTTCGACCCCGTTCCACCCGCTCCTTCCTCCCGAACTTCTTCGATAGCCGAGTAATCATGGATATTAAACGCACGATCCTGATCGCCGCGCTGGCAGTCGTGTCCTACGTCATGGTCCTGAAGTGGAACGATGACTACGGCCAGGCTGCCCTGCCGACTCAGAATACTGCTGCCAGCACTGTTGCGCCGGGCTTGCCCGATGGCGTGCCGGCCGGTAACAACGGCCCCAGCGCCGATGTACCGAGCGCCAACGCCGAATCGAGCCCTGCCGAACTGGCACCGGTCGCACTCAGCAAGGACCTGATCCGAGTCAAGACCGACGTTCTGGAACTGGCTATCGATCCGGTCGGTGGTGACATCGTCCAGTTGAACCTGCCGAAGTACCCACGCCGTCAGGACCACCCGAACATTCCGTTCCAGTTGTTCGACAACGGTGGTGAGCGTGTTTACCTGGCACAAAGCGGTCTGACCGGTGCCAACGGCCCGGATGCCCGCGCCAGCGGCCGCCCGCTGTATGCCGCCGAGCAGAAGAGCTACCAGCTGGCCGACGGCCAGGAACAACTGGTGGTCGACCTGAAGTTCAGCGACAACGGTGTCAACTACATCAAGCGCTTCAGCTTCAAGCGCGGTGAGTACGACCTGAATGTCAGCTACCTGATCGACAACCAGAGCGACCAGGCCTGGAGCGGCAACATGTTTGCCCAGCTCAAGCGTGACGCCAGCGGCGATCCGTCCTCGAGCACTGCCACTGGCACCGCCACCTACCTGGGCGCAGCCCTGTGGACAGCTTCCGAGCCTTACAAAAAGGTCTCGATGAAGGACATCGACAAAGGTAGTTTGAAAGAAAATGTGTCCGGCGGCTGGGTTGCATGGCTGCAGCACTACTTCGTGACCGCCTGGATTCCGGCCAAGTCGGACAACAACGTTGTCCAGACCCGCAAGGACAGCCAGGGCAACTACATCATCGGCTACACCGGCCCAGCCCTCAGCGTCCCTGCTGGTGGCAAGGTCGAAACCAGCGCGATGCTGTACGCCGGCCCGAAGATCCAGTCCAAGCTGAAAGAGTTGTCCCCAGGCCTGGAACTGACCGTCGACTACGGCTTCCTGTGGTTCATCGCCCAGCCGATCTTCTGGCTGCTGCAACATATCCACAGCCTGCTGGGTAACTGGGGCTGGTCGATCATCGTGCTGACCATGCTGATCAAAGGCCTGTTCTTCCCGCTGTCGGCTGCCAGCTACCGCTCCATGGCGCGCATGCGTGCTGTTGCGCCCAAGCTCGCCGCGCTGAAGGAACGCTTCGGTGACGATCGCCAGAAGATGTCCCAGGCGATGATGGAGCTGTACAAGAAAGAGAAGATCAACCCGCTGGGCGGCTGCCTGCCGATCCTGGTGCAGATGCCGGTATTCCTGGCCCTGTACTGGGTACTGCTGGAAAGCGTAGAAATGCGCCAGGCCCCATGGATGCTGTGGATTACCGACCTGTCGATCAAGGATCCGTTCTTCATCCTGCCGATCATCATGGGCGCCACCATGTTCATTCAGCAGCGCCTGAACCCGACGCCGCCGGATCCGATGCAGGCCAAGGTGATGAAAATGATGCCGATCATCTTCACCTTCTTCTTCCTGTGGTTCCCGGCTGGTCTGGTGCTGTACTGGGTTGTGAACAACTGCCTGTCGATTTCGCAGCAGTGGTACATCACTCGCCGTATCGAAGCAGCCACCAAAAAAGCTGCTGCTTGACGGGCTAGTACGCTAGCCTGTGAATAAAAAACGCCCCCTAGTGGGGCGTTTTTGCTATCTGTCGTTTTTGTCGTAGAGGCTTTCGAGCATGAACACTGTGCGTGAAACCATCGCCGCCATCGCTACCGCCCAAGGCCGCGGTGGTGTGGGTATTGTCAGGTTGTCCGGCCCTTTGGCCAGCAAGGCCGGGCAGTTGATCACCGGTCGTACGCTGACCCCTCGCCATGCCCATTACGGCCCGTTCCGCGACGATGAAGGGCTGGTGCTGGACGAGGGGATTGCGTTGTTCTTCCCTGGGCCGAACTCGTTCACCGGCGAAGATGTGCTCGAACTCCAGGGCCACGGTGGCCCGGTAGTCCTGGACATGCTGCTGCAGCGCTGTGTACAAGTTGGCTGTCGCCTGGCCCGCCCAGGTGAATTCAGCGAACGCGCGTTCCTCAACGACAAGCTCGACCTGGCCCAGGCCGAAGCCATTGCCGACCTGATCGAGGCCAGCTCCAGCCAGGCGGCACGTAACGCCCTGCGCTCGCTGCAGGGGGAGTTCTCCAAGCGTGTGCACAGCCTGACCGAGGCGCTGATCGCCCTGCGCATCTACGTCGAGGCAGCAATCGACTTCCCCGAAGAGGAGATCGACTTCCTCGCCGATGGCCACGTCCTGTCGATGCTCGATGCAGTGCGTGGCGAGTTATCCACCGTGCAACGCGAGGCCGGGCAGGGTGCCTTGCTGCGTGACGGCATGACGGTGGTCATCGCCGGGCGGCCGAACGCCGGCAAGTCGAGCCTGCTCAATCAACTGGCTGGTCGGGAAGCCGCCATTGTCACCGATATCGCCGGCACCACCCGGGACATCCTGCGCGAACATATCCACATCGACGGTATGCCGCTGCATGTGGTCGATACCGCCGGTTTGCGTGATACCGATGACCATGTGGAAAAGATCGGCGTAGAACGCGCCCTGAAGGCTATTGGCGAGGCTGATCGTGTGTTGCTGGTGGTCGACTCCACCGCGCCCGAGGCCAGCGACCCGTTCGCCTTGTGGCCCGAGTTTCTCGATCAGCGGCCCGACCCGGCCAAGGTCACGCTGATTCGCAACAAGGCCGACCTGAGTGGCGAGCGGGTAGCGTTGGAACAGTGCGATGACGGCCATGTGACCATCACCCTCAGTGCCAAGGGTGACGACACAGGGCTGCAACTGCTGCGCGACCATCTGAAGGCCTGCATGGGTTACGAACAGACGGCGGAGAGTGGTTTCAGTGCCCGCCGGCGGCACCTGGATGCCTTGCGCCAAGCCAGCGAGCACCTGGAGCACGGCCGTGCACAGTTGACCTTGGCGGGCGCAGGAGAGCTGCTGGCAGAGGACTTGCGCCAGGCACAGCATGCCCTGGGGGAAATTACCGGGGCGTTCAGCTCGGATGACCTGCTGGGGCGCATTTTCTCCAGCTTCTGCATCGGCAAGTAATCCACAGCCAGGCAAGGCCAAGCGCCGCTCCTTAGGGAGCGGTTTTTTTTGCCTCAAATTCGTTGCAGGAGATGACCACAGCGAGGTCAACAGCGCACCTGTGGGCGCGGGCAAGCCCGCGAAGACGCCAGTACAACCGCTAGATCTCTATGGCTGGGCCGACGCTTTTGCGGAAAACCGGCTGTCGCCTTGTCCGCGTCGGTCGCGATCTTGAGTATTTTTTGATCCATAACCTGAAAACTGCGCTCAGGAGCCCTGTGGAAAACCCATCTTCAGCTCAGTTGATAAGCAGGCTTTTTTCCTGAGGAGAAATCCGCCTGTGGGTAAATAGCCATTTCATCCACAGGCTAAATGACGTTATCCATAGCCCTCATGGCACTCCAGACACAGGGTTTAATTTCTCTCTACACATCGCCATTCATGGCCTACAGAGCTTTATCCACAGATATCGTTGTGCATAAGAATAAACATAAAAACAAAGCTTTTATAAATTTCTTCTTGTTGATTTCTGTTGTCTGCCACTCATCCACAGACTGGTCAAAATTTGCTCAGACGGTTTCTTTAAAGGGGGTGAAGTCCCTATACTTGTCGGCTTACCTTCTCTATTCGCAAAAACAGGCACGAGGTGCGTGGTGGATTTCCCTTCCCGTTTTGAAGTGATCGTCATCGGCGGCGGCCATGCCGGTACCGAGGCTGCGCTTGCGTCTGCACGCATGGGTGTGAAAACCCTGCTGCTGACCCATAACGTGGAAACCCTCGGTCACATGAGCTGCAACCCCGCCATCGGCGGTATTGGCAAAAGCCATCTGGTCAAAGAGATCGATGCCCTCGGCGGCGCCATGGCGCTGGCCACCGACAAGAGCGGCATCCAGTTCCGCGTTCTGAACAACCGCAAGGGCCCGGCGGTACGCGCCACCCGTGCGCAGGCCGACCGCGCCATCTACAAGGCGGTGGTGCGTGAAATCCTGGAAAACCAGCCGAACCTGTGGATATTCCAGCAGTCCTGCGACGACCTGATCGTCGAGCAGGACCAGGTCAAGGGCGTAGTTACCCAGATGGGTTTGCGTTTCTTCGCCGAATCGGTGGTACTGACCACTGGTACTTTCCTCGGCGGGCTTATCCACATTGGTCTGCAAAACCATTCCGGTGGCCGTGCCGGTGATCCACCCTCGATCGCCCTGGCCCACCGCATGCGTGAACTGCCGCTGCGCGTCGGCCGCTTGAAAACCGGGACTCCGCCACGCATCGATGGGCGCTCTGTGGATTTCTCGGTGATGACCGAGCAGCCAGGTGATACGCCAATCCCGGTCATGTCCTTCATGGGCAATGCCGAAATGCACCCACGGCAGGTGAGCTGCTGGATTACCCATACCAATGCGCGTACCCACGAGATCATCGCCTCGAACCTCGATCGTTCGCCGATGTACTCGGGTGTGATCGAAGGCGTCGGTCCGCGCTACTGCCCATCGATCGAAGACAAGATCCACCGGTTCGCCGACAAGGAAAGCCACCAGGTGTTCATCGAGCCGGAAGGCCTGAACACCCATGAGCTGTACCCCAACGGTATTTCCACTTCGTTGCCGTTCGACGTGCAGCTGGAGCTGGTGCGTTCGATCCGCGGCATGGAAAACGCCCACATCGTCCGCCCGGGCTACGCCATCGAGTACGACTACTTCGACCCGCGTGACCTCAAGTACAGCCTCGAGACCAAAGTCATCGGTGGCCTGTTCTTCGCCGGGCAGATCAACGGCACCACCGGTTACGAAGAAGCCGGTGCCCAGGGCCTGCTGGCCGGGACCAACGCCGCATTGCGCGCACAGGGCCGCGAAAGCTGGTGCCCGCGCCGCGACGAAGCCTACATCGGCGTACTGGTCGACGACCTGATCACCCTGGGTACCCAGGAGCCGTACCGCATGTTCACCTCACGTGCCGAGTACCGCCTGATCCTGCGCGAAGACAACGCCGACCTGCGCCTTACCGAGAAAGGCCGTGAACTGGGCCTTATCGACGATCAGCGCTGGGCCGCCTTCTGCGCCAAGCGTGACGGCATCGAGCGTGAGGAACAGCGCCTGAAGTCGACCTGGGTTCGGCCGAACACCGAACAAGGCCAAGCCATTGTGGATAAGTTCGGCACGCCGCTCAGCCACGAGTACAGCCTGCTGAACCTGTTGGCGCGCCCGGAAATCGACTACGCCGGGCTGGTCGAGGCGACCGGCGGTGACGCAATCGATCCACAGGTCGCCGAGCAGGTCGAGATCCGCACCAAGTACGCGGGCTACATCGACCGCCAGCAGGATGAAATCGCTCGCCTGCGCGCCAGCGAAGACACCCGCCTGCCTGTGGATATCGACTACACGACGATTTCCGGCCTGTCCAAGGAGATCCAAGGCAAGTTGGGCCAGACCCGCCCGGAAACCCTGGGCCAGGCTTCGCGCATCCCAGGCGTGACCCCGGCGGCGATTTCCCTGTTGCTGATTTACTTGAAAAAACGCGGCGCTGGCCGCGAATTGGAGCAAAGCGCTTGAGTTCCCTGGTCACCCCGCAACACGCTGAAGAGTTGTCCACAGGCGCGCGCCAGCTCGGTGTCGAGCTGAGCGCCGAGCAGCACGAGAAACTGCTTGGCTACCTGGCCCTGTTGATCAAATGGAACAAAGCCTACAACCTCACGGCCGTGCGCGACCCGGACGAGATGGTGTCGCGCCATCTGCTCGACAGCCTGAGCGTCATGGCGTTTATCCACAGCGAGCGTGACAACTGGCTGGATGTCGGCAGCGGCGGTGGCATGCCGGGTATTCCGTTGGCTATCCTGCATCCGCACAAGCGCGTGACGGTGCTGGACTCCAACGGCAAGAAGACCCGCTTCCTGACCCAGGTGAAAATGGAGCTCAAACTGGACAACCTCACGGTTATCCACAGCCGGGTCGAAGCCTTCCAGCCGGCGCAGCCGTTCGACGGAATCATCTCCCGCGCTTTCAGCAGCATGGAGAACTTCACCAACTGGACCCGCCATCTGGGCGACACCGGGACGCAATGGCTTGCAATGAAGGGGCTGCATCCTGCCGATGAACTGGTAGCATTGCCCGCAGACTTCACAGTGGAAAGCGAACAGGCCCTGACCGTTCCAGGTTGCCAGGGCCAGCGCCATCTGCTGATACTGCGCCGCAAGGCATGACTGGGAACACGCGCATCAATGGCTAAGGTATTCGCAATCGCGAACCAGAAAGGTGGTGTAGGCAAGACCACCACCTGTATCAATCTCGCCGCCTCGCTGGCCGCGACCAAGCGTCGTGTGCTGCTGATCGACCTCGATCCGCAGGGCAACGCCACCATGGGCAGCGGTGTGGACAAGCACGAGCTCGAGCATTCGGTCTACGACCTGCTGATCGGGGAATGCGACCTGGCCCAGGCCATGCATTACTCCGAGCACGGTGGGTTCCAGTTGCTGCCGGCCAACCGCGACCTGACCGCCGCCGAGGTGGTGCTGCTGGAAATGCAGGTCAAGGAGAGCCGTCTGCGCAACGCACTGGCGCCTATCCGTGAGAACTACGACTACATCCTCATCGACTGCCCGCCGTCGCTGTCGATGCTCACGCTCAACGCCCTGGTCGCTTCCGATGGCGTGATCATCCCCATGCAGTGCGAGTACTACGCACTGGAAGGCCTCAGCGACCTTGTGGATAACATCAAGCGCATCGCCGCCCGGTTGAATCCGGAGCTGAAGATCGAGGGCTTGCTGCGGACCATGTACGATCCTCGCCTGAGCCTGAACAACGATGTTTCGGCGCAGCTGAAGGAACACTTTGGCCCGCAGCTGTACGACACGGTCATTCCGCGCAATATTCGCTTGGCCGAGGCCCCCAGCTTCGGCATGCCGGCCCTGGCCTACGACAAGCAATCGCGCGGCGCGCTGGCTTATCTGGCCCTGGCCGGGGAACTGGTTCGCCGCCAGCGCCGTCCATCACGCACTGCACAAACAACTTAAGGAATCCGTATGGCCGTCAAGAAACGGGGTCTCGGACGTGGGTTGGATGCACTGCTCAGTGGTCCTTCCGTCAGCGCGCTCGAAGAGCAGGCTGTGAAGATCGACCAGAAAGAACTGCAACACCTGCCGGTCGAGCTGATCCAGCGTGGCAAGTACCAGCCGCGTCGGGACATGGACCCGGAGGCGCTGGAAGAGCTCGCGCATTCGATTCGCAGCCATGGCGTCATGCAACCGATCGTGGTCCGCCCGATTGGCGACAACCGCTTCGAGATCATCGCCGGTGAGCGCCGCTGGCGCGCGACCCAGCAGGCCGGCCTGGACACGATCCCGGCCATGGTCCGCGAAGTGCCCGATGAAGCCGCCATTGCCATGGCGCTGATCGAGAACATCCAGCGCGAAGACCTCAACCCGCTGGAAGAGGCCATGGCCCTGCAGCGTCTGCAGCAGGAATTCGAGCTCACCCAGCAACAGGTGGCCGACGCCGTGGGCAAGTCGCGGGTCACCGTGGCCAACCTGCTGCGCCTGATCACCTTGCCCGAGGCGATCAAGACCATGCTCGCCCACGGTGACCTGGAGATGGGCCACGCACGCGCATTGCTCGGCCTGGAGGAAAATCGACAGGAGGAGGGGGCGCGTCATGTTGTCGCACGTGGTCTCACTGTGCGCCAAACCGAGGCACTGGTTCGTCAGTGGCTCAGTGACAAGCCTGATCCGGTCGAACCGAGCAAACCTGATCCGGATATCGCACGCCTTGAACAGCGGCTCGCAGAGCGCCTGGGGTCGGCCGTGCAGATCCGTCATGGGAACAAGGGCAAGGGCCAGTTGGTTATTCGTTACAACTCGCTTGACGAGTTGCAAGGCGTGCTTGCTCACATCCGCTGAAACAATTCCTGTTGTAGCGCGCAGTCGGAAATCACTACGAAGAGTTGAATAGGGGTTAATCCACCCCTATACTCTGCGCGCATTTTGTCGGCACAAATTATGCCAAGTCATAGCTGACTTGTTGGTCGACTTCCGAGGAGCAGTTGTGATGGAAATCCGCACGCCAAACCGCCTGCCTTTCCATCGCTGGGCGGTTTTTCCGGTACTGCTGGCTCAATTCGTCGTACTGCTGCTGGCAACCCTGGTGTTGTGGCAGTGGAAAGGGGCGGTCAGTGGATATTCAGGCCTTTGCGGAGGTTTGATTGCGTGGCTGCCCAATGTGTATTTCGCCTGGAAGGCTTTTCGCTTCAGCGGAGCTCGGGCAGCACAAGCCATCGTCAAGTCGTTCTACGCTGGCGAGGCAGGCAAGATGATTTTGACGGCAGTGCTTTTTGCACTGACCTTCGCAGGAGTGAAGCCACTGGCGCCGTTAGCAGTATTCGGCGTCTTCGTGTTGACCCTTTTGGTCAGCTGGTTCGCGCCCCTGCTGATGAATAAAAGACTTTCGAGACCTTAGGGCGTTTGAGGCAACCATGGCAGCAGAAACCGCTTCGGGCTATATCCAGCACCACTTGCAGAACCTGACCTACGGTCAACTACCAGACGGCAGCTGGGGCTTTGCCCATTCGGCTGCAGAAGCCAAGGCAATGGGCTTCTGGGCGTTCCACCTGGACACCCTGGGTTGGTCCGTCGCGCTGGGTCTGATCTTCCTGTTCATTTTCCGCATGGCGGCAAAGAAGGCGACTTCCGGCCAGCCTGGCGGTCTGCAGAACTTCGTGGAAGTGATGGTCGATTTCGTCAACGGCAGCGTGAAGGACTCCTTCCACGGCCGTAGCCCGGTAATCGCACCGCTGGCACTGACCATCTTCGTCTGGGTATTCCTGATGAACGCCGTCGACCTGGTACCGGTCGACTGGATTCCTCAGCTGGCCATCCTGATTTCCGGTGATCCGCACATTCCGTTCCGCGCCGTGTCGACCACCGACCCGAACGCGACCCTGGCCATGGCCTTCAGCGTGTTCGCCCTGATCATCTTCTACAGCATCAAGGTCAAGGGCCTGGGCGGCTTCATCGGTGAACTGACCCTGCACCCGTTCGGCAGCAAGAACATCTTCGTGCAGATCCTGCTGATTCCGGTCAACTTCCTGCTCGAATTCGTCACCCTGATCGCCAAACCGATCTCGCTGGCACTGCGTCTGTTCGGCAACATGTATGCCGGCGAACTGGTGTTCATCCTGATCGCGGTCATGTTCGGCTCCGGCCTGCTGTGGCTCAGCGGCCTGGGTGTGGTGCTGCAATGGGCGTGGGCTGTGTTCCACATCCTGATCATCACCCTGCAAGCTTTCATCTTCATGATGCTGACCATCGTCTACCTGTCGATGGCGCACGAAGATAACCATTAAGACCGCCTGGCGTGTCTGATAGCCTTCCCCGCCTGTTCGGGGGGAGGGCTTAAAAAGTCCGCAAGGGCAGCTGTACTCACGATTTGTTTTACCGCTTCAAACTAAAAACCTAACCAATACGACGTAAAAGTCGGGAGGAAAGATGGAAACTGTAGTTGGTCTGACCGCTATCGCTGTTGCTCTGCTGATCGGCCTGGGTGCTCTGGGTACCGCCATTGGTTTCGGCCTGCTGGGCGGCAAATTCCTGGAAGGCGCTGCTCGTCAACCAGAAATGGTTCCGATGCTGCAGGTCAAAATGTTCATCGTTGCCGGTCTGCTCGACGCCGTAACCATGATCGGTGTTGGTATCGCTCTGTTCTTCACCTTCGCGAATCCGTTCGTTGGTCAGATCGCCGGCTAATCACTCGTCACCACGAGTTGATGGCTGTATGAATTAAGACCGAGCGAGGTGTTGGCGTGAACATTAATGCAACCCTGATTGGCCAATCCGTTGCTTTCCTGATTTTTGTACTCTTCTGCATGAAGTATGTATGGCCTCCGGTCATCACTGCTCTGCAAGAGCGCCAAAAGAAGATTGCCGACGGTTTGGACGCTGCCAACCGCGCAGCTCGCGACCTGGAGCTGGCCCAAGAGAAAGCGGGTCAGCAACTGCGTGAAGCTAAAGCACAGGCAGCCGAAATCATTGAGCAAAGCAAGAAACGCGCTGCTCAGCTTGTCGAGGAAGCCCGTGAACAGGCCCGCGTCGAAGCTGACCGTGTGAAGGCTCAGGCTCTGGCCGAGATCGAACAGGAACTGAACAGCGCTAAAGACGCCCTGCGTGCCCAAGTGGGTGCTCTGGCCGTTGGCGGTGCTGAAAAGATCCTTGGCGCCACAATCGATCAAAACGCGCATGCGGAGCTGGTTAACAAACTGGCCGCTGAAATTTAAGCGAGGGCGATCATGGCAGAACTGACCACGTTGGCCCGACCTTACGCTAAGGCTGCCTTTGAGCATGCCCAGGCCCATCAGCAACTGGCCAATTGGTCAGCCATGCTCGGCCTGGCTGCTGCGGTGTCGCAAGACGACACCATGCAGCGCCTGCTCAAGGCCCCGCGACTGACGAGCGCAGAAAAGGCCGCCACGTTCATTGACGTGTGCGGTGACAAGTTCAATGCACAGGCACAGAATTTCATTCATGTTGCCGCGGAAAACGACCGTCTCCTGCTTCTGCCGGAGATTGCCGCTCTGTTTGACCTGTACAAGGCCGAGCAAGAGAAATCCGTGGACGTGGAAGTCACCAGTGCCTTCGCGTTGAACCAAGAACAGCAAGACAAACTCGCCAAGGTTCTCAGTGCACGGTTAGGCCAGGAAGTGCGCCTGCACGCGTCGGAGGATGCCAGCCTGATTGGCGGCGTCGTCATCCGCGCTGGTGACCTGGTAATCGATGGCTCTGTTCGCGGCAAAATCGCGAAACTGGCCGAAGCATTGAAATCTTGAGTTTGAAGGGGCAGCAGAGCAATGCAGCAACTCAATCCTTCCGAAATTAGTGAAATCATCAAGGGCCGCATCGACAACCTCGATGTGAGCTCCCAAGCCCGTAACGAAGGTACCGTTGTTTCGGTTTCCGACGGTATCGTGCGGATCCACGGTCTGGCCGACGTCATGTACGGCGAAATGATCGAGTTCCCGGGCGGCGTCTACGGCATGGCCCTGAACCTGGAGCAAGACTCCGTAGGTGCAGTGATCCTGGGTGCCTACGACACCCTCGCCGAAGGCATGAGCGCCAAGTGCACCGGCCGCATCCTGGAAGTTCCGGTTGGTAAGGAACTGCTGGGTCGCGTCGTCGACGCACTGGGCAACCCGATCGACGGCAAAGGTCCTCTGGGCAACACCCAGACCGACGCGGTCGAAAAAGTTGCTCCAGGCGTGATCTGGCGTAAGTCGGTAGACCAGCCTGTACAGACTGGCTACAAATCCGTCGACGCCATGATCCCTGTCGGCCGTGGCCAGCGTGAGCTGATCATTGGCGACCGTCAGATCGGCAAGACCGCCATGGCCATCGACGCCATCATCAACCAGAAAGACTCCGGTATTTTCTGTGTTTATGTAGCTGTCGGCCAGAAGCGTTCCACCGTTGCCAACATCGTTCGCAAGCTGGAAGAAAACGGCGCCCTGGCCAACACCATCGTGGTTGTTGCCAGTGCTTCGGAATCCGCCGCACTGCAATTCCTGGCGCCATACGCCGGTTGCACCATGGGCGAGTTCTTCCGTGACCGCGGTGAAGACGCTCTGATCGTTTACGATGACCTGTCCAAGCAGGCCGTTGCCTACCGTCAGATCTCCCTGCTGCTGCGCCGTCCACCAGGACGTGAAGCGTACCCAGGCGACGTGTTCTATCTCCACTCCCGTCTGCTGGAGCGTGCATCGCGCGTTTCGGAAGAGTACGTCGAGAAGTTCACCAACGGTGCTGTCACTGGCAAAACCGGTTCCCTGACCGCTCTGCCAATCATCGAAACCCAGGCTGGCGACGTTTCCGCGTTCGTTCCGACCAACGTGATTTCCATCACCGACGGTCAGATCTTCCTGGAGTCGGCCATGTTCAACTCGGGCATCCGCCCTGCAGTGAACGCCGGTGTTTCGGTATCCCGCGTAGGTGGTGCCGCTCAGACCAAGATCATCAAGAAGCTGTCCGGTGGTATTCGTACCGCGCTGGCTCAGTACCGTGAACTGGCTGCATTCGCCCAGTTCGCGTCCGATCTGGACGAAGCGACCCGCAAGCAGCTGGAGCATGGTCAGCGCGTTACCGAGCTGATGAAGCAGAAACAGTACGCGCCAATGTCCATCGCGGACATGGCACTGTCGCTGTACGCCGCTGAGCGTGGCTTCCTGACCGACGTAGAAGTCTCCAAGATCGGCAGCTTCGAGCAAGCACTGATCGCCTTCTTCAACCGTGATCACGCTGAACTGATGGCGAAGATCAACGTGAAGGGTGACTTCAACGACGAAATCGACGCAGGCCTGAAAGCCGGTATCGAGAAGTTCAAGGCCACCCAGACCTGGTAAGCCGCAGCGGGGGCCCTGGCCCCCGCTTGCTAACCTGATAGGTGATACATGGCAGGCGCAAAAGAGATTCGCAGTAAGATTGCGAGCATCAAAAGCACGCAAAAAATTACCAGCGCCATGGAGAAAGTGGCGGTCAGCAAGATGCGCAGGGCACAAATGCGCATGGCTGCTAGCCGTCCTTACGCGGAGCGTATCCGCCAGGTGATCGGTCATCTGGCCAACGCCAACCCGGAATACCGCCACCCGTTCATGATCGAGCGCCCTGTAAAGCGCGCCGGTTATATCGTGGTGAGCAGTGACCGTGGTCTGTGCGGTGGCTTGAATACCAACCTGTTCAAGGCCTTGGTCAAGGACATGAGCGCAAACCGCGAACAGGGCGTGGAAATCGACCTGTGCGTGATCGGCAGCAAGGGTGCGACTTTCTTCCGCATCTTTGGCGGCAACGTCGTAGCAGCGATCAGCCACTTGGGCGAAGAGCCATCGATCAACGATCTGATCGGTTCCGTCAAAGTGATGCTGGACGCCTACCTGGACGGCCGTATCGATCGCCTCTCCGTGGTTTCGAACAAGTTCATCAACACCATGACCCAGAAGCCAACGGTCGAACAATTGGTACCGTTGGTGGCAACCCCGGATCAGGATCTCAAGCATCACTGGGATTACCTGTACGAACCCGACGCAAAAGAGCTGCTGGACGGCTTGATGGTGCGTTACGTGGAGTCGCAGGTATACCAGGCGGTGGTCGAGAACAACGCTGCTGAACAAGCGGCCCGGATGATCGCCATGAAGAACGCCACAGACAACGCCGGTGATTTGATCAAAGAGCTTCAGTTGATCTACAACAAGGCGCGTCAGGCTGCGATCACCCAGGAGATCTCGGAAATCGTCGGCGGCGCTGCCGCGGTTTAACGGTTCAAAAATTCAGAGGATCCAGCTATGAGTAGCGGACGTATCGTTCAAATCATCGGCGCCGTCATCGACGTGGAATTCCCACGTGATGTCGTGCCGAGTGTATACAACGCGCTGAAAGTACAAGGCGCGGAAACCACCCTGGAAGTTCAGCAGCAGCTGGGCGACGGCGTGGTTCGTACCATTGCGATGGGCTCCACCGAAGGCCTGAAGCGCGGTCTGGAAGTCGTTGACTCCGGCGCTGCCATTTCCGTTCCTGTTGGTAAGGCCACCCTGGGCCGTATCATGGACGTACTGGGCAACCCGATCGACGAAGCCGGCCCGATCGGTGAAGAAGAGCGTCGCGGTATCCACCAGCCAGCGCCTTCGTTCGCTGACCAGGCAGGCGGCAACGACCTGCTGGAAACCGGCATCAAGGTTATCGACCTGGTTTGCCCGTTCGCCAAGGGTGGTAAAGTTGGTCTGTTCGGTGGTGCCGGTGTCGGCAAGACCGTAAACATGATGGAACTGATCCGTAACATCGCCATGGAACACAGCGGTTACTCCGTGTTCGCTGGTGTGGGTGAGCGTACTCGTGAGGGTAACGACTTCTACCACGAGATGAAGGACTCCAACGTTCTCGACAAAGTAGCACTGGTCTACGGTCAGATGAACGAGCCACCAGGAAACCGTCTGCGCGTAGCGCTGACCGGCCTGACCATGGCTGAGAAGTTCCGTGACGAAGGTAACGACGTTCTGCTGTTCGTCGACAACATCTATCGTTACACCCTGGCCGGTACCGAAGTATCCGCACTGCTGGGCCGTATGCCTTCGGCAGTAGGTTACCAGCCGACCCTGGCTGAAGAGATGGGCGTTCTGCAAGAGCGCATCACCTCCACCAAGGAAGGTTCGATCACCTCCGTACAGGCCGTATACGTACCTGCGGACGACTTGACCGACCCGTCGCCAGCGACCACCTTCGCCCACTTGGACGCCACCGTCGTTCTGTCCCGTGACATCGCCTCCCTGGGTATCTACCCAGCGGTCGATCCACTGGACTCGACTTCGCGTCAGCTGGACCCGAACGTGATCGGCAACGAGCACTACGACACCGCTCGTGGCGTTCAGTATGTTCTGCAGCGCTACAAAGAGCTGAAGGACATCATTGCGATCCTGGGTATGGACGAACTGTCCGAGACCGACAAGCAACTGGTAGCCCGCGCTCGTAAGATCCAGCGCTTCCTGTCGCAGCCGTTCTTCGTGGCCGAAGTCTTCACCGGTTCGCCAGGCAAGTACGTTTCCCTGAAAGACACCATCGCTGGCTTCAGCGGCATCCTCAAAGGTGACTACGACCACCTGCCAGAACAAGCGTTCTACATGGTCGGCAGCATCGACGAAGCGATCGAGAAAGCCAAGAAACTGTAATTCCTGCGCCCCGCAAGGGGCGCTATCAGGTTGAGGCAAGCAGATGGCTATGACAGTCCATTGCGATATCGTCAGCGCGGAAGGAGAAATTTTCTCCGGTCTGGTCGAGATGGTGGTTGCGCACGGTAACCTGGGTGATCTTGGTATCGCTCCAGGCCACGCGCCGCTGATCACCAATCTGAAGCCAGGTCCGATTACGCTGACCAAGCAGGGTGGCGCCCAAGAGGTGTTCTACATCTCTGGTGGTTTCCTCGAGGTTCAGCCGAACATGGTCAAGGTGCTTGCCGATACCGTGCAACGTGCTGCAGACCTGGATGAAGCGCAAGCTCAGGAAGCCCTCAAGGCTGCCGAGAACGCCCTGAATCTGAAAGGCGCGGACTTCGACTACAGTGCCGCCGCCGCACGTCTGGCCGAGGCCGCAGCCCAGCTGCGTACCGTCCAGCAAATGCGCAAAGGCAAGTAATCGGCCTCGGCTGATAACTTCTGTTGCGATTGAGTAAAAGGGTAGCCTCGGCTACCCTTTTTCTTTTTCTGATTTTTCTCCCCTCGGTCTTTCACTGACCGCCCAGGATTGGTAGCCAGTAATGTCACTCGATATCGTTATCCTCGCCGCCGGCCAAGGCACCCGCATGCGCTCGGCGCTGCCCAAGGTGCTGCACCCGGTAGCCGGCAACTCCATGCTCGGCCATGTTATCCACAGCGCGCGCCAACTACAGCCACAAGGTATTCACGTGGTCATTGGTCATGGTGCCGAGCTGGTTCGCGAGCGCCTGGCTGCTGACGACCTGAACTTCGTCATGCAGGAAAAACAGTTGGGTACCGGCCATGCGGTAGCCCAGGCACTGCCGGCCGTGACCGCTGACACCGTGCTGGTGCTGTACGGCGATGTGCCGTTGATCGAAGTGGAGACCCTGCAACGCCTGTTGGCCAAGGCCAATGACCAGCAGCTGGGCCTGCTCACGGTCACGCTCGACGACCCGACCGGCTATGGCCGCATCGTGCGGAACGAGCAAGGCCAGGTGACTGCCATCGTTGAGCACAAGGACGCCAACGACGCGCAGAAAGCGATCAAGGAAGGCAACACCGGTATTCTGGCCCTGCCAGCAGCGCGCCTGGCCGACTGGATGGGCCGCCTGTCGAACAACAATGCCCAAGGTGAGTACTACCTGACCGACGTCATCGCCATGGCAGTGGCCGACGGGCTGGTGGTGGCCACTGAACAGCCACATGACCCGATGGAAGTGCAGGGCGCCAACGATCGTCGTCAGCTGTCTGAGCTGGAGCGTCACTACCAGCTGCGTGAAGGCCGCCGGCTGATGGCCCAGGGTGTGACGCTGCGCGACCCGGCGCGCTTCGATGTACGGGGTGAAGTGACCGTTGGTCGTGATGTGCTGATCGACATCAACGTGATTCTCGAAGGCAAAGTGGTCATCGAGGACGATGTGCAGATCGGCCCAAACTGCGTCATCAAGAACACCACCCTGCGCAAAGGCGCGGTGGTCAAGGCCAACAGCCACCTCGAAGGCGCCGTGATGGGCGAGGGCAGCGATGCCGGCCCGTTCGCCCGCCTGCGCCCTGGCAGCGTGCTGGACGCCAAGGCCCATGTGGGTAACTTCGTCGAACTGAAAAACGCCCACCTGGGGGAAGGCGCCAAGGCCGGTCACCTGACCTACCTGGGCGATGCCGAAATTGGTGCACGCACCAATATCGGCGCTGGCACCATCACCTGCAACTACGATGGCGCCAACAAGTTCAAGACGGTAATGGGCGAGGACGTGTTTATCGGCTCGAACAACTCGCTGGTGGCGCCTGTGGAAATCAAGGCCGGCGCGACCACCGCAGCCGGTTCGACCATCACCCAGACCGTCGAAGCCGCCGACCTGGCTGTGGGTCGTGCGCGCCAGCGCAATATCTCGGGCTGGAAGCGGCCGGAAAAAATCAAGAAGAGCTGAGTTATTCACAGCTGCTTCGATCGAAAGCCGACTTATGCGAATAAGTCGGCTTTTTTATTGGCCGATCGGTAATCCCGTGGGACCGCGCCAAATCTGACAAAACTATCCACAGGGCAGCAACTGCTTGACGAAACGAGCGTGTTAGGTTTTGATTGCAACCATTATCTTTCGAAACGAAACTTAAGAGCAAATGTCGAAACGAAATACACCCCAGCGGCGGCACAATATCCTGGCTTTGCTCAGCGAACAGGGTGAGGTGAGCGTGGACGCCTTGGCCAAGCGTTTCGAAACTTCGGAAGTGACCATTCGCAAAGACCTCGCTGCCCTCGAAACCAATGGCCTGTTGCTGCGGCGCTATGGCGGTGCGGTACCGGTGCCGCAAGAACTGCTCGGTGAGCCGGCCCAGCCTGTGTCTTCCTACAAGAAGGCCATTGCGCGTGCCGCCGTCGGGCGTATCCGCGAACATGCGCGCATCATCATCGACAGCGGCAGCACCACGGCAGCCATGATCCCCGAACTGGGGCGCCAGCCCGGCCTGGTGGTGATGACCAATTCGCTGAACGTGGCCCGAGCCATCTGCGACCTCGAACACGAGCCGGTGCTGCTCATGACCGGTGGCACCTGGGATCCCCATTCAGAATCGTTTCAGGGGCAGGTCGCCGAGCAGGTACTGCGCTCCTACGATTTCGACCAACTGTTCATCGGTGCCGACGGCATCGACCTTGGCCGAGGTACCACCACCTTCAATGAGCTGCTTGGGTTGAGCCGGGTAATGGCCGAAGTCGCCCGTGAAGTGATCGTGATGGTCGAGTCGGACAAGGTGGGGCGCAAGATCCCCAACCTTGAGCTGCCCTGGGGCAGCGTGCACACCCTTATTACAGACGAACGCCTGCCCGCAGCGGCACGCGAACAAATTCAAGCCCGCGGCATCAACCTGATCTGCGCCGCGATCAGCCAGGAGCAATAAAACATGTGTGGAATCGTTGGTGCCGTCGCCGAGCGCAATATCACAGCCATCCTGATCGAAGGTCTCAAGCGTCTTGAGTACCGCGGTTACGACAGCGCCGGCCTTGCCGTGCTCACCCAGAGCGGTGAACTGCAGCGCCGCCGCCGCATCGGCAAGGTCAGCGAGCTGGACGCTGCTGTGGCAGCCGACCCACTGACTGGCCAGCTGGGCATCGCCCACACCCGTTGGGCCACCCACGGTGCGCCAACCGAAGGCAACGCCCACCCGCACTTCTCGGGCGATGAAGTGGCTGTGGTGCACAACGGCATCATCGAGAACCACGAAGAGCTGCGCGAAGAGCTGAAAGGCCTGGGCTATGTCTTCAATTCGCAGACCGACACCGAAGTCATCGTCCACCTGATCCACCACACCCTGAAGAGCATACCGGACCTGGCCGAGGCCCTGAAAGCCGCTGTTAAGCGCCTGCATGGCGCCTACGGCCTGGCACTGATCAGTGCCAAGCAGCCTGACCGCCTGGTGGCTGCACGCAGCGGCAGCCCGCTGGTCATCGGCCTGGGCCTGGGTGAAAACTTCCTGGCGTCCGACCAGTTGGCCCTGCGCCAGGTGACCGACCGCTTCATGTACCTGGAAGAAGGCGACATCGCTGAAATCCGCCGTGACCAGGTCACTATCTGGGACCAGCAAGGCAACAAGGTCCAGCGCGAAACCGTGCAGTACCATGAAGGTGCCGAAGCTGCCGACAAGGGCCACTATCGCCACTTCATGCTCAAGGAAATCCACGAGCAGCCAAGCGTTGTTCAGCGCACCCTGGAAGGCCGCCTTGGCAAGGACAACGTGCTGGTCCAGGCTTTCGGCCCAAAGGCTGCCGACCTGTTCGCCAAAGTGCGCAACGTGCAGATCGTTGCCTGCGGCACCAGCTACCACGCCGGTATGGTCGCCCGTTACTGGCTCGAAAGCCTGGCTGGCATCCCGTGCCAAGTGGAAGTGGCCAGCGAATTCCGCTACCGCAAGGTGGTGGTGCAGCCGGATACCTTGTTCGTCTCCATCTCGCAGTCTGGCGAAACCGCCGACACCCTGGCCGCACTGCGTAACGCCAAGGAGCTGGGCTTCCTCGGCAGCCTGGCAATCTGCAACGTGGGCATCAGCTCGCTGGTGCGTGAGTCGGACCTGACCCTGCTGACCTTGGCCGGCCCGGAAATCGGTGTGGCCTCGACCAAAGCCTTCACCACTCAGCTGGTGTCGCTGATGCTGCTGACCCTGGCCCTGGGCCAAGTTCGCGGTACCCTGGAAGAGGGCGTCGAAGCCGAGCTGGTTGAAGAGCTGCGTCGCCTGCCGACCCGCCTGGGTGAAGCCCTGGCCATGGACGCTACTGTCGAGAAAATCGCCGAGCTGTTCGCCGACAAGCACCACACCCTGTTCCTCGGCCGTGGTGCACAGTACCCGGTGGCGATGGAAGGTGCGCTCAAGCTCAAGGAAATCTCCTACATCCACGCCGAAGCCTACCCGGCAGGCGAGCTGAAGCACGGCCCGCTGGCACTGGTAGATAACGACATGCCGGTGGTTACCGTTGCCCCGAACAACGAACTGCTGGAGAAGCTGAAATCCAACCTGCAGGAAGTGCGTGCCCGTGGTGGCGAGTTGGTGGTGTTCGCCGACGAGCATGCTGGCATGACCAATGGTGAAGGCACTCACGTGATCAAGGTACCTCACATCGTCGATGCGCTGGCGCCGATCCTTTACACCATTCCGCTGCAACTGTTGTCGTACTACGTGGCCGTGCTGAAGGGCACCGACGTGGACCAGCCGCGCAACCTGGCCAAGTCGGTTACTGTCGAATAACCAACGCTGATTGTCCGGTTCGATAGCCCTCCAGAAGGAGGGCTTTTTGCTTTCTGATGCCTACTAAACAGCGTACCCAGACATACGATTCGGCAGCATCAACCTGGCGGCTCCGCTCAGATCTGCATCGCCATGCCGTCCACATTCATCGCTGCCTGGCGCAAAGCCTCGGAGCGGGTCGGGTGGGGGTGGCAGGTCAGGGCGATGTCTTCTGCCGAGGCCGAGAACTCCATGGCCACGCAGAACTCACCGATCATCTCGCTGACGCTTGGGCCCACCAGGTGCACACCCAGCACTTCATCGGTTTGGGCATCGGCGATGACTTTGGCGAAGCCTTCGGTCTCGTGGTTGATCTTGGCGCGGCTGTTGGCGGTGAAGGGGAACTTGCCTACTTTATAAGCACGCCCTTCGGCTTTGAGCTGCTCTTCGGTCTTGCCCACGGTGGCCAGCTCCGGGCGGGTGTAGATCACGCCAGGGATGAGGTTGTAGTTGACCTCGTGGGGCTTGCCGGCAATGCGCTCGATGCAGGCGACCGCTTCGTCTTCGGCCTTGTGCGCCAGCATCGGGCCGGAAGTGACGTCACCAATCACCCACACACCGGGCACTGAAGTGCGGTGGTGGTCGTTGCCGAGCATGCCGCGCTTGTCGGTTTCCAGGCCCACGCTTTCAAGGTTCAGCCCCTTGGTATAAGGGCGGCGGCCGATAGCCACCAGCACGTAATCGGCCTGCAGCGATTCTGCGGTGCCGCCGGCAGCGGGTTCCAGCGTCAGGCTCACGCCATCGGCACTTGCTGTGGCTTGGGTCACTTTGCTGCCCAGCTTGAACACCATGCCTTGCTTGGCGAGTGCCTTTTGCAGGGTCTTGGCGGTTTCCGTGTCGGTACCTGGGCAGATGCGATCGAGGTATTCGATAACGGTGACCTGGCTGCCCAGGCGGCGCCAGACGGAACCCAGCTCAAGGCCGATCACGCCGGCACCGATGACGACCAGGTGCTTGGGCACTTGCGGCAGCGACAGTGCGCCGGTCGAGTCGATGATGCGCTGGTTGTCGATTGTCACGCCCGGCAGAGGAGTGGGCTCGGAGCCGGTGGCGATGACCACGTCCTTGGCTTGCAGCGCCGTTTCGCTGCCATCTTCAGCCTTGACCACAACCTTGCCGACGCCGTCCAGGCGGCCCCAACCCTTGATCCAGTCGACCTTGTTCTTGCGGAACAGGTATTCGATGCCCTTGGTCAGGCCGGTCACGCTCTCGTCCTTCTGTTTCATCATCTGGGCGAGGTTGAGGGTGGGCTTGACTTCGATACCGAGGTGGGCGAACTCTTCACCGCTGGCGGCCTCGTACAGCTCGGACGCATGCAACAGTGCCTTGGAGGGCATGCAGCCCACGTTCAAACAAGTGCCGCCCAAGGTCGAGCGGCCTTCCACGCAGGCAACGCTCAGGCCCAGCTGGCCAGCGCGGATGGCTGCGTTGTAGCCGCCAGGGCCACCGCCGATGATCACCACGTCATAGGATTTCATGGGTTCAACTCCAGGATGTAGAAGCGCGAGAGGGGCACAAGGTTAAGCTGAGACGGGGGAATTGTATACAATCTGCTGTGTGGATAAGATCAGTTGGTTCTAGACCTTGGTCTCGTTTAGAGGAAACCTCCCACCAATGAACTACTCTGATCCGGCGACGTTCGAAATATCAGGCGTCGTGGCCAAACACGGATAGGAGGGTTGTTCATGCTCGCGCAACTTCCACCTGCACTGCAGAGCCTGCGTCTGCCGCTGCGGCTGAAATTGTGGGACGGTAACCAATTTGATCTCGGGCCCAGCCCGCAGGTCACCATTCTGGTCAAAGAGCCACAGTTGATCAGCCAGTTGACGCACCCGAGTCTTGAGCAGTTGGGCACCGCATTCGTCGAAGGCAAGCTGGAGCTGGAAGGCGATATCGGTGAAGCCATCCGCGTATGCGATGAGCTGAGCGAGGCGCTGCTGGCTGATGACGACCATGCTTCGCCGCCGCGGCTTGCCCATGACAAGAGCACTGACGCCGAAGCCATCTCCTACCACTATGATGTTTCCAACGCGTTCTACCGGCTGTGGCTGGACCAGGACATGGCCTATTCGTGCGCTTACTTTCGCGAGCCTGATAACACGCTCGATCAGGCGCAGCAGGACAAGTTCGACCACCTGTGTCGCAAGTTGCGCTTGAATGCCGGCGACTACCTGCTGGACGTTGGCTGTGGTTGGGGTGGGCTTGCGCGCTTCGCTGCACGTGAATATGACGCCAAGGTATTCGGCATCACCTTGAGCAAGGAGCAGCTCAAGCTTGGCCGGCAGAGAGTCAAGGCCGAAGGCTTGGCCGACAAGGTCGACCTGCAGATTCTCGACTACCGAGACCTGCCTCAGGATGGCCGCTTCGACAAGGTTGTCAGCGTTGGCATGTTCGAGCATGTGGGGCATGCCAACCTGGCGCTGTATTGCCAGAAGTTGTTCGGCGCCGTGAGGGAAGGGGGGCTGGTGATGAACCACGGTATCACCGCCAAGCACATCGATGGCCGCCCGGTTGGGCGTGGTGCAGGTGAGTTCATCGACCGCTACGTGTTCCCCCATGGCGAGCTACCTCACCTGTCGATGATCAGCGCCAACATCTGTGAAGCGGGGCTGGAGGTGGTAGACGTGGAAAGCCTGCGCCTGCACTACGCCAAGACCTTGCATCACTGGAGCGCAAATCTTGAGAACCAGTTGCACAAGGCGGCAGCGCTGGTGCCGGAAAAGACCCTGCGCATCTGGCGCCTGTACCTCGCAGGGTGTGCGTATGCCTTTGAGAAGGGCTGGATCAACCTGCACCAGATATTGGCGGTGAAGCCATACGCCGATGGGCACCATGACCTGCCCTGGACGCGCGAAGATCTATATCGCTAAGCATGTAGATGCGGATTTGATGGGAGCGGCCTTGTGTCGCGAAAGGGCCCGCTCCCACACTCAGACTGCTTAGCTTAAAGGATTGGCGAAATCAGCCGTGCAATCCGCATCCCCAATTGCTGCAGTCGATGAGTGTCTTGGCTGTCCTCTGCAGTGATTTCCCGCGACTGTTCAAAGTCATTGATCAGCATCTTCTCCACCTGGTCGGCGAAGCTGCGGTCGACGGTCAGCAGGGTGATCTCGAAGTTCAGACGGAAAGAGCGGTTGTCCAGGTTGGCACTGCCGATCGCGCTGACATCATCATCCACCAGCACCACCTTCTGATGCAGAAAGCCCGGCTGATAGCGGAACATGCGTATACCCGCGCGCACCGCTTCGAAGGCGAACAGGCTGGAGGCGGCATAGACCACCCGGTGGTCTGGCCGTGACGGGATCAGCACTCGCACATCGACCCCACGCAGTACCGCCAGGCGCAAGGCGGCGAACACCGCCTCGTCAGGGATGAAGTAAGGGCTGGTGATCCACACCCGTCGGGTAGCGGAATGAATTGCTTCGAGGAAGAACAGCGAGCAGGTTTCCTGCGGGTCGGCCGGGCCGCTGGCCAAGGCCTGGCATAGCACCCCGTTATCTGGGTAGGTATCTGGCAGGATCAGCGGCGGCAGCTGGCGCGTGGCCCAGTACCAATCCTCGGCGAACGACTCCTGCAGGCAGGCCAGCACCGGCCCGCTGATCTGTACATGGGTGTCGCGCCAGGGGGAAAGCTTCGGGTGCTCACCGAGGTATTCGTCACCTACGTTGTGCCCACCAATGAAACCCAGCAGGCCGTCCACTACCACGATCTTGCGATGGTTGCGGAAGTTAACCTGGAAGCGGTTGAACCATCCGCGGCGAGTGGCGAAGGCATGAATCTGTACACCACCGTCGCGCAGCTGCTGGCTGTATCTGGCTGGCAAGGCATGGCTGCCAACGCGGTCATACAGCACGAACACCTGCACCCCTTCGGCAGCCTTGCGTAGCAGAAGCTGCTGTAATGCCTTACCGAGGGTGTCGTCATGGATGATGAAGAACTGCACCAGCACCACGTCGCGGGCTTTGTCGATGGCGGCGAAGATGGCATCGAACGTGGCTTTGCCATCGATCAGCAACTTCACCTGGTTATTCGCCAGGCAGGGCATGCGCCCCAGTTTTGGCATTGCGCGCAGGGCTGCATAGCTTTCTGATTCACGGGCGGTCAGGGCTTCTTCCACCCAGGGCCGCCAGTTGAGACTGGCCATGGCCACGTGCATTTCCTGGTTGGCCTGGCGCCTGGCCTTGATGTAGGCATAGAACGAGCGAGCGCCGAAGACCAGGTAGGGGATCAAGGTAAGGTAGGGGATGAAGACCAACGGCATGGCCCAGGCGATTGCGCCTTGGGCGGTACGCACGGTGAAGATCGCGTGCAGTGCGGCGACGATACCCAGTAGGTGAATCAGTCCGAGTAGGTAACCAAAAAAGTAGGGGCTGTGGTAGTCCATATGCATCCTGCTTGCCGAGTACACTTGAGCTAACAGAACACGTTCCCGGTCCGCCTTGCAACCTGAAGGTGGATTTGGCGTCCAAGGTTGAGCCCGGCCCGCTTGGCCGGTTTTTTCAGGAGCGATCGTCCATGAAGATTCGTCTACCACTGTTGGCGTTGGCCCTGGCTGCGAGCAGCCCGCTGGTGCATGCGCAGGTGCTGCAACCAGGTTTGTGGGAGCTGACCACCAGCAACATGCAGGTCGATGGCAAGCCGCTACCCGACATGCAGTTCATGCTCGGTCAGTTGAAAAACCTGCCGCCAGAGCAGCGCGCGATGATGGAAGGGGTGTTGGCCAAACAAGGGGTGACGGTCGGTGGCAACGGCGTGCGTTCGTGCCTGACGCCAGAGCAGGTGGCAACCAACGACATCCCACTGCAGGACCCGAAGTCAGGCTGCACCCAGAAGATCACCGACCGTACCGGTAATGTTTGGAAGTTCCAGTTCAGCTGCCCCAAGGCACAGGGCACTGGCCAGGCCACCTTCCTCAGTGACCGGGAATTCACCACGCAGGTCAGTGGTACCTTCAACGCTTCGGGTGTACAGCAGCAAGGCAGCATGAACACCCGTGCGGTGTGGCTGGGCAATGACTGTGGCACGGTCAAACCGCGCAGCTGACGTCCCATTGCCATTGGCTGGTGGCGACGGCGTCGTGGGCATGCAGGCTTTCTGCATGCTCCACGCGCAGCTTGAAGGCCGTGCTCCATTCCAGTTGCCGTAGCGCCTTGTGCAGGCGTCGTGCGGCGTCTTCACAGAACATCAGGTTCTGCCCGTTGGCCAAGGCGAACGCTTGCTCGTCCGCACGCTTTACAGCGGTCTGCACAGCGGTCCCCAAGCTTGCCTCAATGCAATCGATCAATTCGGTGATGGGTAATACGTGCTCATTGCTGCGCAGCCTTACCTGAATGTGTGCGGTACTTCGTTGGCTGTGCGGCGTCGCCACAATACCTGCGGCACTGCCAAGCCACTGCATTACTGCAGATTTATCGACTTGGTCTTCGCTGAAGTCGTCCAGGAACTGCTGTTGGATCATCTGGCGTGCAAGCGCAGCCGAGCATGGACAGGTAGAGGAGTAAGGTACGGAAACAGATAGTTCCACGTGGAACATTTCGTTTTCTATCCGTGCATCGACCGTAGCGGCGTAGCTTTTCCAGCCTGCCAAGGGGCTGATCAAGGCCGGCCTTTTCAGCAGATGCTCAAACCGCAGGCGCAGGTAGGCTGCCGAAGAAAGGCCTTCATGGCTGCTCAGGAACTCAGCCAGTAGCTGTCTGATTGCTAGTGGAGTGAGGGGCTGGTGCTCCAATGTCTCAAGGGCAAGGTAAAGTCGCGACATATGGATACCGCGTGAACTGCCGTCTACCAGGCTTACCCCTGCATCGATTTTGGCGGCTGCGGTGCGCCCTTCGAATTGCACAGGCAAGGCAATCCCGCACATGCCCACCCAGTCCAAAGGCAAGGTGTACTCCAGGGTTTGTGCTGCGATGTCGGGGAGCTTGAGCTGGGTCATCTGGCTTTCCAAACGAAAAGGGGCAATCAGTGGCAACCGCCGATCAAGCTGCAATGCAGCTTGAAGCGCTGCCCACTGGAGCTGGATACGCGGTTCAGGGTGGTCCAGCCAACTCGACGGCTGTAACCCACCCAGGCTTCGCCATCGCTGGCCAGGCCGGTAAAAAAGGTCAACGTGCCATAGCGGCTGTTGGTTTGTGCCCACAGGCGCCGGCTGCTGAAGTCGTAGCCCCGCAGGTAGAACGTACTGCCTTCGCTGCGCACGCTGTAAGAACTGCCATTTCCGTCCTGGCAGGCAAGCAGTGTCGCGCTGCGTGTACACATCGCTAATGGGCTGTTCTTTGGCATGGCGAACAGCGAAGTAGGCATGGCGAGCAACAGCAACACCATGGCGCGCAGCAGGTTCATTTTTCATCCCCGGTGAATACTCGTCCGTCGAGAACGGCTTGGCGAAATTGTATTGTTACTTTATAACATTGTGCAATGCATCGTTTCGAATGCGCTCGCCTGAAGAGGTTTCGCCATGTCCAATCGTCTCCCTGTCACCGTGCTGTCCGGCTTCCTTGGCGCCGGCAAGAGCACCTTGCTTAACCATGTGCTGCGTAACCGCGACAACCTGCGGGTCGCGGTCATCGTCAACGACATGAGTGAAATCAACATCGACGCCAGCGAGGTGCAGCGCAACGTCAGCCTCAACCGCGCTGAAGAGAAACTGGTCGAGATGAGCAACGGCTGCATCTGCTGCACACTGCGTGAAGACCTGCTCGAAGAGGTGGCGCGGCTGGCCGAGGAAGGCCGCTTCGATTATTTGCTCATTGAGTCCACGGGTATCTCGGAGCCGCTGCCGGTTGCCGAGACGTTCACGTTTCGCGACGAGCAGGGCCGCAGCCTTTCCGATATGGCGCGGTTGGACACCATGGTCACCGTGGTCGATGGCCTGAATTTTTTACGCGATTACCAGGCAGCAGACAGCCTGGCCAGCCGTGGCGAAACCTTGGGCGAAGAGGACGAGCGCTCGATCAGCGACCTGTTGATCGAACAGGTGGAGTTCGCCGATGTGCTGTTGTTGAGCAAGATCGACCTGATCAGCCAGCACGAGCGTGAAGAACTCATGGCCATTTTGCGTAGCCTCAACGCCCGGGCGCAGATCGTGCCCATGGTCATGGGCCAGGTGCCGCTGGCGCGCATCCTGGACACTGGCCTGTTCGACTTCGACCAGGCTGCTCAAGCGCCTGGCTGGTTGCAAGAATTGCGCGGCGAGCATGTGCCGGAGACTGAAGAGTACGGCATCGCGGCCACGACCTGGCAGGCGCGGAGGCCACTTCATCCCCAACGCTTCTTCGACTTTATCCACATGCCCTGGAGTAATGGTCGGCTGCTGCGTTCGAAGGGTTTTTTCTGGTTGGCCAGCAAGTACCAGGAAGCCGGTAGCTGGTCCCAGGCAGGTGGCATGATGCGTCACGGCCTGGCGGGCCGTTGGTGGCGTTTCGTGCCGCGCGAGCAGTGGCCGCAGGATGTGGATAACACTGCCGATATCTTGAAACACTGGCACGCCGAAACCGGTGACTGCCGGCAGGAATTGGTGTTCATTGGTCAGAATATCGACTTCAAAAAGTTATCCACAGAGCTTGAGGCGTGCTTGTTGACGGATGAAGAAATGGAGTTGGGGCCTATGGGTTGGTGGCGTCTGCCCGATCCATTTGGCCCTTGGCACGAGGAGGCAGCAGCATGAACCAGGCGCTCAAGCCTGTGGATATCTTTCAGGTATTTGGCGAAACGCCGCTGGTGTTGACCGACGTGCTGCAGGACGGCGTGAACCTGGCGGTCTGGCGCCGGCGCTTGCCGCCACAGCTGGAGGATTTTGCCGAGCTGGTTGTCAGCCTTGGGCAACCCCTGGCAGATCAGTGGGTAATCGATGTGGACGAGCAGCAGATGCCGGTTTTGTCGGATTTGCTACGCGAAGCGGCAGACTTCCACGGTTACGAAGCATTCGTGGCCGATGTAGCCTGGCTGGTGGCGGCCTATACCTGCCTGGTTGGCGCGCGGCGGGTCGGTTTACGCCTGCGGGTGCTGACCGGGCCCATGTGCCCGCGCTTCCATGTGGATAACGTGCCGTTGCGATTGCTCACCACCTATGCGGGCCCGGGTAGCGAGTGGTTGCGAGAGCAGGAAAGCCGGCGCGGGGAGTTACACACAGCTCAAGTGCCTGTGGATAACATTCAGAAACTGCACGTCGGTGAAGTGGCTGTACTCAAGGGCGAGAAGTGGCAGGGCAACGAAGGTGCAGGGCTTGTGCACCGCTCGCCCTCGGGCCAGCAAGGGCGCCTGCTGCTCAGCCTTGACTGGCTAGCCTGACGGCGCATAGTGAGCCATCACCCCGCCTGAAGCCATCCCATGCTGCAGAACATTCCCACCCATGTAATTGCTGGCCCACTGGGGGCCGGCAAGACCACCCTGATCCGCCATCTGCTTGCCCAGCGCCCGGCCAACGAACGCTGGGCGGTATTGATCAACGAATTCGGCCTGGTTGGCCTGGATGCGGCCTTGCTCAGCCGCGACGAAGATGGCATCGCCATCGGCGAGGTTGCAGGCGGCTGCCTGTGTTGTGTCAACGGCATGCCGTTTCAGGTGGGCCTGGGCCGGTTGTTGCGCAAATCCCGGCCTGACCGGCTGTTTATCGAGCCGTCTGGCCTGGGCCACCCGCTGCAGCTGCTTGCTCAGCTGAAGCAGGCTCCGTGGGCTGGAGTGCTGACAATTCAGCCGTTGTTGATGGTTGTCGATGCGCAATCCATGGTGCGAAACGAGCCGCTTCCGGAGGCACAACAGCAGGCTTTCAACGCGTCTGAATACGTGGTTTTCAACAAGGCAGAGGCTGTGGATGAAAAATCTAAGTTGTTGATAACTAATAAATTTAACGACAAGAATGTGATGTGGTCGGTACAGGGCCAGGTGCCGCTCTCATGCCTTCCTGGCGCCCTGGTAAAGATTGTCGACAGCCCGTTTGAGGAAAACCAGATTGTCGACAATCTTCAGGGTCCCCCAACAATATTGTGGACAGACCCCAGCCAGCCGATCTGTCTTGCCCAGGAGGGGGAGGGAGGTTGGAGCATTGGCTGGCGCTGGCATCCCGCACAGCAGTTTTATCCACAGCGCCTACAGGCGTTCTTGGGGACCTTGCCATGGCGGCGTGCGAAAGGGGTTATCCACAGCGTGGAAGGTTGGCTGTCATTCAATGGGCTCAAGGGTGACATGCCGATGTGGCAGCCCAGTAAATGGCGAAGGGATAGCCGTATCGAGCTGATTTTTGATCAGCCGCAATCGCAACCCACACTGCAAGCGGGGTTGAGCGAATGCCGCGTCAGCTGATCAATTGCGCCAGCGATTGTGCTCCTGGCGCCACTGCTGCATCTCGATGACATTGTCGGTGCGTGGCGGGGTCTTGATTTCGAACGGGTAGGGCGCCAGCTCGATCTGCACGCTGTGCGCGCCAAACTGGGTCACGGTACCGGGGTGGCGTTGCTCGCCGGTAACGGTGAATTCGAAGGCATAGACGCGTGCCAGGCGCTTGCGGCCATTGGCATCACGGACAAAGGCGATGCGCTTGAGTGCGACGGCATCGTCGAGCAGCTCGAGGTCGAGCTTGGCGCAGTGCTGTTTGACCCGTTCAAGGGCTTTTTCGCGCAACCCATGGTTGTGCCACAACCAGCCGCCTGCCGTGGCTAACAGCATCAGGACGAAGACATTCTCCAGGGTCAACATTTGCATATGCTCCAAACAGGTAGATCCAGCTTAACTGCGTCCCTGGCCTGTCGTACAGGTGGCAATCGAGTTCATACTGCGCTGCGCACAATCCTTGAAACAGCTTTGGAAACCCCCGCATGAAACGTACCCCGCACCTGCTCGCCATCCAGTCCCATGTGGTGTTCGGCCACGCCGGCAACAGCGCCGCGGTGTTTCCCATGCAGCGTATCGGGGTCAATGTCTGGCCACTCAATACCGTGCAGTTCTCCAATCACACACAGTATGGCCAGTGGGCGGGTGAAGTGCTTGCCCCGGCGCAAATTCCTGCATTGGTGGAAGGTATTTCCAACATTGGCGAACTGGGTCACTGCGATGCGGTGCTTTCTGGCTACCTTGGCAGTGCCGAGCAGGGGCGGGCTATTCTGGCGGGTGTCGAGCGGATCAGGGCGGTAAACCCCAAGGCTTTGTACTTGTGTGACCCGGTCATGGGGCACCCGGAGAAGGGCTGCATCGTGCCACAGGAAGTCAGCGAGTTCCTGCTCGACGAGGCGGCGGCGCGGGCCGACATCCTGTGCCCCAACCAGCTGGAGCTGGACAGCTTCTGTGGGCGCCGCGCGCAATCGCTGGAGGATTGCGTGGGCATGGCGCGCAGCCTGTTGCAGCGTGGGCCGCAGGTGGTACTGGTCAAACACCTGGTTTACCCCGGGCGGGCCGAAGACCAGTTCGAAATGCTGCTGGTGACCGCCGAGCACAGCTGGCACCTGCGCCGCCCGCTGCTGGCGTTCCCGCGCCAGCCGGTGGGGGTGGGTGACCTGACCTCAGGCTTGTTCCTGGCCCGCGTGCTGCTCGGCGACAGCTGGGTGCAGGCGTTCGAATTCACGGCTGCAGCCGTGCATGAGGTGCTGCTGGAAACCCAGGCCTGTGCCAGCTACGAACTGCAGCTGGTACGGGCCCAGGACCGCATCGCCCACCCGCGGGTGCGCTTTGAGGCGCAGTTGCTGGCGTTTTAGATCGCGTCGGTTTTCAGGTCTTGGTAGCGCTTCTCCAGCTCTTGGCGGATCTGGCGGCGCTGCTGGCCTTGCAGGAAGCGGCGTTTTTCTTCGCTGCTGTGCGGCTGGCGCGGCGGCACCGGCACCGGGCGGCGGTTGTCATCGACTGCGACCATGGTGAAGAAGCAGCTGTTGGAATGACGCACCGAGCGCTCGCGGATGTTCTCGGTCACCACTTTGATGCCGACTTCCATCGAGGTGTTGCCGGTGTAGTTGACCGACGCCAGGAAGGTCACCAGTTCACCCACGTGCACGGGCTCGCGGAAAATCACCTGGTCGACCGACAGGGTCACCACATAGCTGCCGGCATAGCGGCTGGCGCACGCGTAGGCCACTTCGTCGAGGTACTTGAGCAAGGTGCCGCCATGTACGTTGCCAGAAAAGTTGGCCATGTCCGGGGTCATCAGGACGGTCATGCTCAGCTGGGCGTTTCCAGGTTCCATAGTGTGCTCACGGTGAGGTTGCGCTGAATCGGGCGAATGGAGGGCGTTATCTGCTGACACTTCTGTTCCCCTCTTTTGAATTTGCCGTACGAATACGGGACGTTGCCTGACGCGCCATCGTCACGCTGATCATGCCATCAGCGGCGCTTTTCCAGCCGATCTGTTTCTGCATATTGCACCGGCTATTTGCGGCGAGGCGCGATGTTAACCTGAGTACGCCCATGCACCATGGGCTTTCCTGCACTCAATACAGTATGTACTTGCTGCTCGCTCAGGTTTGCCTTGGCAGAGGAGCGGTCTGCCCAGGCATCCATAAAAAGACGAGAAAAGGAGTATCACGCCATGCATGCCATCAGCTTCATCCAGGACCTGGCAGTCATCATGATGGTCGCTGGCGTGGTCACCATTGTTTTTCACCGCCTCAAGCAGCCGGTGGTGCTGGGCTACATTGTCGCCGGCTTCATCATCGGCCCGCACACCCCGCCATTCGGCCTGATCCATGACGAAGAGACTATCAAGATCCTTGCCGAACTGGGGGTGATCTTCCTGATGTTCTGCCTGGGGCTCGAATTCAGCCTGCGCAAGCTGTTCAAGGTGGGCGCCACGGCGTTCATCGCGGCGTTCCTGGAAATCGTGCTGATGATCTGGATCGGTTTCGAGATCGGCCGCTGGTTCGGCTGGAGCACCATGGATTCACTGTTCCTCGGCGCGATCCTGGCCATTTCCTCGACCACCATCATCGTCAAGGCACTGAACGACCTGAAGATGAAGAACGAGCGCTTCGCCCAGCTGATCTTCGGCGTACTGATCGTGGAGGACATCCTCGGCATCGGCATTATCGCCCTGCTGTCAGGCATTGCTGTCAGCGGCTCGGTCAGCTCGGGGGAAGTGTTCTCCACCGTAGGAAAATTGTCGCTGTTCATGATCGTTGCCTTGGTCATCGGCATTCTGCTGGTGCCGCGGCTGCTGGCCTATGTGGCCAAGTTCGAAAGCAACGAAATGCTGCTGATTACCGTGCTTGGCCTGTGCTTCGGCTTCTGCCTGTTGGTGGTGAAGCTGGAATACAGCATGGTGCTGGGCGCCTTCCTGATTGGCGCGATCATGGCCGAATCGCGTCAGTTGCTGAAGATCGAACGCCTGATCGAGCCGGTACGTGACCTGTTCAGCGCCATCTTCTTCGTCGCCATCGGCCTGATGATCGACCCTCAGGTACTCGTCGATTACGCCTGGCCGATCGTGGTCATTACCTTGGCGGTGGTACTGGGCAAGATGCTCTCCTGTGGCATGGGGGCGTTCATTGCCGGTAATGACGGGCGCACGTCGCTGCGGGTGGGCATGGGCCTTTCGCAGATTGGCGAGTTTTCCTTCATCATCGCGGCGCTGGGCATGACGCTGCAGGTGACCAGCGACTTCCTGTACCCGGTGGCGGTCGCAGTATCGGCCATCACCACGCTGTTGACGCCTTACCTGATCCGTGCGGCCGACCCGCTGTCGCAAAAGCTTGGCAATGTGGTGCCCAGCCGCCTGGCGCGGGTGCTTTCGTTGTATGGCGAGTGGTTGCGCAACATCCAGCCGCAGGGCGAGAGCGCCATGCTGGCCGCAATGATCCGGCGCATCCTGTTGCAGGTGGGGGTGAACCTGGCGCTGGTGATCGCCATCTTCTTCAGTGGTGGTTACTTTGCAGGGCGTATCGGCAACTGGCTCAGTGAGTGGGTCGGCGATGTCAGCCAGCAGAAGGCGATGATCTGGGGGGCGGCGTTGTTGCTGTCGCTGCCATTCCTGATCGCTGCCTATCGCAAGCTCAAGGCGCTGTCGATGCTGCTGGCAGAAATGGGCGTGAAGGCGGAAATGGCCGGGCGGCATACCCAGCGTGTACGCCGCGTGATCGCCGAAGTTATTCCGCTGTTGTCACTGCTGGTGATTTTCCTGCTGCTGTCGGCATTGTCGGCGAGCATTCTGCCCACCAGCGAGTTGCTGTTGGTCATTGCCGTGGTGGCCGCAGTGGTGGTGGCCTTGTTGTGGCGCTGGTTCATCCGCGTGCACACGCGCATGCAGATTGCCTTGCTGGAGACGCTGGAAAACAGTCGCGAGAATACGCACTGAAGGGAGCAATGCTCCCTGCGCAAGATTTCATCGTCGTCCGAGGGGATGGAGCGGTAGCAATGTCGCCAGGCGCAGAAAGCCTGGCGATTTTAATCAGGGTGGTGGCACTAAGCCATAAATTTTACAGCTGCAGGCTGTGAACGGGCTTGGTGGGAGCAACTTTCTTGCACATCACACATCACTTGTAGGAGCAGCCTTGTGCTGCGAAGAGGCCGGTAAGGCTAACGACTATCTGCGGCTGCAATGGCCTCTTCGCAGCGCAAGGCTGCTCCTACAGGGATCGTGGTAACGCAGGCAATGGGGGGATCAGCTCTCCAGCCACACATCCCGCGCCCAGTGCCACACCGACTCCCAGCTCTCTTCACCGGCGATTTCCTCTTCCGCATCCCACAGCACCACGGTGCCGTCTTCTTCGACGCAGTAGTAGTTGTCGCCGTCCTGGCACAGCGGAATCAGGTCGCGCGGCACGCCGGCATCCCAGGCGTTGGCGGCGACGTCGGGCAGGTAGGTGTGCGATTGTGGGTCGGTGACAGTCACCGGCTCCAGCGAGCCATACACCACGTCGCTGACGGTCAGTAGAAACTCTTTGAACACGAAGGGTATGTTGATGAACAGCTCTTCTTCGATTTCGACCAACTGGTCCTCGTCGGGAAGCTCCAGGGGCACCGGCACTGGCTGATTGGCTTCACGGAGTTGTTCGATCACTTCTTCCACGGTTCACTTCCTCTGACCTAGATGACAACGCTGCGCGTTATACCCTAGTAGGCCACTCTGGCAAAAGCAAAAACCCCGGGGCAGGCCCGGGGTTTTTTTGTACAGCACGCTGCGGTTAGCCGTTTTGACGGATACCGGCGACCAGCCAAGGCTGGTTCTCGCCTGGGGCGCGAACCATGTGCCAGCTTTCGCTGAACACTTCGCCCTGGTCGAAGCGCGAGTTCTTCGACACGCCACGGAAGGTCAGGGTGGCGTCGGTACGGTCGGCTCGGTCGTCGATACCGTCCAGCTGTACTTCGAGGTTGTCGATGTAGGTGGACTGGAAGCCGTCACCCAGTTCAGCACGCTCACGCTTGAGGAACTCGAGCATTTGCGGGGTGACGAACTCGGTGATCTTGTCCATTTCGTTGGCATCCCAGTGCTGCTGCAGCGACTGGAAGTGGTTACGGGCAGCAGCCAGGAAGCTTTGCTCGTTGAACCAGGCCGGGGCGTTGATCACCGGGGCAGCGGCGGCAGGTGCAGCCGAACCACCAAACACCGATGGCTGTGCCGGCTGGTTGTGAGCTTCACGCTGCATCGGCGCATGGCCTGGCATGGCCATTTGCGGCTGCTGCTGGCGGCGGCGTGCGGCAATGAAGCGGAACACCAGGAAGGCGATGAGCGCCACGATCAGGAAGTCCATGATCTGGAAGCCCTCGAAACCGTCGCCCATGAACATGGACGCCAGCAGGCCACCGGCGGCGAGGCCGGCCAGTGGGCCCAGCCAGCGCGAAGCACCGCTGGCGGCCGGAGCTGCACGACCAGGTGCGGCAGCCGGTGCGGCGGCAGGCGTGGTTGGCGTAGCCTGGCGGGTCTGGTGGATAGGCGCGGAGCCCGAGCTCTTGCCGCCGCCGAAACGCTTGGCGTTGGCGTCCAGGCTCAGCGTCAGGCCGACGCAGAGCGCCAGTGCGATGCTAAGAAAACGTTGCATAAGTGGGATATCCCCTGTTGTGGTTTGCACGCGCGTCATGGTGCACAGGTTCCCGGGCACATGACCAGCGACATAGTGTTTCGAGCTTTTGCCTGAATGTTACAAGGCCCCCCGGCAGGGCGGCCTTGGTCTTCAGATGGCTTCGAGCTTGGCGTACCCCAGCATCAGCCACTTGCTGCCTTCGGCAAAGTTCACCTGCACCCGTGCCTGGGCGCCCGAACCCTCGAAGTTGAGGATCACGCCTTCGCCAAACACCGCATGTTGCACACGCTGACCGAGGTTGAACGCTGTCTGCGGAATATTGGCATTGGCGAACAGGTTGCTGTTGGTGGCCGTCTTGGCCCCACTGAACGGGCGGCTGACGCTGTTGGACAGGCGCACTTCCTGAATCAGGCCGGCCGGAATTTCACGTACGAAACGCGACACCTTGTTGTAGGTCTCGCTGCCATACAGGCGACGTGTTTCGGCGTAGGTCATGACCAGTTGGCGCATGGCGCGGGTAATCCCGACATAGGCCAGGCGGCGTTCCTCTTCCAGGCGGCCGGGCTCTTCCAGGCTCATCTTGTGCGGGAACAGGCCTTCTTCCATACCCACCAGGAACACATACGGGAACTCCAGGCCCTTGGCGCTGTGCAAGGTCATCAGCTGGACGCTGTCCTCATGCTCGTCGGCCTGGGTATCGCCGGCTTCGAGCGAGGCATGGCCGAGGAAGGCCGAGAGCGGCGAGAGATCGGCGTCTTCGTCGGTGGACTCGAAGTTGCGCGCCGCGCTCACCAGTTCCTCAAGGTTTTCTACCCGTGCCTGGCCCTTTTCACCCTTTTCTTCCTGGTGATAGGTGATCAGCCCGGACTGTTCGATGGTGGTCTGGGTCATGGTATGCAGGGGCATGTCCGTGACCTTGGCAGCCAACCCCTCGATCAGCTCGATGAAGGCACCCAGGGCGCTGGCGGCGCGGCCCTTCATGGCCTTGGCCGCCAGCAGCTGGCACATGGCTTCCCACATCGACAGCTGGCTGTGGCGGGCATGCTCACGGATGGCTTCGACGGTTTTCTCGCCAATGCCGCGTGGCGGCACGTTGATCACCCGCTCCAGGGCCGCGTCGTTGCCACGCCCTTCGATCAGCCGCAGGTAAGCCATGGCGTTCTTGATTTCGGCGCGTTCGAAGAAGCGCTGGCCACCATAGATGCGGTAGGGGATACGCTCGCGCAGCAGGGCCTCTTCCAGCACCCGCGACTGGGCGTTGGAACGGTACAGAATGGCGATTTCGTTACGCGCATTGCCCTGCTTGACCAGGCTTTCGATGGTTTCCACCACGTAGCGCGCTTCGTCGTGCTCATTGTAGGCCGCGTACAGGGTCAGCGGTTCGCCTTCGCCCATGTCGGTCCACAGTTCTTTGCCCAGGCGCCCGGTGTTGTTGACGATCAGCGCGTTGGCGGCCTTGAGGATGCCGCCGGTGGAGCGGTAGTTCTGCTCCAGCCGGATCATTTCGGCGTCGGGGAAGTCGGCCGTGTACTGGTGGATGTTCTCGATCTTGGCACCGCGCCAGCCGTAGATCGACTGGTCGTCGTCGCCCACCGCCATCAGGCTGGCACCACCGCGCGCCAGCAGGCGCAGCCAGGCGTACTGCACGGCGTTGGTATCCTGGAATTCGTCTACCAGCACATGCTGGAAGCGCCGCTGGTAGTGCTCAAGCAGGCCCGGGTGGTCGCGCCACAGGTCCAGGGCGCGCAGCAACAGTTCGGAGAAGTCGATGACCCCGGCGCGCTCACAGGCCTGTTCGTAGGCGGTATACACCTCGCGCATGGTCGCCAGGAACAGGTCGCCCCCAGCCTGTATATGCTGCGGGCGCAGGCCTTCGTCCTTCTGCCCGTTGATGAACCACTGGGCCTGGCGTGCCGGCCACTTCTGCTCATCCAGGCCCAGCTCGCGCATGACCCGCTTGATCAGGCGCTGCTGGTCATCGCTGTCGAGGATCTGGAAGTTCTGCACCAGCCGCGCTTCCTGCCAGTGGGCCCGCAGCAGGCGATGGGCCAGGCCGTGGAAGGTGCCGACCCACATGCCTGCCGGGTTGATCCCCAGCAGTTGCTCGATCCGGTGGCGCATTTCTGCCGCCGCCTTGTTGGTGAAGGTCACCGACAGGATCGAATGCGGCGATGCCTGCTCCACCTGGATCAGCCAGGCGATGCGGTGCACCAGCACGCGGGTTTTACCGGAGCCGGCGCCAGCAAGCACCAGTTGACGCCCGAGCTTGGCCGCGACGGCCTGGCGTTGAGCATCGTTGAGGGAGTTCAGCAGGAGGGAGAGGTCATCTGTGTGCATCGGGCCATTCTAGGGCGCAGCAGGGGAAGGGTAAATGGCACTGTATAAATATTCACCCTGGCAAACATACAAAGCGGCCACTACAGGCGATGCGCTTGCAGTGGCCGCCGCGTCTACATCAATGGGTTTCCACGATGTCGGTGATGCAGGCGATCAGTTTACCGTCGTGGATAATGTCCACCTTCGGGATCTGGCCGTGCTCGTCTTGCGTTTCGAACGTCACTTGCTTGTCGCAGACAACCTGCATGAAGTTACCGTCCTGTTGCTGCAGTTCAAGCTCCAGGGCCAGTGCAAAGGACCTGTCCTGCTTTCTGCGCTTGACCAGTACCGGTACTATGCCTGGATGGCTGACGGTGATGGTCCCGTTCACCCGCAGGCGGGTGCCTGGTGGCATTTTGTCGTGCTGGGCTTGCCAGTCTTTGCAGTCGATGATCATGGTAAAACTCCTGTCCTGGAAAGCGCGGTATGCCCCTTCCGAACGACAGATTGCTTGCGGCACCTACCCGCAAAGCAGAGCGAAGCGCTTCAGCTGTACCAATGCCTACCATGCCTGGCCAGCAGGCTGCCGGCCTGTTCCGGGCCATTGCTGCCGGCGGCGTAGTGGCGGGGCGCCTGAAAGTGCTCCTGCCAACCCTTTATTACCGGGTCGACCCAGTGCCAGGCCGCCTCCACTTCATCGCGGCGCATGAACAGTGTCGAATCACCCTCTACGATGTCCAGCAGCAGCCGTTCGTAAGCTTCCCAGCGGCGAGTCTGGCTGAACACCTGAGCCAGGTTCAGGTCCAGCTCGACCGGTTCCAGCCGCATGCCCCTGCCTGGGCTTTTGGTCATCATGCGCAGACTGATGCGCTCCTCCGGCTGCAACTGGATCAATAGCTGGTTGACCTGGCCACCGCTGAACAGCTCGTGGGGTACCGGCTTGAACTGGATGACAATCTGCGACGAGCGGCGCGCCATGCGCTTGCCGGTGCGCAAGTAGAAAGGCACACCTGCCCAGCGCCAGTTGTCGATGTGCGCTTCGATGGCCACGAAGGTTTCGGTATCGCTGTCGTTGTCGACGTCCTTTTCGAAGTAATAGGCCGGCACCTCCTGGCCGCCGATGTGCCCGGCACCGTACTGACCGCGCACGGTCTTGTCCTGCACGTCCTGGCCGGTGATGGGTTTGAGGGCCCGCAGGATCTTCACCTTTTCGTCGCGCACCGCTTCAGCCTCGAACTGCGCAGGGGGCTCCATGGCCACCAGGCACAGCAGCTGCAACAGGTGGTTTTGCAGCATGTCACGGGTTGCCCCGGCGCGGTCGTAGTAGGCGCCGCGGTTCTCTACCCCCAGGGTTTCGCAAACGCTGATCTGTACGTGGTCGACCTGATTGTTGCGCCACACCGGCTCCAACAGGGCGTTGGCGAAGCGCAGGGCCATGAGGTTCTGCACGGTTTCCTTGCCCAGGTAGTGGTCGATGCGAAATACCTGGTTTTCGTCGAACACTGCGCCAATCGCTTCGTTGATGGCGGTGGCCGAGGCTAGCGAGTGACCAATCGGCTTCTCCAGCACGATGCGCGCTTCGGGGTCGGCCAGGCCTGCGTTACGCAGGTGGTTGGCAATCGGCACGAACAGGTTGGGAGCGGTGGCCAGGTAGAAAATGCGCGTCAGCCCGCCAGGTTCGCCCAGGTAGCGCGCCAGGCGGCCGAAGTCGGCGCTTTGCGATGCATCCATGGGGAAGTAGTCGAGGCGCGCGGCAAACCGTTGCCATATGTCTTCGTCGAAGTCATTGCGGGCAATCTGCGCTCGGCAATGGCGTTCTGCGAGCTTGAGGTATTCGTTACGGCTTATGTTGCGGCGGGCGAGGGCGATGATGCGTACCGCGTTGTTCAGGCGCGCCTCGCGATACAAGTGATAGAGCGCCGGGAGGAGTTTGTGCAGGGCCAGATCGCCGGTGCCACCGAACACCAGAATGTCGCAAGGAATAGTCAAACCGCCACTCTCCACGTTCGTTTAACTGGGCGGGTTGGCGTCCATGTAGTATAACTACAAGAAAGCTACAACCCGGCCAGTCGATCATAACCGAGTCCAGCCCGTGAATCTGTTGCAACATATCGCCCAATCGCGCCACCTGCTGCGCAAATCGGAACTCAAAGTGGCCGACCACGTGCTGCTCGACCCGGCTGCGGTCATGCACAGCTCGATGGCCGACCTGGCGCACAGCGTGGGTATCAGTGAACCGACGATCGTGCGTTTCTGCCGGGCGATCGGTTGCTCGGGCTTCCAGGACCTGAAATTGAAACTGGCGCAGAGCCTGGCCGCCGGGGCCAGTTTTGGCCAGTTCGCCATTCATGAAGACGACTCGGTTGCCGACTACAGCCTGAAGATTTTCGACACCACCCTGCATACGTTGATGGAAGTGCGCGAGCACCTCGACCCGCATGCGCTGCAACAGGCCGTGAGCGCCATGGCCCAGGCGCAGCGTGTGGAGTTCTATGGCTTTGGTGCATCCGGCGCGGTTGCGGCGGACGCCCAGCACAAGTTCTTCCGCCTGCTGCTCAGTGCGGCCGCGTATTCCGACCCGCACATGCAGGCGATGTCGGCAGTAACCTTGAGGCCTGGCGATGTGGCGGTGTGCATTTCCCAGTCGGGCCGTTCCAAGGACCTACTGATTACCGCCAACCTGGTGCGTGAGAGCGGTGCCAACCTGATTACCCTGTGCCCAAGCCAGACGCCGCTGGCCGAGCTGTCGACCGTGAACCTGGCAATCGACGTGCATGAAGACACCGAAATCTACACCCCGCTGACCTCGCGTATCGCTCACCTGGTGGTAATCGACGTGTTGGCCATGGGCGTCGCCATGGCGCGCGGCCCGAGCCTGGTCAACCACCTGAAAAGCGTGAAGCGTAGCTTGCGCAGCCTGCGTTTGTCGCCCAAGTCGATCAAGGCTACAGACGACTGATTTTCTTTCTGCGCAGGCCCTTTCGCGGGTAAACCCGCTCCCACAGGTACTGCGCACCTCTTGAAGTCGGCGCTCTCCCTGTGGGAGCGGGTTTACCCGCGAAAGGGCCTGCATAGGCGAAGCAGATTTAACTGTTTTGTCACCATTCCACAGCCAAACCGTAAACCTTCAAAGCCAGTCTGAAACTCCCGCATCCTATCTGGGAGACAGGCAATGGCACGTGACCACGACGGTATCTACCAACCCAACGCCAAAGCTCGCAAGCAGCAGGAAAAGGATCAGCGCCGCATGGAATATCGCCGCGCGATCGAGACCTATTGCGACCAACGTCAACTGCTGCGCGACCTGGTGGATTATCCCGAGTTGCAAGCACTCACAGTGTGGCAGTCTTCAGCGGCAACTTCCCCGAAAAACGCTCAACAAGCGCGCTGATCAGCGCACGTTCGCTGCGGATGAATGCCAGAAACGCCAAGGCCACCGGCGACTGCCGCTTGGCCTTGGACTGCACCACGCACCAGCTGCGGTACAGCGGCAGCTCTTCCACCGGTAGCTCCTTCAGCGCACCGGTGGCCAGTTCCAGGTTGACCGCATGGCGGGTCAGCAGGGCAATCCCCAGGCCGGCGATCACGCACTCGCGCTGGGCATCGGCCGAGGCCACCTCCAGGGTCTGGGTGAAATGCACGCGCTTGTCCTTGAAATACTCCTCGCAGGCCTTGCGCGTACCTGAGCCTTGTTCGCGTACCAGCAGGGTATGAGGCTCCAGGTCCTGAAGGCGCAGCTGGTCCAGCTTGCACAGCGGGTGCTCGGGCGGTGCCACCGCGATGATCGGGTTGTTGAGGAACGGCAGAAATTCCAGGCCCATGTCCTGCGGCACCATCGACATGATGATGATGTCGTCGCGGTTATCCGAAAGGCGGCGGATGGCCTGGGCGCGATTGACCACCGTAAGGGTCAGGTTGACCTCCGGGTGACGCTGCTTGAAGGCGGCGAACAGGTGTGGCACGAAGTACTTGGCGCTGGACTCGATCGCCAGTTTGAGCTGCCCCTGCAATGAGCCCTGCATGTCCGACAGCTGCATGTCCAGGCTCTCGAGGCGCCCGAAGATGTCGCGGCTGGCGCGTTGCAGGGCTTCGGCCGCTTCGGTCAGGTAGAGCTTCTTGCCCACGTACTCGAACAGCGGCTGGCCGATCAGCTCCTCGAGCTGGCGGATCTGTAGACTAACGGCGGGTTGCGTCAGCGACATCTCCTCCGCCGCACGGCTGTACGAGCGCAAATCGCACACCTCATTGAAGATCTGCAATTGACGCAAAGTCATACGCATCAATGACTTACGCATTTTCCAACGCCCTTCGGCAACACCTTGTAACTGCACTATAAGCTTTTACTAATGCTGCCTCTAACAAATATTGATTTTTGTTTATCGACCTACAGCGCTAGGGTGAATACGCGACTGGCCAGCAACGCCTGGTCACGCGCCGACCGGTAGAACCGGCTCGACTGTTCCTACGGCTTTGGGAAGACTCCAGTGATAAAAAAAATCCTGATCGCCAACCGAGGTGAAATCGCAGTTCGGATCGTGCGTGCCTGCGCCGAGATGGGCATACGCTCGGTAGCGATCTATTCCGACGCCGATCGGCACGCATTGCACGTCAAGCGCGCCGACGAAGCCCACAGCATTGGTGCCGAGCCGCTGGCCGGTTACCTGAACCCGCGCAAGCTGGTGAACTTGGCTGTGGAAACCGGCTGTGATGCCCTGCACCCGGGCTACGGCTTCCTGTCGGAAAACGCTGAACTGGCAGAGATCTGCGCCGAGCGCGGGATCAAGTTCATCGGCCCCGCCGCAAACGTCATTCGCGGCATGGGCGACAAGACCGAAGCGCGCCGCACCATGATTGCCGCCGGTGTGCCGGTAACCCCGGGCACCGAAGGCAACGTTGCCGATATTCATGAAGCCCTGAGCGAAGGTGAGCGCATCGGTTACCCGGTGATGCTCAAGGCCACCTCCGGTGGCGGCGGCCGCGGTATTCGCCGTTGCAACAGCCGCGAAGAGCTGGAACAGAACTTCCCACGGGTGATTTCCGAGGCCACCAAGGCCTTTGGCTCGGCCGAAGTGTTCCTGGAAAAGTGCATCGTCAACCCCAAGCATATCGAGGCACAGATCCTCGGTGACAGCTTCGGCAACGTGGTGCACCTGTTCGAGCGCGACTGCTCGATCCAGCGCCGTAACCAGAAGCTCATCGAAATTGCTCCAAGCCCCCAGCTCACGCCCGAGCAGCGCGCCTACATCGGCGACCTGGCGGTACGTGCGGCCAAGGCGGTGAACTACGAGAACGCCGGCACCGTGGAGTTCCTGCTCGCCGATGGCGAGGTGTACTTCATGGAAATGAACACCCGGGTGCAGGTGGAGCACACCATCACCGAGGAAATCACCGGTATCGACATTGTCCGTGAGCAGATTCGCATCGCCTCGGGCCTGCCGCTGTCGGTGAAGCAGGAAGACATCCAGCACCGCGGTTACGCGTTGCAGTTCCGCATCAACGCGGAAGACCCGAAGAACAACTTCCTGCCCAGCTTCGGCAAGATCACCCGTTACTACGCCCCCGGCGGCCCGGGTGTTCGTACCGATACAGCGATCTACACCGGCTACACCATTCCGCCGTTCTACGACTCCATGTGCCTGAAACTGGTGGTGTGGGCGTTGACCTGGGAAGAGGCCATGGACCGCGGCCTGCGAGCCCTGGATGACATGCGCGTGCAAGGGGTGAAGACCACCGCCGCGTACTACCAGGAAATCCTGCGCAACCCGGAATTCCGTAGCGGGCAGTTCAATACCAGCTTCGTCGAAAGCCACCCTGAGCTGACCAACTACTCGATCAAGCGCAAACCCGAAGAGCTGGCCCTGGCCATCGCCGCCGCCATCGCCGCCCACGCAGGCCTGTGAGGAAACCTATAATGTCCAAGAAAATTCACGTAACCGACACGATCCTGCGCGACGCCCACCAGTCCCTGCTGGCCACCCGCATGCGTACCGAAGACATGCTGCCGATCTGCGACAAGCTCGACAAAGTCGGCTACTGGTCGCTGGAAGTCTGGGGCGGCGCCACCTTCGACGCCTGCGTGCGCTTCCTCAAGGAAGACCCGTGGGAGCGCCTGCGCAAGCTGCGCGCAGCCTTGCCCAACACCCGCCTGCAAATGCTGCTGCGCGGCCAGAACCTGCTGGGCTACCGCCACTACAGCGACGACGTGGTCAAGGCCTTTGTCGCCAAGGCTGCGGTAAACGGCATCGATGTGTTCCGCATCTTCGACGCCATGAACGACGTGCGTAACCTGCGCGTGGCCATCGAAGCGGTCAAGGCCGCCGGCAAGCACGCCCAGGGCACCATCGCCTATACGGTCAGCCCTGTGCACACCATCGACGCCTTTGTTGCCCAGGCCAAGCAGATGGAAGCCATGGGTTGCGACTCGGTGGCAATCAAGGACATGGCCGGCCTGCTGACCCCATTCGCCGCGGGTGAACTGGTCAAGGCGCTGAAGGCCGAGCAGTCGCTGCCGGTGTTCATCCACTCCCACGACACTTCCGGCCTGGCCGCCATGTGCCAGCTGAAAGCGGTGGAAAACGGCGCCGACCACATCGACACCGCGATCTCCAGCTTCGCCTGGGGCACCAGCCACCCAGGTACAGAGTCGATGGTTGCTGCGCTCAAGGGCAGCGAGTTCGACACCGGCCTGGACCTGGAGCTGCTGCAGGAAATCGGCTTGTACTTCTACGCCGTGCGCAAGAAGTACCACCAGTTCGAAAGCGAGTTCACCGCCGTGGACACCCGCGTGCAGGTCAACCAGGTGCCGGGCGGCATGATTTCCAACCTGGCCAACCAGCTGAAAGAGCAGGGCGCGCTCAACCGCATGAACGAAGTGCTGGCAGAGATCCCGCGTGTGCGTGAAGACCTCGGCTTCCCGCCGCTGGTGACGCCGACCTCGCAGATCGTTGGTACCCAGGCGTTCTTCAACGTGCTGGCCGGCGAGCGCTACAAGACCATCACCAACGAAGTGAAGCTGTACCTGCAAGGCGGTTACGGCAAGGCCCCGGGTGTGGTCAACGAGCAGCTGCGCCGCCAGGCCATCGGCAGCGAAGAAGTGATCGACGTGCGCCCGGCCGACCTGCTGAAGCCGGAGATGACCAAGCTGCGTGCCGACATCGGTGCCTTGGCCCGTTGCGAAGAAGATGTGCTGACGTTCGCCATGTTCCCGGACATTGGCCGCAAGTTCCTCGAAGAGCGCGAAGCCGGCACCCTTACCCCGGAAGCGTTGTTGCCAATTCCAGAGGCTGGCGCCGTTTCTGCGCCAGGCGGTGAAGGCGTCCCGACCGAGTTTGTCATCGACGTGCACGGCGAAACCTACCGTGTCGACATCACTGGCGTTGGCGTGAAGTCCGAAGGCAAGCGCCACTTCTACCTGTCGATCGACGGCATGCCGGAAGAAGTGGTGTTCGAGCCACTCAACGAGTTCGTCGGCGGCGGCAGCAAGCGCAAGCAAGCCACCGACCCAGGCCACGTCAGCACCAACATGCCAGGCAACATCGTCGATGTACTGGTCAAGGAAGGTGACGTGGTCAAGGCTGGCCAGGCCGTGCTGATCACCGAGGCCATGAAGATGGAAACCGAAGTGCAGGCGGCCATCGCCGGCAAGGTCGTGGCCATCCATGTGGCCAAGGGCGATCGCGTGACGCCGGGTGAGATCCTGATCGAGATCGAAGGCTGAGATAAGCCCTCATCTACAAGCGGTTAACCTCTGGGGAGCGGATGCTCCCCTTTTTTTGTGCTGTATTTGCTGGCCTCTTCGCGGGTAAACCCGCTCCCACAGGATTTCCACAAGCCTTGAGGTCAGTGGTGAACCTGTGGGAGCGGGTTTACCCGCGAAGAGGCCAGCTGATCAGCCACATTTGTCAGCTTTTACGGCATGCCTCAAGCGTTTCTACCTGGCCTCCCGGCTGCTGGTTTTCCTCGCTCAACCACCGTTCGAACCCCGCAGCCACTGCTGGCCATTCATCATCGGTAATCGAATACCACGCCGTATCGCGGTTATGGTCCTTCACCACCAGGTGCTTGCGGAACACCCCTTCGTAGACGAAGCCGAACCGTTCAGCCGCGCGCTTGGAGCGCGCGTTGGCGTTGTTGCACTTCCACTCCAGCCGGCGGTTGCCCAGTTCGAAGCCCAGCTTGCCCAGCAGGTACACCGCCTCGGTGCCCTTGGGTGTGCGCTGCATGGCGGCGCCGAAGGCGATGTGGCCGATTTCGATGCGGCCGTGGTCGGGCACGATCGACATCAGGCTGAGAATGCCCTGGGCCTGGCCGCTGGGGCGGTCGATGACGGTGTAGAACAGCGGGTCGCGCCCCGCGGCGTTGCCCTCCAGCCAACGGTCGAAGGCAGCACGTTCGGCGAACGGGCCATAGGGCAGGTAGTCCCACAGCACCGGGTCGGCGGTTGGGCCTTGCAGTACTTCCCAGAGGTCGTCGCCATGGCGCGCCGGGTCGAGCTTTTCCAGGCGGATGAAGCGGCCGTCAATAGGCTCGGCCTCGGGCGTTGCGGCGGGTTTCCAGTTCAATACGTCTGTCATGTTCGGCCTACAAGCCTTTGCGGAATTGAATGAAGCCCGAGCGCTCGGCAACCTGCTGATACAGGCTGATGGCGGTGGCATTGGTGTCGTGGGTCAGCCAGTGGACCTTGATGCAGTTGTCGGCCTTGGCTGTGGTGTAGACGTGCTCGATCAGCTGGCGACCAATGCCCAGGCCACGTTGCGAGCTGTCCACGTACAGGTCCTGCAGGTAGCAGGAGTTTTCGATGCTCCAGTTGGAACGATGGTAGATGAAGTTGACCATCCCCACCGCCTTGCCATCGACCCAGGCCAGTGCCGAATGGGTCGGCTCACGTGGGTCGAGCAGGCGCTGCCAGGTGCTGAGGCTGACTTCATCGGCCAACTCGGTTTCATAGAAGTGCAGGTAGGCCTGCCACAGGGCGAGCCAGGCGGCATGGTCTTGGGCGTTGACGGGGCGCAGGGTAACGCTGGGCATGGGGCTATTCCTTCACAGTTGGCGCATGTGCGCCGCGAGTTGGTTGTCCAGTTGATCAGGGCTGGCGCTCAGGCTTTCACGCACGCCGGAGATGTCTTGCTCGGAGCGGTTCTGGCTGAGCTTGCGCGCACCTTGCAGGCGGGCGATGGGCAGACGGATACCGACGATGGCGCGGAGCATGCCGTCGATGTAGTCAGCCGGGGCATCGGCGACGCTCCACGGTTCATTGCGGCCTTGTTCGTGGCGCTCGGTCAGGCGGCTGACGATAGCGAGCAGAGGCTCGGCTTCATGGATGACTTCGGCCGGGCCATAGGCGTGTACGGCCAGGTAGTTCCAGGTCGGCACGACCTTGGGGTTATCGGCTTTGCTTGGGTAGTAGCCGGGGCTGACATAGGCATCGGCGCCGGGGAAGACCAGCAGGGCTTCGCCACCTTGTGCCAGGTCCTGCCATTGGCGGTTGGCCCGTGCCAGGTGCGCATAGACGGTGCCAAACTCGCCTTCGCCCGTGTCGACCAGTACCGGCAGGTGTGTGGCCAACAGGCCTTGCTCCCCTTGGCTGACCAGCACGGCCAGGCGGGTGTCGAGCATGTGCTGGTGCAGACGGCCGAGGTCGTGCTCCTGGTGGGGTTTGCTGTTGTACATGCTCGGTTTCCTTGTGCAATGGTGCCATCCTAGGCAGGCTATTGGTTCTGGGTAAGAGCCATTACTGCCTGTTTTGATAGGTCCAATGCCATGCGCGATAACCCCCTCGTCTTGCCTTTCGACCCTTCCGGAATCGCCTTGGACCGCCGCCGCGGGCTCAGCCAGCAGCTGTACCAGGCGCTGCGCGCGCGAGTGCTGGACGGCCGTTTGAGCAGCGGTACCCGGCTGCCGGCCACCCGCGAGTTGGCCACCATGCTGGTGCTGTCACGCAACAGCGTGGTGCGGGCCTATGACCAGTTGTACGCCGAGGGCTACATCGAAAGCCGGGTGGGCGATGGCACCTATGTAAGCCGGCTACCCAAACTATCCACACAAGTATCCACAGGGTTATCCCATGGGTTATCAACAGGTTTATCCACATTTTCAGTAAACGACACTGAGGATTTATCCAGCAACCGACGTTCCAGTGAAGCTTTGCAGCGGCTGAAAACCAACCACTTGCCGCCGCCAAGAAGCGGCCAGCCGCGTGCTTTTCGCGTGGGTATTCCCGCATTCGACCTGTTCCCGTTTGACGTCTGGGCCAAGCTGCAGGCGGGTTTCTGGCGTAATCCGAGCCCCGCACAACTGGGTTATGGCGACCCGGCGGGCGAGCCGATGCTGCGCGAACTGATCGCTGCCTACTTGCGTCGCTCGCGTGGGCTGAGTTGCATGGCTGAACAAATTGTGATCACCAGTGGTGCACAGCAGGCCATCAGCCTTTGTGCACAGTTGCTGTTGCAGCCGGGCGACGGTGTGGCTGTGGAAAACCCGGGGTATCGGGCGGCTGGCCATGCCTTCGCACTGGCGGGTGGCCGAGTGCTTGGCGTACCGGTGGATGAAGAGGGGATGGACTGCGGCCGGCTCGGTCAGTTGGAGGATTGCCGGCTGGCCTACGTGACGCCTGCTCACCAATACCCGACCGGGGTAACCATGAGCCTGGCGCGTCGCCTGGAACTGCTGGCCTGGGCTGACCGCAACGATGGCTGGATCATCGAGGACGACTACGACGGCGAGTACCGTTACAGCGGCGCGCCTTTGGCTCCGTTGGCGGCACTCGACCGGCACGGGCGGGTCCTGTACGTCGGCACCTTCGGCAAGATTGCCTTCCCGGCGCTGCGCCTGGGCTATCTGGTACTCCCACCGCAGTTGGCGCAGGCGTTCAGCCAGGGCAAGGCGCTTGCGGTGCGCCATTCTGAGGTGAGCAGCCAATGCGTGATGGCCGAGTTCATCGCCCGCGGGCACTTTCAGCGGCATATCCGGCGCATGCGCAAGGCAGCGTTGAGCCGACGCAATGTGCTCAAGGCAGGCTGGCCTGTGGATATTCCAGGTTTGGGCGCCATGCCGGCAGTGGCGGCCGGGCTGCATGTGAAGGTTGATGTGGATAACTTTGCGCGGGAGCAGGCACTCGTGGCCAAGGCTGAAGCGGTGGGTGTGGAGGTTACGCCGCTGAGTAATTTCTGGTTGGCGGACAGCGAGGTGCCTGTGGATAAGCGGGCGGGGCTGGTGCTGGGCTTTGCAGCGGTTCCGGAGGTGGAGATTGCCGAGGCGCTGATGAAACTGCGCAAGGCCTGGAGAAGGTGAACGGGGCCGCTGTGCGGCCCAATCGCCGGCAAGCCAGCTCCCACAGAGTCCGCGTGGCATGCAATCAATGTGGGAGCTGGCTTGCCGGCGATTGGGCTGCAAGGCAGCCCACGGCGCTATATCAGGTGCCGGACTTGATTCGCGTCCAGGCCCGGGTCCTGGCCCGCTCTGCATCCCTCGCCAATGGCTTGAGGGTATACAGCTTGGCCATCGCCTCTGCCGTCGGGTACAGGTTGGGGTTGTTGCGAATCGCCGGGTTCACCTTGTCGGTCGCATCCTTGTTCGGGTTGGGGTACCCGACAAAGTCGCTGATCGGCGCAATTACCTCCGGCCGCAGCAGGTAGTTGATGAACGTATGGGCGTCCTCAGGGTTGGCCGCATTCTTCGGAATCGCCAGCATGTCGAACCAGATCGGCGCGCCTTCCTTGGGCAGGCGCATGTCCACCACCACGTCGTTCTTGGCCTCGCGGGCGCGGTTGGCGGCCTGTGAGAAGCTGCCGCTGTAGCCCACCGCCACGCAGATATCGCCATTGGCGATGTCTGCCATGTACTTCGAGGAGTGGAAGTAGGTGATGTACGGGCGAATCTTCAGCATCAGTGCCTCAGCCTTCTTGTAGTCGGCCGGTTTGTCACTGTTCGGTGGCAAGCCCAGGTACTGCAGGGCCAGCGGCAGAATTTCCGAAGGCGAGTCGAGCAGGGCCACCCCGCACTGCTTGAGCTTGGCGATGTTCTCTTCTTTGAAGATCAGGTCCCAGCTGTCTACCGGCGCATTGTCGCCGAGCGCCGCCTTGACCTTGGCCGGGTTGAAGCCGATCAGCACGGTGCCGTACATGTACGGCACGGCAAACTTGTTGCCCGGGTCGTTGGCCTCGATCAGCTTCATCAGTGCCGGGTCCAGGTGTTGCCAGTTCGGCAGCTTGCTGCGGTCCAGCGGCTGGAATACCCCGGCCTCGATCTGCTTGGCGAGGAACACGTTGGACGGCACCACCACGTCATAGCCGGAGTTGCCGGTGAGCAGTTTGGCCTCGAGCGCTTCGTTGGTGTCGAAGATGTCGTAGATCAGTTTGACGCCGCTGTCCTTCTGGAAGTCGGTCAAGGTCTGCGGGGTGATGTAATCGAACCAGTTATACACACGCAAGGTGCGCTGCTCGGCCTGGGCTTGCAGGGCACCGGTGAACAGGGTGGCAGCGATGAACGGGGCGAGCAGACGCTTGAGTCGGACCATTACCGGGCTCCTGGCTGGGCGCGCTGGAAGCCTTCCAGCACATTGACCGCGTTGATACCGATTTCTTCCACAGCGTAGCCGCCTTCCATCACGAACAGGGTCGGCTTGCCGAGCTGGGCGATGCGCTTGCCCATTTCCAGGTAATCGGGGCTGTCGAGCTTGAACTGGGAGATGGGGTCGTCCTTGAAGGTGTCCACGCCCAGCGAAATGACCAGCACATCGGCGTCATAGCGGGCAATGCGCTGGCAGGCGTCTTCCAGGGCGGCGTTCCAGGCGGCCCAATCGCTACCGGCCGGCAATGGGTAATTGATGTTGCAGCCCTCGCCGGCACCCTCGCCGGTTTCGTCGGCATAACCGAGGAAGAACGGAAATTCATCCTGCGGGTCACCGTGGATCGAGGCGAAGAACACGTCGTCGCGGCTGTAGAAGATGTCCTGGGTGCCGTTGCCGTGGTGGTAGTCGACGTCGAGGATGGCGACTTTGCGCTTGCCCTGGTCGAGGAACGCCTGAGCGGCGATGGCAGCGTTGTTCAGGTAGCAGTAGCCGCCCATCACTTCACCTGCGGCGTGGTGCCCTGGCGGACGGCACAGCGCGAACGCCGAATGGGCGCCTTGCTGGATTGCTGCCTGGGCGGTAAGGGCGACCTGGGCAGCGCTGTAGGCCGCTTGCCAGGTGCCAGCGGTGATCGGCGCACCGGCATCGAAGCTGTAATAGCCCAGCTCACCGTGCAGGCCAGTGGGTTTTACCTGGCGCAGGGTGCGAGCAGGCCAGGTGAACGGCAGCAGGTCGCCTTCCTGGCCCAGTGCAGCCCAGCGGGCCCAGGCGCCTTCGAAGAAGTTCAGGTAATCGGCGCTGTGGACACGCAGCAACGGCGCGCGGCCGAAGTCAGTCGGGCCCTGGATATCGCCGAGGTTGCGCTTTTTCACCTGATCGAGCACATGGTCGGCGCGCGAAGGCATTTCGAAACAGGGCATCAGCTTGCCGTCGATCAGCTCGCAGCGGCCATGGTGCAGGCGGTGGTCATCGGAATAGATCGTCAGCATTGTTGTTCTCCGTTGGGTACTGGCGTGGGTCCATTGTCATGGGCGGGTCAGTAGCGGAGAACGACGCAAATGGCCAAAAGGGGATCGATGTGGCCAAGGTTGATTGGCCTGTGCTGGCCCTATCGCCGGCAAGCCAGCTCCCACAAGTACCGCACAGGCCTTGAATGCAGCGCAGTACCTGTGGGAGCTGGCTTGCCGGCGATAGGGCCGGAACAGGTCAACCGCGGAAGTGGCTGGGCGCCACACCACTCCAGCGCTGGAAGGCATGGCGGAAACTGGCCGTCTCGCTGAACCCCAACGTTTCGGCAATACGGTAGATGGGCATCTGCTCATCGGCCAGCAACTGCTTGGCGCGCTCGAACCTGAGCTCGTCCAGCAGCTGTTGATAACTGCTGCCCAGCGCCTGCAAATGCCGGCGCAAGGTGCGCGACGAGCAGTTCATCTGCCGTGCCAGGCCTTCCAGCCCAGGCGCGGCATCCAGTTGCTGCGTAAGCAACTGACGGATCCGCCCCAGCCAGGCCTGACGGCCGGTGAACTCAAGGTTCAGGCGCCGGCAGCGCTCGCTCATGGCTTGGTGGGTAATCGGGTCGGCCAGCGGCAGGGGCGTATCCAGCCAGCGCCGCTCGAAGGCAAAGGCATTGTCCTCGGCGGCGAAACCGACGGGGCACTGGAATGCACCGGCATAGCGCGCGTGATAGCCGGGCCGTGGGTGCTCGAAGCGGGCGGCCAGCAATGGTAGCGTGCGGCCAAGCAGGTCGTCGCAAATGACTTTCAGCGACACCATGCAGAATTCTGCGTTGAAAGCGCTCAGCGCCGGGCTGTCGTGGTAATCGCTGGCGCTGAACCAGACCCGCTGGCCATCGTCGATCAACCGCAGCTTGAAGACTGTTCCCAGCAGTGCCGGATATTGCAGCGCCAGGCGCAAGGCGTCACCCAAAGTGGCACTGGAGAGCAGGGCGTAACCCAGCATGCCGTAGCACGACACGTGCATGCGGCGGCCCAGTTCCAGGCCGATGTCCTCGCGCCGGGCTACGGCGTTGGCGCACACCTGCAGTTCCTGCTGGGTGGTGATGCGCGCATCGGCGTGCCCCAGGTCTGCCGGGCCAATGCCGCTGCCGGCCAGCAGCGCAGAAGCCTCGCAACCGTCTGCCTGGAAGACGTTGAGGATCAGCGAAACTGCGTTCAGGGTGGTCAGGTGACTGTGCAGCATGCTGGGTAATCCCGGGGGGCTGGGATGCATTATGGAGCAAGTTGTGTGCCGATATCCCGGTGCCGCTTGCGACCCCACCATCTCTCAGGCAAAAAAAAGGCCCGAAGCAATCGCTCGGGCCTTGAAAGGTTGAGAGGTGTCTAGTCCCTTAACCTGGTGAGACTGTTTGCAGCGGCCGGGTTACGCCTTCAGCGGAACCAGACGTGGAGCGATCATGTTTTCCGGACGCAGGATGTCGTTGAGCATCTCTTCGTCCAGCAGCTTCTCTTCGCGCACCAGTTCCAGTACGCCGCGGCCGGTTTCCAGGGCAACGCGGGCGATACGGGTGGCGTTTTCGTAGCCGATGTACGGGTTCAGGGCGGTGACCAGGCCGATCGAGTGCTCGACCAGTTCACGGCAGCGCTGTTCGTTGGCAGTGATGCCGACGATGCAGTGCTCGCGCAGCATGTCCATGGCGCGTTGCAGCAGGCGGATCGAGTCGAAGATCTTGTAGGCGATCAGCGGCTCCATCACGTTCAGCTGCAGCTGGCCACCTTCGGCGGCGACGGTCAGGGCCAGGTCGTTGCCCATGATGGCGAAGGCGACTTGGTTGACGGCTTCCGGGATAACCGGGTTGACCTTGCCTGGCATGATCGAGCTGCCTGGCTGACGCGCTGGCAGGTTGATCTCGTTGATGCCGGTGCGCGGGCCGCTGGACAGCAGGCGCAGGTCGTTGCAGATCTTCGACAGCTTGACCGCGGTACGCTTGAGCATGCCGGAGAACAGTACGAAGGCGCCCATGTCGGAGGTGGCTTCGATCAGGTCGGCAGCCGGTACCAGCGGCTGGCCGCTGATGGTTGCCAGGCGCTGTACGGCGAGCATCTGGTAGCCCGGGTCGGCGTTGATGCCGGTACCGATGGCAGTACCACCCAGGTTGATTTCGGTCAGCAGCTCAGGCGCCAGCGAACGCAGACGGTTGAGGTCTTCGGTCATGGTGGTGGCGAAGGCGCGGAATTCCTGGCCCAGGGTCATCGGCACGGCGTCCTGCAGCTGGGTACGGCCCATCTTCAGTACGTGGTCGAACTCTTTACCTTTGGCAGCGAAGGCCTGGATCAGGCTGTCGAGGCTGGCCAGCAGGGCATCGTGACCCAGCAGCAGGCCCAGGCGGATAGCGGTCGGGTAGGCGTCGTTGGTCGACTGCGCCATGTTCACATCGTTGTTCGGGTGCAGGTACTGGTACTCACCCTTCTGGTGGCCCATGGCCTCCAGCGCGATGTTGGCGATGACTTCGTTGGCGTTCATGTTGGTAGAAGTACCAGCACCGCCTTGGATCATGTCCACCACGAACTGCTCGTGGTAGTCGCCCTTGATCAGTCGTGCGCAGGCTGCGCTGATCGCGGCGTGCTTGGCATCGCTCAAGTGCCCCAGCTCACGGTTGGCGTCAGCAGCTGCCTGCTTGACCATCGCCAGGCCGACTACCAGTTTCGGGTAGTGCGACAGCGGAACGCCGGAGAGGTGGAAGTTGTTGGCAGCGCGCAGGGTCTGGATGCCGTAGTAGGCATCAGCAGGAACTTCAAGGGTACCCAACAGATCTTTTTCGACGCGGAACGATGCAGCGGAGGACATGATGTATATCATCTCGATATTGACCCGGCACATGCCGGAATGGCGCCAATCCTAGGCCTGAAGGTGATTTTGCGGCCAATGCTGTTGCACGCTAACCTATGCACAAACGGCATAGTGTTTCATGTGACGCCAATTGACATTCGAGCGTGTTCCATTTTGGTGCACGCCGGGAGATGTGCTTCGTGAACCTTGAAAGCAAATGGCTGGAAGATTTCAGTGCGCTGGCTTCTACCCGCAGTTTTTCCCAGGCCGCAGAGCGGCGTTTCGTCACCCAACCGGCCTTCAGCCGGCGTATTCGCAGCCTTGAAGCGGCGTTGGGGTTGCAACTGGTGAATCGTTCCCGCACGCCCATCGAACTGACCGAAGCCGGCCAGCTGTTTCTCGTCACGGCGCGCACGGTTGTCGACCAGTTGGGCGAAATTCTCCGCCATTTGCATCATCTTGAGGGCGGGCAGGGCGAGGTGGTGCAGGTGGCTGCGGCACACTCCCTGGCGTCGGGCTTTTTCCCCCGGTGGGTGGCCCAGTTGCGCAACGACGGTTTGAACATCGCCACCCGCCTGGTTGCGACTAACGTCGGAGATGCCGTGCATGCATTACGTGAAGGTGGCTGCGACCTGATGCTTGCCTTCTATGACCCGGACGCCGCCCTGCAGATGGATGCCGAGATCTTCCCGTCGTTGCACATGGGCAACACCGAAATGTTGCCGGTGTGCGCCGTGGATGCCGAGGGCAAGCCGTTGTTCGACCTGGAAGGTGAGGGCAGCGTGCCGTTGTTGGCCTATACCGCTGGCGCCTTCCTGGGCCGGTCGGTCAATTTGCTGCTGCGCCAGCGCAACTTGCGCTATACCACGGTCTATGAAACCGCCATGGCCGACAGCCTCAAGAGCATGGCGCTTGAGGGCATGGGTATTGCCTGGGTACCGCGCCTGTCGATGCGTGGCGAGCTGGAACGGGGCGAGCTGGCCGTCTGCGGCGGCAGCCAGTGGCACGTGCCACTGGAAATTCGCCTGTACCGCTGCGCCCTGGTGCGCAAGGCCAACGTCAGGCTGTTGTGGCGCAAGCTCGAGGGTACGGCGACGGTTGACCCAAAAGTCAGCCAAAGCCCCGAAAAATAAGGCCCGACAGTTGGTCGCCGGGGTGCCTTAAACGCACCACCTTACGGTATACTGCGCGGCCTTTCGACCGGATGCGTCCGGTCCAGATCAGCAAACAAGCCACGCCGGTCGTCCCGCGTGGCTTGTTGTTTTTTGACGCGCCCGCGGGCGCACAAGCGAAGAGGCTCGACGATGAGTGCACTGGTTGGCGTGATCATGGGCTCCAAGTCCGATTGGTCCACCCTTAGCCACACCGCCGATATGCTGGAAAAACTCGGCATTCCCTACGAAGTGAAGGTGGTTTCTGCCCACCGCACCCCGGATCTGCTGTTCCAGTATGCCGAGGAGGCCGAAGGCCGCGGCATCGAGGTGATCATCGCCGGTGCCGGTGGCGCAGCCCACCTGCCAGGCATGTGCGCCGCCAAGACCCACCTGCCGGTGCTGGGCGTGCCGGTGCAGTCGTCGATGCTGTCGGGTGTCGATTCGCTGCTGTCGATCGTGCAAATGCCAGCCGGCGTGCCGGTTGCCACGCTGGCCATCGGCCGTGCCGGTGCGATCAACGCTGCGCTGCTGTCGGCCAGCATCCTGGGCGCCAAGTACCCGCAGTACCACGCGGCGCTCAAGCAGTTCCGCACGGAACAGACCGACACTGTGCTGGACAACCCAGACCCGCGCCAGGCTTGAGGCTCAACCCATGAAGATCGGTGTAATCGGTGGCGGCCAGCTGGGCCGCATGCTGGCCCTGGCGGGCACCCCGCTGGGCATGAACTTCGCTTTCCTCGACCCGGCACCGGACGCTTGTGCCGCGCCGTTGGGCGAGCACCTGCGTGCCGACTACGGCGACCAGGACCACCTGCGCCAGCTGGCCGACGAAGTCGACCTGGTCACCTTCGAGTTCGAAAGCGTCCCGGCCGAGACCGTGGCCTTCCTCTCGCAGTTCGTACCGGTGTACCCCAGCGCCGAAGCGCTGCGCATCGCCCGCGACCGTCTGTTTGAAAAGAGCATGTTCCGCGACCTGGGTATCCCGACCCCGGCCTTCGCCGACATCCTCTCCCAGGCAGACCTGGACGCTGCGGTAGCCAGCATCGGCCTGCCGGCCGTGCTGAAAACCCGCACCCTGGGCTACGACGGCAAGGGTCAGAAAGTGCTGCGCACGCCAGAAGACGTGGTAGGCACCTTCGCCGAGCTGGGCAGCGTGCCGTGCCTGCTGGAAGGCTTCGTGCCGTTCACTGGCGAAGTGTCGCTGGTGGCCGTGCGTGCCCGTGATGGCGACACCCGCTTCTACCCGCTGGTGCACAACACCCACGAAAGCGGCATCCTGCGCCTGTCGGTAGCCAGCCAGGCGCACCCGCTGCAGGCCCTGGCCGAAGACTACGTGGGCCGTGTGCTGCAGAAGCTGGACTACGTCGGCGTCATGGCCTTCGAGTTCTTTGAAGTGGACGGTGGCCTGAAGGCCAACGAAATCGCTCCGCGTGTGCACAACTCCGGGCACTGGACCATCGAAGGCGCCGAGTGCAGCCAGTTCGAGAACCACCTGCGCGCCGTTGCCGGCCTGCCGCTGGGCTCCACGGCCAAGGTGGGCGAGAGCGCGATGCTCAACTTCATCGGTGAAGTGCCGGCCGTGGACAAGGTTGTCGCCATCGGCGACTGCCACCTGCACCACTACGGCAAGGCCTTCAAGGTCGGCCGCAAGGTTGGCCACGCCACCCTGCGCTGCCATGACATGGCCACCCTCGAGCGCAAGATTGCCGAAGTAGAGGCTCTGATCAGCAACTGATCGGGCTGTAAATCGAACTTCTGCAAGCGGCTTGCCCTCTGAACATGGCAACAAGCCAAAGCCCGTCTAGGCTTTGGCTTGCTCCATATTCACTGCAGAGGGATTGCCATGGGCATCATTGGAACCATCTTCATCGGCCTCATCGTCGGCCTGCTGGCCCGCTTCATCAAGCCGGGCGACGACAGCATGGGCTGGATCATGACCATCCTGCTGGGTATTGCCGGCTCGTTGCTGGCTACCTACGGCGGCCAGGCACTGGGCATCTACCAAGCCGGGCAGGCGGCGGGCTTCCTTGGCGCGCTGATCGGTGCCGTGGTCCTTCTGGTGATCTACGGATTCATCAAGAAACGCTGAATACTGGTTAGAATGCCCGGCAATTCATTCGAGTTGCCGAGCATTGCCATGCGAGCCTTTTTCCTCGTCCCCCTCCTGTTGGCCAGTACCCTGGCCCATGCCGAACTGCCTGAAACCGACTGGCTGGAGTTGATGCCCAAGTCGGATCAGAAGGCGCTCGAGCAAATGCCCGAAATCGACCACAACTCGCCGGAAGCCATGGGCACCTTTACCGACAAGGGCGGGCTGAAGCAGAGCAAGGGCCTGCCAGCGGTGATGTATTCGACCAAGACCGTGGCGGCCATGAACGGCAAGGACATTCGTCTGGGCGGCTACCCGGTGCCGCTGGAAAGCGATGCCAAGGGCAACAGCACGCTGTTCTTCCTGGTGCCTTACCCAGGCGCGTGCATCCATGTGCCGCCTCCGCCGCCGAACCAGCTGGTGCTGGTGCGCTACCCGAAAGGGTTGAAGATCGATGATATCTACACACCGCTGTGGGTCAGCGGCAAGCTGAAGGTAGAGAAGGTCAGTAATGACCTGGCCGATGCGGCCTATGCGCTGGATGCGGGGAAGGTGAGGGTGGTGGAAGACGCAGACCTCTGACACCTGGCCCGGCCTCTTCGCGGGCAAGCCCGCGAAGAGGCCGGCAAAAACATTGCAGGCCTCAGATCATTTCACAATCGATCTGTACACCCAGCGAATGACTCGCGCCAGGCTCCAATTCCACCAGGTCATCCCACACATTCGCTGTCTCGATGCACAGCATCCGCTGCCAGCCGTCGTCAGCCATATCCGCCAGCTCCCTGGCCCGCTCGGTCCATGGGTTCCAGATCACCGCCGACCGCGAGCCGCTGCTGGTCAGGTTTATCCGCCGGCTCCAGTGCGGGTCGACAATGCTCAGGGTCTGCGGGGTGTCGAGGTAGATCCGGTCCGTCTCCCCGGCAAACCCCAGTGCGCCCTGCTGCTGACGCTGTTCCCAGTCCGCCAGCGTTTCGATATAGCTCAGGCCCTCGACGCCTTCGACCCGCGCCTGGCGCACATCGCTGACCGCGAAGTAGCTGTGCAGGGCCTGGCTGATGGTAACGGGGGTATTGCCCATGTTGCAGCTGGTCAGCTTAAGCGTCAGCGCATCACCCAGCTCCACCACCAGTTTCAGTTCGACGTCATGGGGCCAGTCGGGCAGATCGCCCTGCGCTTCAGGCAACTGGAATTCGATGCGCAGGCCGGTGCCCGCTTCCTCGATACCCAGCAGCTGCCAGTCACGCGAGCGCGCCAGCCCGTGAGCAGGCGCCTGCTCGCCGTGGTACATGGCCTGAACGGCCTGGGGGTTGCGCTGCAGGTTGCCGAACCACGGCCAACACACCGGCACACCGGCGCGTACCGACTTGCCGTGACGGAAGATGGCCTGGTCGCTCAGCCACAGCAGCGGCGGCTCGCCGACCCGCTGGTAGCTGAGGATCTGCGCGCCCTGCTGGGCGATCAGGAGTTCGGCGCGGTCGCTGCTGATACGCCAGCAGTTGAGTTCGCCATGTTGCTCGGTTACGACCTGGTAGGTAGCCATTGCGTTCGTCTCATTGATTGCCAGTGGGCCTTGGACCCGGGCACATGCAATGAGTTTACCGCCCGCGTGGCTCAGCGACGAGGCACGGAGCGGGTGCGGCCACTGCCGTCGATGGCAACGAAGACGAATGCTGCTTCGGTAACCTTGCGCCATTCACTGGACAACGGGTCGTCGCTCCACACTTCGACCATCATCTGGATCGAGCTTCGGCCGATTTCCAGGGTCTGGGTATAGAACGATAGCTGTGCGCCCACCGCGACCGGTACCAGGAACGCCATGCGTTCGATGGCCACGGTCGCCACGCGGCCACCGGCGACGCGGCTGGCCATGGCGGTGCCGGCCAGGTCCATCTGGGCAACCAGCCAGCCGCCGAAGATGTCGCCAAATCCGTTGGTTTCGCGCGGGAGTGCGGTGATTTGCAAGGCCAGGTCGCCTTGCGGGATTGGATCTTCTTGTTCGAGCTCAATCATGCGATGGGGCCTCTGACCCGTGACGCTTTTCGTTGGTGTGGCGCAAAGGCCGGGTAAACGATTCAGCTTGAAACATACTACGCCGATTTCGTTTCACTGGACGGCCGTAGGGAAACTCTGCGAAACCGTCTGACATAAAGACCGGCGTTTTCGCACAACATCCCACGCTGGCAGCAACCTTTTCCTACGAATCGCCAGTATATAGAGCATAACCGCCAGCGACGACCGCGCACTCATGAATATCTGTATGGATTTTGTATCGCTTTCGGCGCGCCTCGGCAATTTGCTATCTTCGCCTGTCTCCCAATCCAGAAGCCGCGTGCCAAGCGGCCTGCATGCCCTACAAGAGAACAACGAGCGATGACTTCCGTGCCGAGCAGTATCGAGCAGCCCCCGCGGCCGCTGACCCGCAGCGATTACAAGACACTCTCACTGTCCGCCCTGGGTGGCGCACTGGAGTTCTACGACTTCATCATCTTCGTGTTCTTCGCCACAGTGGTCGGCAAGCTGTTCTTCCCGGCCGACATGCCCGAGTGGCTGCGCCTGATGCAAACGTTCGGCATTTTCGCCGCCGGCTACCTGGCGCGGCCGCTGGGCGGCATCATCATGGCTCACTTTGGTGACCTGCTCGGGCGCAAGAAGATGTTCACCCTGAGCATCTTCATGATGGCCCTGCCGACCCTGATCATGGGCCTGCTGCCAACCTATGCCCAAATTGGCATGTGGGCGCCGATCCTGCTGCTGCTGATGCGGGTGATCCAGGGCGCGGCGATTGGGGGCGAGGTGCCGGGCGCCTGGGTATTCGTCTCCGAGCACGTACCGGCGCGCAACACCGGCTATGCCTGCGGCACCCTTACAGCAGGTTTGACCGCCGGCATTCTGCTGGGCTCGCTGGTGGCAACCCTGATCAACAGCGTGTACAGCGCTGAAGAAGTGGCCGATTACGCCTGGCGTATTCCATTCCTTCTCGGCGGTGTGTTCGGCCTGTTCTCGGTGTACCTGCGCCGCTGGCTGCATGAAACCCCGGTGTTCGCCGAGATGCAGCAACGCAAGGCGCTGGCCGAGGAGCTGCCGCTGCGCGCCGTGCTGCGCGACCACCGCGGCCCGATCATCCTGTCGATGCTGCTGACCTGGATGCTGTCGGCCGGTATCGTGGTGGTCATCCTGATGACCCCGGCGCTGCTGCAGAGCTTCTACCACATCAGCCCGATCGACTCGCTCAAGGCCAACAGCATGGCCATCGTGCTGCTCAGCTTCGGCTGCATCGGCGCCGGCAGCCTGGCCGACCGCTTTGGCGCGGGGCGGGTGTTCGTGATCGGCAGCCTGTTGCTGCTGGCCAGCTCCTGGACCTTCTACCACAGCCTGCCGACCCGGCCCGAGCTGCTGTTCCCGCTGTACGCGCTGACCGGCCTGTGCGTGGGTGTGATCGGCGCGGTGCCTTATGTAATGGTCAAGGCATTCCCGGCGGCGGTGCGCTTCAGCGGGCTGTCGTTCTCGTACAACGTGGCCTACGCGATCTTCGGCGGTTTGACGCCGATGGTGGTGACCGCGCTGCTGAAAGTAAGCCCGATGGCGCCTGCCTACTATGTGGCAGGGCTGTGCGCCGTTGGTCTGGCCGTGGGCCTGTACCTGCTCGCCAACAAGCGCTGATCTGGCTGGCTGGCGCGGGCATTGTGGGAGCGGCCTTGCGTCGCGAAAGGGCCGCAACGCGGCCCCAAGGTTGCCAGCGAAGATGCATGAATTAATGGGGCTGCTTCGCAGCCCTTTCGCGACACAAGGCCGCTCCCACAAGGTTTGGTGTCAGCATGCTGCTTTTACGATGATGGCCTTTCATCCAATTGTCACAATGAAGTCATATCGTGTTCATGCGGCCTGCCGATACTTGGGCCCGTTCCATCCAACACCCCAATATTCCTGCTAGGAGCAAGGCATGAAACTGAAGCGTTTGATGGCGGCCCTCACCTTTGCCGCCGCTGGCGTTGCAACCGCCAACGCGGTAGCCGCTGTCGATCCTGCAATCCCGACCTACACCAAAACCACCGGTGTTTCGGGCAACCTCTCCAGCGTCGGTTCCGATACCCTCGCGAACCTGATGACTCTGTGGGCCGAGGCCTACAAGAAGGAATATCCGAACGTAAACATCCAGATCCAGGCTGCCGGCTCTTCCACTGCGCCACCCGCGCTGACCGAAGGCACCGCCAACCTCGGCCCGATGAGCCGCAAGATGAAGGACGTCGAGCTGCAGGCCTTCGAGCAGAAGTACGGCTACAAGCCGACCGCCATTCCGGTCGCCGTCGACGCCCTGGCCGTGTTCGTGCACAAGGACAACCCGATCAAAGGCCTGACCATGGAGCAGGTCGACGCAGTCTTCTCCTCCACCCGCCTGTGCGGTGGCAAAGCAGACGTGAAAACCTGGGGCGACCTGGGTGTGACCGGCGACCTGGCCAACAAGCCAGTGCAGCTGTTCGGCCGCAACTCGGTATCGGGCACCTACGGTTACTTCAAGGAAGAAGCCCTGTGCAAAGGCGACTTCAAGCCTAACGTGAACGAACAGCCTGGCTCGGCTTCGGTCGTGCAGTCGATCAGCAGCTCGCTGAACGGCATCGGCTACTCGGGTATCGGCTACAAGACCGCCAGCGTGAAGACTGTTCCGCTGGCCAAGAAAGGCAGCACCGAGTACATCGAAGACAACGAAGAAAACGCCCTGAACGGCAAGTACCCGCTGTCGCGCTTCCTGTACGTCTACGTCAACAAGGCCCCGAACAAGCCTCTGGCCCCGCTGGAAGCCGAGTTCGTCAAGCTGGTACTGTCGCAAGCTGGCCAGCAGGTCGTGGTGAAGGATGGCTACATCCCGCTGCCGTCCAAAGTCGTCGACAAGACCTTGGCTGACCTGGGCCTGTCCCACACGGGTAACGTTGCAAAGAAGTAAGTAACTGAAGAAGGGGCCGGTGCTGATGCCCGGCCTCTTCCACGAATTTCCAGTCCGAAGCCAGGTCCCCTGTGCGGCGGGCTTTCGCGCGTCACCACTTTGTAATGTTTTTGTCACACGGGACCGCTAGGGTGTGCGCATGAATGATCTGGCCAATTCCAACATGACCCAAAACTCCCAGCCCGTGCGCATTGATTTCAATACGCCCGAGTTGCAACGCAAGCGCCGCATCCGCGCGCTGAAGGACCGCCTGACCCGCTGGTACGTGCTGGTGGGCGGGCTTGCCGTATTGGCGGCAATCACCTTGATCTTCTTCTACCTGGCCTATGTGGTGTTGCCACTGTTCCAAGGCGCCGAGCTGACCAGCAAGAAGGCCCTGGAGCCGGCCTGGCTGCAGCAGGATGCCGGCAAGCCGCTGCTGATTGCGCTTGAAGAACAGAACCTGGTGGGGATGCGAGTTTCGGACAAGGGCCAGGCACTGTTCTTCGATACCAAGACCGGTAACGAGCTCAAGCGGGTCGACCTGCCAGTGCCGGCAGGCACCCAGGTAACCTCGATCAGTACCGACCAGCCGGGCAGCCCGCTGGTGGTACTGGGTTTGTCCAATGGTCAGGCGCTGGTGTTCCACCACACCTACAAGATCACCTACCCGGACAACAAGAAAACCATCACCCCCGGCATCGACTATCCCTACGGCGAGCAGCCGTTCGTGCTTGACGAACAGGGCCGTGCGCTGGAGCACGTCAACGTCAACGTCAATGGCGACACCTTGGTACTGGCCGGGTCCACCGGCGCGCACCTGCAGGTGGTGCAGCTTACCCGCAGCGAAAACATGATGACCGAAGAGGTCACCACCGAGCAGAACCGTATCGTGCTGCCGCAGATGACCGAAGCGGTGAAGAACATCTTCATCGACCCGCGTCAGCAGTGGCTCTACGTGATCAACGGCCGCGCCACCGCCGACGTGTTCAGCCTGCGTGACAAGAGCCTCAACGGCCGCTACAAGCTGGCCGAAAGCGCTGACACCGAAATCACCGCCAGCGCCCAGTTGGTCGGCGGCATATCGCTGATTATCGGTGACTCCAAAGGTGGCCTGGCCCAATGGTTCATGGCCCGTGACCCGGACGGCGAATCGCGCTTCAAGCAGATCCGTACCTTCCAGATGGGCAAGGCCCCGGTGGTGCAGATTGACGCCGAAGAGCGCCGCAAGGGCTTCATCGCCTTGGACGCCGACGGCAAGCTGGGCGTGTTCCACAGCACCGCGCACCGCACCCTGTTGGTCGAGCCGGCTGCCGAAGGCCCTGGTATTCTGGCCCTGTCGCCGCGTGCCAACCGCATCATTATTGAAGAAGGCGGCAAGCTGCTGCCGCTGAGCCTGCGCAACCCGCACCCTGAAGTTTCCTTCAGCGCGCTGTGGGGCAAGGTGTGGTACGAGAACTACGACGAACCGAAATACGTCTGGCAATCGACCGCTTCCAATACCGACTTCGAACCCAAGCTGAGCCTTTCGCCGCTGACCTTCGGTACGCTGAAAGCCGCGTTCTACGCGATGATCCTGGCCGCCCCGCTGGCCATTGCCGCCGCCATCTACACCGCCTACTTCATGGCCCCGGGCATGCGCCGCAAGGTCAAGCCGGTGATCGAGCTGATGGAAGCGATGCCGACGGTGATCCTCGGCTTCTTCGCCGGCCTGTTCCTGGCCCCGTACCTCGAAGGCCACCTGCCAGGCGTGTTCAGCCTGTTCCTGTTGATGCCGCTCGGCATCCTGCTGGCCGGCTTCACCTGGAGCCGCCTGCCGGAGTCGATCCGCCTGCGTGTGCCGGATGGTTGGGAAGCCGCGATCCTGATACCGGTCATCCTGTTCACCGGCTGGTTCGCCCTGACCATGAGCCCGCACCTGGAAAACTGGTTCTTCGGCGGTGACATGCGCCTGTGGATCACCAACGACCTGGGCATCACCTACGACCAGCGCAACGCCCTGGTCGTGGGTATCGCCATGGGCTTTGCGGTCATCCCCAACATCTATTCCATTGCCGAAGACGCCGTGTTCAGCGTGCCGCGCAGCCTGACCCTGGGCTCGCTGGCCCTCGGCGCCACGCCTTGGCAGACCCTGACCCGCGTGGTCATCCTCACCGCCAGCCCGGGCATTTTCTCGGCGCTGATGATCGGCATGGGCCGTGCGGTGGGCGAGACCATGATCGTGCTGATGGCCACCGGCAACACCCCGGTGATGGAAATGAACCTGTTCGAGGGCATGCGCACCCTGGCCGCCAACGTGGCCGTGGAAATGCCGGAATCGGAAGTCGGTGGCAGCCACTACCGCGTGCTGTTCCTGGCCGCGCTGGTGCTGCTGATGTTCACGTTCGTCATGAACACCTTGGCCGAGCTGATTCGCCAGCGTCTGCGCAAGAAATACTCGTCGCTTTGATAGAAAGGTAGCGATCCGTGAAAAAGGATTCCCTCAAAGGCTGGTTCAAGAGCGGCGCCCCAGGCGTCTGGATGAGCGGCGGCGCCGTGGCCATGGCGGTGATCATGACCGTTGGCCTGCTGGCGGTGATTGCCGTGCGCGGCCTGGGCCACTTCTGGCCGGCCGATCTTGTCCAGGCCACCTACAAGGTACCGGGCCAGGCTGACCACATCGTCATCGGCGAAGTGGTGCAAAAGGAAGAGGTACCCCGTGCCCGCCTGAAGGGGGCCGGCCTGCCGGTACCGGAGCAGGGCCCGGAGTTCATGACCCGCGAGCTGATCAAGGTGGGTAACCGCGACCTCAACGGCAGCGACTTCACCTGGGTGGTCGGCGAATGGCTGGTCGATGAACAGCGCCCGGCCGACCTGATCGCCCTGGAGCGCCGCGAGTGGGGCAACTTCTATGGCTACCTGGTCAGCGTCAAGGAAGAAGGCCGCGTGGTTGCCCAAGGCCCTGCTGCCTGGAACGAACTGCAGGCCCGCCTCAAGCGTGCCAGCCAGCTCAACGGTGAGCTGCAGCAGCTGGAGAAGAAGGACATCGGTGCCATCAACCATGGCCTTGAGCGCCTGCGTCTGCAGGCCCGCAAGCTGGAGCTGGACGGCAAGCTGGACGCCGCCGCCCAGGCCGACATGGACGCCGACCGCGCCGAGCTGAACAGCCGCTACAAGGCCATCGAAGACCGCTTGAGCGGCCTGCACCAGGCCTTCGCCCGCGACAGCCTGGTGGCCCGCGATGGCAACGGCCGTGAAGTGGAAATCAACCTCAGCAAGGTGGTGCACGCCATCCAGCCGAATGGCATGTCCGGCTTCACCAAGCTGGGTACCTACTTTGCCAAGGTGTGGGAGTTCCTCAGCGACGACCCGCGTGAGGCCAACACCGAAGGCGGTATCTTCCCGGCCATTTTCGGTACCGTGATGATGACCCTGATCATGGCCGTGATCGTCACCCCGTTCGGTGTGCTGGCTGCCGTCTACCTGCGCGAATACGCACGGCAAGGCCCGGTGACCCGCCTGATCCGCATTGCGGTGAACAACCTGGCTGGCGTGCCGGCGATCGTCTACGGCGTGTTCGGCCTGGGCTTCTTCGTCTACGTGCTGGGTGGTTCTATCGACCGCCTGTTCTTCCCCGAAGCACTGCCGGCGCCTACCCTGGGTACCCCGGGCCTGCTGTGGGCATCGCTGACCCTGGCCCTGCTGGCCGTACCGGTGGTGATCGTGGCCACCGAAGAAGGCCTGGCGCGTATTCCGCGTACCGTGCGCGAGGGCTCGTTGGCCCTGGGCGCGACCAAGGCCGAGACGCTGTGGAAGATTGTCTTGCCCATGGCCAGCCCGGCAATGATGACCGGCATGATCCTCGCCGTGGCCCGCGCCGCCGGTGAAGTGGCGCCGCTGATGCTGGTGGGTGTGGTGAAGCTGGCGCCTTCGCTGCCAGTGGACGGCAACTACCCGTACCTGCACCTGGACCAGAAGATCATGCACCTGGGCTTCCACATCTATGACGTCGGCTTCCAGAGCCCGAACGTCGAGGCCGCGCGGCCGCTGGTGTACGCCACGGCACTGCTGCTGGTGCTGGTGATCGCCTCCCTCAACCTCTCGGCCGTGTGGATCCGCAACCACCTGCGCGAGAAGTACAAGGCGCTGGACAGCTGATCAAAGCTTTAAGTCACAAGCGGCAAGCTCCAAGCAGATTGCCGCTTTGCCCTAACTTGCAGCTTGCAGCTTCAAGCTCGCAGCTACAAACGGAGTGAGACCATGCAGCAAGATTCTCATACCCACGGCATCGACATGTCTGCCCTGGGCCGCAACAAGCAGGGCCTGCAACTGGCCGAAGAAACCGTGGCCATCGAAGTGCCGGGCCTGAGCCTGTTCTATGGCGACAAGCAGGCGCTGTTCGACGTCAGCATGAACATTCCCAAGCAGCGGGTGACCGCCTTCATCGGCCCGTCCGGCTGCGGCAAGTCGACCCTGCTGCGCACCTTCAACCGCATGAACGACCTGGTTGACGGCTGCCGTGTGGAAGGCGCCATCAACCTCTACGGCAACAACATCTACCGCAAGGGCGAAGACGTGGCCGAGCTGCGCCGTCGTGTGGGCATGGTGTTCCAGAAGCCCAACCCGTTCCCCAAGACCATCTACGAGAACGTGGTCTACGGCCTGCGTATCCAGGGCATCAACAAGAAGCGTGTGCTGGACGAAGCCGTCGAGTGGGCGCTGAAAGGCGCGGCCCTGTGGGACGAGGTCAAGGACCGCCTGCACGAGTCGGCGCTGGGCCTGTCCGGCGGCCAGCAGCAACGCCTAGTCATCGCCCGCACCATTGCCGTGGAACCGGAAGTGCTGTTGCTCGACGAACCTTGCTCGGCACTGGACCCGATCTCGACTTTGAAGGTTGAAGAACTGATCTACGAATTGAAATCCAAGTACACCATCGTCATCGTGACCCACAACATGCAGCAGGCGGCCCGGGTTTCGGACTACACCGCGTTCATGTACATGGGCAAACTGGTCGAATTCGGGGACACCGATACCCTGTTCACCAACCCGGCGAAGAAACAGACCGAAGACTACATCACCGGTCGCTACGGCTAGCAGCCACGCGGCCCGCTCCCACAGGGAATGACACGAACTACATGAAGCTTGCAGCCTCTTCGCGGAGCGAACGATGATCAACAAAGAAAGCCTTACGCACCATATTTCCCAGCAGTTCAACGCCGAGCTCGAAGAAGTGCGCAGCCATCTGCTGGCCATGGGTGGCCTGGTGGAAAAACAAGTCAACGACGCCGTTACGGCGCTGATCGAGGCCGACTCGGGCCTGGCCCAGCAAGTGCGCGAAGTCGACGAGCAGATCAACCAGATGGAGCGCAACATCGACGAGGAATGCGTGCGTATCCTCGCCCGTCGCCAGCCGGCGGCGTCTGACCTGCGCCTGATCATCAGCATTTCAAAGTCGGTGATCGACCTTGAGCGCATCGGCGACGAGGCGACCAAGATCGCCCGCCGCGCCATCCAGCTGTGCGAAGAAGGCGAGTCGCCGCGCGGCTACGTCGAGGTGCGCCACATTGGCGACCAGGTGCGCAACATGGTTCGCGATGCGCTGGACGCCTTTGCCCGCTTCGATGCCGACCTGGCGTTGTCGGTGGCCCAGTACGACAAGACCATCGACCGCGAGTACAAGACCGCCCTGCGCGAGCTGGTGACCTACATGATGGAAGACCCGCGCTCCATCTCGCGGGTATTGAGCGTGATCTGGGCGCTGCGCTCGCTGGAGCGTATCGGTGACCACGCGCGCAACATCTCCGAGCTGGTGATTTACCTGGTGCGCGGCACCGACGTTCGCCACATGGGCCTCAAGCGCATGACGGCAGAAGTGCAGGGTACCGCTGTCGCCGATGGCGAAAAGGCTAATGTTCCGGGCGAATCTGACGATAAGTAAGGTTGCTCCCGAGCTTCGACGCCCGGCCTTGGCCGGGCGTTTTCGTTTGCGGTCGAGGAGCCGGCAGGCACCCGCGAACGATGTGAAGAAGTCCCGGCGTGACCAGGTTGTAGCAAATAGCCATTATTTGGCAGTAGGCTAGTCGGGATTCAGAAGGAGTGTTGATGAGTAAAGTGAATGTGCTGGTCGTGGATGACGCCCCGTTTATCCGTGACCTGGTCCGCAAGTGCCTGCGCAATGCCTTCCCGGGCATGGCCATCGACGACGCCGTCAATGGTCGCAAGGCCATGGCCATGCTCGGCAAGGAAGCCTTCGACCTGGTCCTGTGCGACTGGGAAATGCCGGAAATGTCCGGCCTGGAATTGCTCACCTGGTGCCGTCAGCAGCCTGCGCTGAAGAACCTGCAGTTCATCATGGTGACCAGCCGTGGCGACAAGGAAAACGTCATTCAGGCGATCCAGGCGGGCGTGTCCGACTTTGTCGGCAAGCCGTTTACCAACGAGCAACTGCTGACCAAGGTGAAAAAGGCGCTGACCAAGATCGGCAAGCTCGACAGCCTGATGGCCATCGGCCCGGCGCGTGCCAACTCTGCATTCGCCAACGATTCGCTGAGTGCCCTGACAGGTGGCAAGCCAGAGGCGGCCAAGGTGACGGCCCCCGCGCCAGCGCCGGGCGCTGCCAAGCCATTGGTCACTGCACCCACGCCGTCGGCCCCTGCTCCGACGGGGCGTGGCCAAGGCCAGTTGCGCCTGGCCAGCGGCATGCAACCGTGCGTGATCAAGGCGCTGAGCCTGAAAGAGGCGCTGCTGGTGGTACGCCGCAGCGAAGCGCTGCCGCAGGTGCTGGAGGGCGCCGTGCTGGACCTGGAGCAGGGCGAGAACGCTGAAGTTGCGCGTTTGAACGGCTACCTGCATGCCGTCGCAGCGTTGGAGCCCAAGCCCGACAGCGACTGGCTGCAGTTGACCTTCAAGTTTGTTGACCAGGACGCCCAGAAGCTCGATTACCTGTCGCGCCTGATCGCCCGCGGGACGGCGCAGAAGCACTTCACACCCGGCGCCTGACGCCTGAGCAGGGGCAGCACAGGGCTGCTCCTGCACCATCCGACCAACTGCAATACCTGTCACAAAACCCGCTGCTAGGCTTCGACAGATCATAACTGTCAAAAAGCCACTATCATGCCCGCCCGCCTGCTGCTGTTCTGTGCATTGCTCATGGCCTCGGCGTCGAGCCTGGGTGTGACGCTCTACAAGATCACCGACGACTTCGGTGTCATCTCATATTCCGACCGGCCAGGCCCGGGCGCCAAGCCCTTGGTGCTGCGCGAGCCCATGGTCGAAACCCTCGAAGGCCAAGTGCTGCTGAACGCGAAAACCTTCGACGGCGGCGTGAGCTTTTCCGCACGCAACGAGCTGCATGTGCCGGTAGAGGTCGAATTGCGCCTGGACAACCTGGTAAACGCGCAAGGCGGCGATGCCCCGCGTATCGTGCGCCGGCTGCTGCCGCCGCGCACCACGCAAATGCTCAGCGTGCTCAGGGGGCGGCCCGGGCTGTTGCTGAACTACCGTTCGACCCTGCTGCAGGCCATGGGTGACCCGGGCAAGCGGCCCCAGGGCTTCCGGTATGCGTTCCCCTGGGTCGGTGGGCCGTTCCGCGTCACCCAGGGCCCTAACGGCCGAGTCAGCCATTTTGGGCCCAAGGGGCGCTACGCCATGGATATCGCCATGCCCGAAGGCACTACCATCATCGCGGCGCGCGAGGGCGTGGTGGTGAAGACGGAAAACAGCCAGAGCGGGCGCGCGCCCAACCCCTCGGGTAACTTTGTCAGGATCCTGCACCCCGACGGCACCATGGGTGTGTACCTGCACCTGATGCGTGGTTCGGTGGTGGTGGCGGAGGGGCAACGGGTACGCCAGGGGCAGATGCTGGCCAAGTCGGGCAATACCGGCAACAGCACAGGCCCGCACCTGCATTTCGTGGTGCAGCGCAATGTGGGGTTGGCGCTGGAGTCGATACCTTACCGGTTCGACCGGCCGATCAGCGGGTTGCCCGACTTTACTGCGGGTAACCCTTGAGATTTTTGGGGCCGCTTTGCGGCCCTTTCGCGGCACAAGGCCGCTCCTACAGGATTACGCGAACCCCTGTAGGAGCGGCCTTGTGCCGCGATGGGCTGCGCAGCAGCCCCATACCCCTCAATCGAGCTTGAGCACCTTGGCCAGCACGATCTTGGGCCCTTTCATCTTCTTGATGATGATGCGCAGCCCTTCGACCTCCAGCACTTCCTCTTCTTCAGGCACGCGCTTGAGCGTCTCGTAGATCAGCCCCGCCAAGGTTTCCGCCTCGATGTGATCAAGGTCGATGCCCAGCAGGCGCTCCACCTTGAACAGCGGCGTATCACCCCGCACCAGCAGCTTGCCCGGCTGATAGGCGAGGATGCCGCGCTCGGTCTTGCGGTGCTCGTCCTGGATATCGCCCACCAGCACTTCCAGCACGTCTTCCATGGTCAGGTAGCCGATGACCTTGCCGTCGGCTTCCTCCACCAGCACGAAATGCGCGCCGCCCTTGCGGAACTGCTCCAGCAGTTGCGACAGCGGCATGTGCCGCGATACGCGCTCCAGCGGCCGGGCGAGGTCGTCCAGGTCGATGGTTTCGGGCAAGTGCTCCAGCTCGGCAAGCTCCAGCAGCAAGTCCTTGATGTGCAGCAGGCCGGTGAATTCTTCACGCTCGGCGTCGTACACCGGGTAGCGGCTGAATTTGTGGCGACGTATCAAAGCCAGGATCTGCTTCAGCGGCGCATGGGCATCGATGCTGACCATGTCTTCACGCGAGTTGGCCCAGTCGACCACTTCCAGCTCGCCCATTTCCACGGCCGAGGCGAGCACACGCATGCCTTGGTCGCTCGGGTCCTGGCCACGGCTGGAGTGCAGGATCAGCTTCAGCTCTTCACGGCTGTAGTGGTGTTCGTGGTGCGGGCCCGGTTCGCCCTGGCCGGCAATGCGCAGGATGGTGTTGGCGCTGGCATTGAGCAGGTAGATGGCCGGGTACATCGCCCAGTAGAACAGGTACAGCGGCACGGCCGTCCACAGCGACAGCAGCTCGGGCTTGCGGATGGCCCAGGACTTGGGCGCCAGCTCACCGACCACGATGTGCAGGTAGGAAATGACAAAGAACGCGACGAAGAACGAGACGCCTTTGATCAGTTCGGGCGAGTCCACCCCGAAGTACGCGAGCAGGGGCTCGAGCAAGTGGGCAAAGGCTGGCTCGCCGACCCAGCCCAGGCCCAGGGAGGCGAGGGTGATGCCCAGCTGGCACGCCGACAGGTAGGCGTCGAGCTGGTTGTGTACCTTGCGCAGGATATTGCCGCGCCAGCCATGTTGCTCAGCGATGGACTCCACGCGGGTGGCGCGCAGCTTGACCATGGCGAACTCGGCGGCAACGAAGAAGCCGTTGAGCAGCACCAGCAGCAAGGCAAAGATGATCATGCCGAAATCGGCGAATAACGAGGTGACGCTGATACCAGGGGAAGGGTCCATGATGGAGTTTTTACGGGGTCCGTCTTGAGATTGGGAGAAAAAAAGTGCCAGCTCTAGCTGGCACAGGGGATCCAATGTAGCGGCTGGGGCCGTAAAAGCAAAGGGTAGCGGGCTTATTGCGGTCCCTGTGGGCGCGGGCGTGCCCGCGAAGGGCTGCGCAGGGGCCCCGGTTTCAAGCCTTTTCGTTGACCAGTTGTGCTGGCGCAAAGTGACAGGTAAAGGTGCTGCCATGGCCCGGCACGCTGCTGATGTCCAGCTTGCCGCGGTGGCGCATCAGCACATGCTTGACGATCGCCAGCCCCAGCCCGGTGCCACCGGTATTCGACGCACGGCTGGAGTCCACCCGGTAAAAGCGTTCGGTCAGGCGCGGCAAGTGCTTGGCGTCGATGCCCACCCCCGAGTCTTGCACAGACAAGTGCGCACCCTGTGCATCGGCCCACCAGCGGATGCGGATGTTGCCCTCGTCCTGGGTGTACTTCACCGCGTTGAACACCAGGTTGGAAAAGGCGCTGCGCAGTTCCGACTCGCTGCCCTTCAGCTTGACGCCGGGCGCGGCTTCGAGGGTGATGCGCTGGTTGCGTGGCCCAGACAGGGCCTGGGCGTCGTTCTTGATCGCGGCGAGCAGGGCTTCGACCGCCACCGGCTGGTTGTCCGACGGGTAATCGGTGGCTTCCAGCTTGGCCAGCAGCAGCAGGTCGTTGAGCAGCGTCTGCATGCGCGAACCTTGCTGGCTCATCTGCTGCAGGGCGCGGGTCCAGCGCGGGTTCACATCCTCGACGTTGTCCAGCAGGGTTTCAAGGTAACCCGTGATCACCGTCAGTGGTGTGCGCAGTTCGTGGGACACGTTGGCGACGAAGTCCTTGCGCATCTGTTCCAGCTGGTGGATGCGGGTGACATCGCGCACCAGCATCAGGTGTTCGTTGTTGCCGTACCGGGTGATGTGCAACTGCACGCGCATGCGGTCGTTGATGGGCGAGGGGATTTCCAGCGGTTCGAGGTAGTTCTCCGCCTCGAAGTATTCCTTGAAGCGTGGGTGGCGCACCAGGTTGGTGACCTGCTGGCCACCGTCCTGTGGGGTCTTGAAGCCCAGCAGGGTTTCGGCGGCACGGTTCCACCATTCCAGGTTGCCGTCGCTGTCGAGCATGATCACCGCGTCGCGCAGCGCGGCGGTAGACTCCTGTACCCGGTCGATCACTGCCTGCAGGCGGCCACGTACGCGCTGGTCGCGGCGTTGCAGATGGTAAATGCTGTCGAACACCTCGCCCCACAGGCCGTAACCATCGGGCGGTGCTTCATCGGGCTGGTGGTTGCGCAGCCAGTCGTGCAGGCGCAGCAGTTGCTTGAGGGTCCAGCCCAGGTAGAGCGCCAGGCCAATGGCCAGGCTCCAGCCATAGTAGCCGCTGACCAGCCCGCCGATCAGGCAGACGGTAATCAGCAACAACAGATGGCGAATCAGGGTTGCGTGCCAGTTCTGGTTCAATTGACGGTCCTTGTACAACGACGTGCAGCTTGGCGCTCTGGAGCTCGATCAGCTCTTGGTCGAGAAGCGGTAGCCAGTGCCCCGGACGGTTTGTACCAGATTTTCGTAGGCTTCACCCAGCGCCTTGCGCAGACGACGGATGTGCACGTCGACCGTGCGTTCCTCGACATAGACGTTGCCGCCCCACACCTGGTCCAGCAACTGGCCACGGGTGTAGGCGCGCTCCTGGTGGGTCATGAAGAACTGCAACAGGCGGTATTCGGTGGGGCCCATCTCGGCGGGCTTGCCGTCGATGGTGACGCGGTGGCTGATCGGGTCGAGCAGCAGGCCGCCGACTTCGATCGGTGCTTCGCTGTCGCTCGGGCCGGTACGACGCAGCACGGCTTTCAGGCGCGCTACCAGCTCACGCGGCGAGAACGGCTTGGTGATGTAGTCGTCAGCGCCCACTTCCAGGCCCTGGATCTTGTTGTCCTCTTCACCCTTGGCGGTGAGCATGATGATCGGGATGTCGCCCGTCAGCTCATCACGCTTCAGGCGGCGGGCCAGTTCGATACCGGAGGTGCCGGGCAACATCCAGTCGAGCAGGATCAGGTCCGGTTTGCGGTCGACGATGATCGCGTGGGCCTGTTGGGAGTTTTCCGCTTCCAGGCAGTCATAGCCGGCCATTTCCAGGGCAACGGCGATCATCTCGCGAATGGGCGCTTCGTCGTCGACGATCAGAATGTTCCTGCCAACCATGCTCAAAACCTCTCCTGGATTCGGTGTCTTGGCCCGCATTAGATAACGGAATTATTGCAGCTGTGTGACAGGGTGTTGGCCGTTCTGGCGACATTGCGTGACTGAACTAGGCTTGAAAGAGCCGCAATTGTGGCACCTGAACCCAATTTCCCCCGAAACAATGGTGAATCCAATGACACGACAAACGCTGAGCTGGATGGCCCTTTTCACTGCGCTGGCGCTCCCGGGGGTGGCGTCGGCCCACCATGCCATGGAGAAGGACGGCATGTGGGTCGATCATGCCGGCATGACCCTGTACACCTTTGACAAGGACGCGGGCGGCAAGTCGATGTGCAATGGCGATTGCGCCACCAACTGGCCGCCATTGAAGGTAATGGATGGCGAAAAGGCCGATGGCAAGTGGACGCAGATCAAGCGTGACGACGGCTCGATGCAGTGGGCCTACGACGGCAAGCCGCTGTATACCTTCATCAAGGACAAGAAGGCCGGGGACAAGACCGGTGACGGCGTGAAAGACGTCTGGCATATCGCCAAGCCTTGAGATTGCCGTGGCCGCTGTGCGGCCCATCGCCGGCAAGCCAGCTCCCACAATTGTGCAGGCCTCGCAGGCAGCGCTGTACCTGTGGGAGCTGGCTTGCCGGCGACAGGGCCATCAGCCTTGACGCAGTGTGTAGTCCAGCACTACCCCGATGAACACCAGCAACCCCGCCCAGTGGTTGTGCAAAAACGCCTTGAAGCACGACTCGCGGTCCAGCTTGCGCGTCGACCAGTACTCCCAGGCAAAGCACGCCGCAGCGCCCAGCAACCCCAGGTGGAACCAGCCCCCCAGCTCGAAGCGGCTACCCGCCAGCAACAGGCAGCCCAGCGACAGCAGCTGCAAGGTGAGGATGATGGAGCGGTCGGCCTCGCCGAACAGAATGGCGGTCGACTTCACGCCGATCTTCAGGTCGTCATCGCGGTCGACCATGGCGTAATAGGTGTCGTAACCCACCGTCCACAGCAGGTTAGCGATGTACAGCAGCCAGGCGCTGGCCGGCAGCTCGCCGCCCGCGGCAGTGAAGGCCATGGGGATGCCCCAGGAATACGCCGCCCCCAGCACCACCTGTGGGTAATAGGTGTAGCGCTTCATGAACGGGTAGCAGGACGCCAGCGCCACTGCGCCGAACGACAGCCACACCGTGCGGCTGTTGGTGCACAGCACCAGCAGGAAGCTTACCGCGACCAGAATCGCAAACAGTGCCAGCGCCTCGCGCGGCTTGACCCTGCCGCTGGCCAACGGCCGGTCGGCGGTGCGTTTGACGTGGCCGTCCACCTTGCGGTCGGCAAAGTCGTTGATGCAGCAGCCCGCGGCCCGCATCAGCACCACGCCAAGGCCGAAGATCAGCACGTTGGCCACGGTGGGAGAACCGTTGCCGGCAATCCACACCGCCGACAGGGTTGGCCACAGCAGCAGATAGATACCGATCGGGCGGTCCATGCGGCTGAGCTGGACGAAGTCCCAGGCCCGCGGGTGCAGGCGGTTCAGCGACTTGAGCAGTTGCAGGTACATCAGCGGTTTTCCTCCCTGGCCGCTTGCCACAATGCCGGCAGAAACACTTCTGCCACCAGCAGCTCCAGGCCGCCTCGTTCAAAGCGCGAGCGACGGCCCCACAGGGCTGCATGGGCTGCGTCGGGCGGTAGCCAGGCCTGTGGATAACTGCACACTTCGATCGGGTGGCGGATGAACGCCTGGTCGCAGAACAGCAACTCGCCCAGCGAGCGGCTGCCGAGGGTTTCCAGGTCCAGTCCGCCGCGCTCCAGGGCGCTGCGGCTGGCCACACTGCGGGCGAACACCCAAGGCTGGCCATGGCCGCGCAGGTACACCTCGCGCACCCAGCCTTCGCTGCCGGCAGCAATGCCCAACGCCTGGCATTCATCCTCGCGCAGCGCTTGCCAGCCCTCGAACAGCGGGGTAACAGAGAAGTGATCAGAAGACAGGCGGGTCAGGCGGCGGGTCAGCGAGCCTTCGTCGAACAGCCAGTCAAGGGTAGGCTGGTCGAAGTCGGTCGCCAGCTGTGAATACGGCAGCCACGCGACAGCGGCTGCTTGCGGGGATTCGTACGACACGTCGGTCTGCTTGTTACAACCAATGAGGCGGCGAGCTTAGCATGATTGCCCCGACTGCTTGCATAATGCCTGAAGCAGGGCGAAGACCCGCCAGATAAAGCCCCCAGCCTGAACCGAGGAAAAAGACCTGATGAAAAAGTGGCAATGTATTGTCTGTGGCCTGATCTACGACGAAGCCGAAGGCTGGCCCGACGACGGCATCGCCCCCGGCACCCGTTGGGAAGATGTGCCTGAAGACTGGCTGTGCCCCGACTGTGGTGTCGGCAAAAGCGACTTTGAAATGATCTCCATCGGCTAATCGAGGAAAGCACGACATGACGTCCCCTGTGGTAATCATCGGTACCGGCCTGGCGGGCTACAACCTGGCCCGTGAATTTCGCAAGCTCGATGCGCAGACGCCGCTGCTGCTGATCACCGCCGACGATGGTCGCTCCTACTCCAAGCCCATGCTCTCCATGGGCTTTGCCAAGCAGAAGGACGCCGACGGCCTGTGCATGGCCGAGCCGGGCGTCATGGCCGAGCAACTGAACGCCGAGATCCGCACCCATACCCGCATCAGCGGCATCGACCCTGGCCACAAGCGCCTGTGGATCGGCGAAGAGGCCGTGGAGTACCGCGACCTGGTGCTGGCCTGGGGGGCGCAGACCGTGCAGGTGCCGATCGAAGGCGATGGCAGCCATCTGGTGTTCCCGATCAACGACCTGGAAGATTACGCACGCTTCCGTGCCGCCGCCGTAGGCAAACAACGTGTGCTGATCCTCGGTGCCGGCCTGATCGGCTGCGAATTCGCCAACGACATGAGCCTGGGTGGCTTCCAGGTCGACGTGGTGGCGCCGTGCGAACAGATCATGCCGACCCTGCTGCACCCGGCCGCTGCGGCAGCGGTGCAGGGCGGGCTGGAGGGCCTGGGTGTGCGCTTTCATCTGGGGCCGGTGCTGACCCGCCTGCAGCAGGTGGCCCAGGGTCTGGAGGCGCACCTGTCGGATGGCAGTGTGATCGCCTGCGACCTGGTGGTTTCGGCCATCGGCCTGCGCCCACGTATCGACCTGGCTGCCGCAGCCGGCTTGCAGACCAATCGTGGCGTCAGCGTAGACCGCGAACTGCGTACCTCTCACGCCAACATCTTCGCCCTCGGCGACTGTGCCGAGGTCGATGGCATCAACCTGCTCTACGTGATGCCGCTGATGAGCTGTGCCCGGGCGCTGGCGCAAACCCTGGCCGGCAAACCGACCGCGGTTGCCTACGGGCCGATGCCGATCACCGTGAAAACCCCGGCCTGCCCGCTGGTGGTGTCGCCGCCGCCCCTGGCCCACGAGGGCACTTGGCAAGTGGAGGGGCAGGGCAGTGACCTCAAGGTGCTCTGCCACGCCGCTGACGGCGCATTGCTGGGCTATGCCCTGACCGGGGCTGCCGTGATGGAGAAGCTGGCACTGAATCGCCAGTTACCGCCGGTAATGGCGTAAATAGAGGGCGTTCTGTCGGATTTATCCTGTTGTTGCCTGCACAATGGCCGGCCTGATACTGGCGCGGCCCCTGAGCACGTGCCATTCTCACTTCCGTCTGCCGCAGATTAGAGCCTGCGGTGCCTTGAGCGCTGCTCCCAAAGGCAGCACGGCATAACAACAAGAATTCCGTCAAAGAGGCTTCACTATGCGCAAACCAGAACTCGCCGCCGTCATCGCCGATAAGGCTGATCTGACCAAGGAAAAGGCCAATCAGGTGTTGAACGCGATTCTCGACAGCATTACCGGTGCCCTGGACAAGGACACGGTGACCCTGGTCGGTTTCGGCACCTTCGAAAAACGTCATCGCGGCGCGCGTACCGGCAAAAACCCGCAAACGGGTGAGCCGGTAAAGATCAAAGCCAGCAATACCGTGGCCTTCAAGCCAGGCAAGAACCTCAAGGACAGCGTCAATCCACCGGCCCCGCCAGCCAAGGCCGCCAAGAAAAAGTAAGCTTCTGCTGACGATTCGTTGATCCCGAACGGGCGCCTTCATGGCGCCCGTTGTGCTTTACACGCGGTAACTGCTGCGAACTTGCATAAAAAGGTCGTTAAGAGGATAAACTGCGAAACTTAGTCACTTTTCAATCGAGGCGTGTCGATGAAGTTCCGCTTTCTTCTCTGGGCCATGGGGCTTTTGATGGCCAGGGCCAGCCGTAACAACCCGGCATTCCAGCAGCAGCTCAAGGGCAAGGACCTGGTGTTCCAGATGCAGACCCTGGACGGCAAGGTTGCCCGGCACTTCGTCGTCAACAACGAGCGCATCAGCAGCAAGGGCGGCGCACATCCGCAGCCGGCCTTCGCCATCGCCTTCAAGGACGCTGCCTACGGCTACGCCACGATGCAGGCGGGCAACAAGCAGTTGGCGTTCATGCAGGGGATTCAGGACAAGAACATCCAGATCAAGGGCAACCCGGCGCTTGTGATGTGGTTCCAGGGGCTGATGAAGTACCTGAAACCGAAGAAGAAAGGCTGAAATTGCCGCGGCTGCTGCGCAGTCCATTCGCCGGCAAGCCAGCTCCCACAGGTACCGCACAGGGTTTGAGACCAATGCGGTCGATGTGGAAGCTGGCTTGCCGGCGATTGGGCGGCAAAGCGGCCCCTCGCGATATCAGTGCGGTGCTTGAAACTGCGAAGCCAGCTCGCGCAGCAGGTTCTCGGCTTCGAGCACCTTGTTTACCACATCCTCGGCCTTTTCCCTGGTAATCCCAAGGCGCTCCAACAGCTCGTCAGGAATCTCTTCCTGCGGCCCGGAGCCAATCCCCCGCGAGCGCAACAGGCGGGTGGCCAGGCACACCAGGTTGGGGAACGCCGAGAACTCGCCGTCGTAGGCCGGGTCGTGCTGGAAGCGCAGCGCGGTCGACAGCTCTTCGGGCATGTCCCACAGCTTCATAAGCCAGGCACCGATCTGTTCGCGGTTGATGCCCAGCAGGTGCTGTTCCACATAGGTGTGGTTCAGGTGCGGGTTGACCTCCAGGTGGCGGCAAATCAGCGAGAAGTGTGGCGGGAACACGTGCGCCAGCAGCAGGTAGCCGAAGTTGTGCAGCAGCCCGGCCAGGTAGGTCAGACCGGCTTCGGGGCGTTCTGCCCGAGGCATGGCGCGGGTCAGGCCTTCGATGATCGCGGCAGTGTAGATCGACTGCTGCCAGTAGGGTGTGGCCTGCTGCGGCTGGTCTTTCGGCAGGCTCAAGGTCTTGCCCAGCGCCAGGCCCAGGGCCAGGTTGATCACCAGGTCGAAGCCCAGCACGCGCACGATGGCGTCTTCTACCGAGCGGATCTTGCCCGGCGAAGCGTAGTAGGGCGACGCGGCCCAGCTCACCACCTGTGCCGCCAGCGCCGGGTCGGTTTCGACCACGCCGGTGATGTCATCGATGCTCGCGTTGGGGTCTACCCGCAGCTTGATGATCTTCTGCGCGGTATCGGCCAGTGGCGGGATCTCGATGGTTTCTTCCAGGCGCTTCTGGATGCGCCGGGCGGTGAAGGCCTGAACGGCATCGGTGATTTCCTGGGTGTCGTCATGGGGGCGGTCGAGGTTGGGGCTGATGGCCTCGATCTCCTGGCCGAAGCTGCTTTCGCTGGCCTTGGCCAGCATGCGCTTGAAGTGGGCGCGCTCGATCTCCAGCAGCAGCCCGCTTTCGCCAGACTGGATGTACACGGTCTCGGCGCTGAGCAGGCTCTTTTCGTACTGGCACGGTGAGCTGGTCAGGGCGGGAATGCCGGGCAGGGCCTTGAGATGGTGTTTGTCGAGCATTTGCTTGAGGCGTGGTACCGACACTGCGGTCAGCTTGCGCCCGGTCAGCTCGGCCAGGCGGCTGAGGTCCAGCAGTTGGCTCTGCGGGAACAGCACCATGAGGGCGCCGACCTCGTCGTCGAGAAGCACCGCCTGTACCCGCGAAGCCGCAGGCAGCTGCGGGTGTTCGACGACCTCGCGGTAGACCACGCCGAGCTTGTCGAGCAGCAGCTTGATGACAGAGGGGGCGTGTGGGGTTGCGGTGTCCAGGGCAACTTCAGTCATGGTCCGTATCCACTGATTCTTTTAAACGCGAAGTATAACCAGCCTGCGAGCAAATCTGGATCCATTCTGGGACTAGCGTCACACTTGGCCATATTGCTGGCCATGGCGCAGCCAGCGGTCGAGCAGCGGGCTGACATGGTCCGGCCAGCGGGCCACCAGGGCCTGGGCGGCATCGCGCACAGCCGGTAACAGGTCGGCATCGCGCATCAGGTCGGCGACTTTGAATTGCAGCAGGCCGGTCTGGCGTGTCCCCAGCATTTCGCCTGGGCCGCGTAGTTCGAGGTCTTTCTCGGCAATGATGAAGCCGTCGTTGGTCTCGCGCATGATCCCTAAGCGTTCGCGGCCGATCTGCGACAGCGGCGGGTGGTACAACAGCACGCAATGGCTGACGGCACTGCCCCGGCCAACGCGGCCGCGCAGCTGGTGCAACTGGGCCAGGCCCAGGCGTTCGGGGTTTTCGATGATCATCAGGCTGGCGTTGGGTACGTCCACGCCTACTTCGATGACGGTGGTCGCGACCAGCAGCTGCAATTCACCTGCCTTGAACTGCGCCATGATTTCGGCTTTTTCAGCCGGCTTCATACGGCCGTGGATCAGGCCCACACGCAGTTCGCCCAAGGCGCTGCCGAGTTCTTCATACGTGCTTTCGGCGGCCTGGCAGGTCAGCTCTTCGGATTCTTCGATCAGGGTGCACACCCAGTAGGCCTGGCGCCCCTCGGCGCAGGCTGCGCGAACCCTTTCGACCACCTCGAAGCGTCGGCTGTCGGCTACCAGCACGGTGTTTACCGGGGTGCGCCCAGGCGGCAACTCGTCGAGCACCGAGGTGTCCAGGTCGGCGTAAGCACTCATGGCCAGGGTGCGCGGAATAGGCGTGGCGGTCATGATCAGCTGGTGCGGGCACAACTGGCCGGCTACGCCTTTCTTGCGCAGGGCCAGACGTTGCTGCACGCCAAAACGGTGCTGTTCGTCAATGATCGCCAGGGCCAGGTGCTTGAATTTCACTTCTTCCTGGAACAGCGCGTGGGTGCCGACCACCATCGGCGCACCGTTGGCAATCTGCTCCAGGGCGCTGGCCCGGGCCTTGCCCTTGAGCTTGCCGGCCAGCCAGGCCACTTCAATGCCCAGCGGCTCGAGCCAGCGCTTGAAGGTGATGAAGTGCTGTTCGGCGAGGATCTCGGTGGGCGCCATCAGCGCCACCTGATAGCCGGCTTCCAGCCCTTGCAGCGCTGCCAGGGCGGCGACCACGGTCTTGCCGGCACCGACATCGCCCTGCACCAGGCGCATCATCGGCTCGTGCTGGCTGAGGTCGTAGGCAATTTCGTTGGCCACCCGCTGCTGTGCGCCGGTCGGCTGAAAGCCCAGGTTGGCCAGGTACTGCGCCTGCAGCCGCGTGGCCTTGGGCAGCACCGGCGCCCGCAGGCTGCGCAGGCTCTCGCGCAGGCGTTGCTGCGACAGCTGGTGGGTCAGCAGTTCTTCGAAGGCCAGGCGGTGCTGGGCCCAGTGCTGGCCTTCGGCAAGTTCGTCGAGGTCGGCGTCGGCTGGCGGGTTGTGCAGGTAACGGATGGCATCGTCCAGCGGCGCCAATTGGTAGTCCCGGGCCAGCTCGTCAGGCAGCCAGTCGGGCAGGCTGCGCGGGCCAAGCAGGCCCAGGCTCTGCTGGCACAACAGGCGCAGGCGTTGCTGGGTGAGGCCTTCGGTGGACGGGTAGATCGGCGTCAGGGTCTGTTCGACCGGTGGCGGCGGCTCGTCGCCGTTCAGCGCGCGGTACTCCGGGTGGTAGATTTCCAGGCCCGAGGCGCCGGGGCGGGCTTCGCCGTAGCAGCGCAGGTGGGTGCCACGTTTCAGGCCTTCCTTCTGCGCGTTGCTGAAGTGGTAGAAGCGCAAGGTCAGCACGCCGCTGCCGTCGCCCAGGCGTACCACCAGGCTGCGGCGCTTGCCCATGGTCACGTCGGTACCACTGACCACACCTTCGATAACCGCATCCTGGCCGGGGCGCAGTTGGCCGATCGGCACCACGCGGGTGCGGTCCTGGTAGCGCATGGGCAGGTGGAACAGCACATCCTGCAGGTTCTCCAGGCCAACCTTGGCGAGTTTTTCCGCCATGGCCTCGCCAACACCCTTGAGTACCGTGACCGGGACCTTCGACAGCTCACTCATGACTCAGGCCGGTTGTTCCGCAGGGGCTTTGGCGACCGAGCACAGGCGGATCGAGTCGGCGAGGATCTCGATGGCCTTCGGCCGCGGGAAGCTGGCGCGCCAGGCGATGGCCACGGTACGGAACGGTGCCGGTGCAGTCAGTGGGCGCACTTCGATGATGCCAGGGGCGTAATGATGGCTGTGCACCGCCGACAGCGGCAGGATCGACACGCCAAGGCCCGAGGCCACCATGTGGCGAATGGTTTCCAGCGAGCTGGATTCGACCGTGGTGTGCCTGGCACCTTCGCCGCCCTTGTTCAGGGTCGGGCAGGCTTCCAGTACCTGGTCGCGGAAACAGTGGCCCTCACCGAGCAGCAACAGGCTCTTGTCGTTGAGCATGGCGGTGTCGATGGTCTTTTTTGCCGTCCATGGGTGGTCGGCGGGCATCAGGGCGCAGAACGGCTCATCGTACAGCGGCAGGGTCAGCACATCGGCTTCGTTGAACGGCAGGGCGATGATTACTGCATCCAGCTCGCCGTTACGCAGCTTTTCACGTAGCACGTGGGTGAAGTTTTCTTCGATGTACAGCGGCATCTGCGGCGCTACGCGGTGCAGTTGCGGGATCAGGTGCGGGAACAGGTAGGGGCCGACGGTGTAGATGGCACCGACCTTGAGCGGGGCGGTCAGCTGGTTCTTGCCAGCCTGGGCCAGTTCGCGAATGCCTTGGGCCTGCTCCAGTACCTTCTGCGCCTGGGCGACGATGCTTTCGCCGACCGGGGTCAGGCGTACCGCGCTTTTGCTGCGCTCGAAGATCAGAACGCCAAGCTCGTCCTCGAGCTTCTTCACACCGACCGACAGGGTCGGCTGGCTCACGTGGCAGCGTTCGGCGGCATGGCCGAAGTGCTGTTCCTGGGCGAGTGTGACGATGTAGCGTAATTCGGTGAGAGTCATAACGTGCGTCCATGAAGTTGCGGGCCCAGCATAGCGGCTGCAATCGATAGACGCACGTTATCAGAGTTGCCGATTTGTGACAGAAGCAAAAGTCTTAGCGGCGGTCCAGCGAGTAGACGAACGGTGCCACGACTTCGATCGTGCCATTGTTCAGCAACTCGGGTGGCGGCTTGGGTACCGTGCCGGCCCGACGGATCATTTCCAGGGTCGCCCGGTCCAGTGCAGCACTGCCCGAACCACCAGCCATGGAGTACGACACCACCTTGCCTTCGGCATCGACCACGAAGCGCAGGCGGTTGATGCCTTGCAGGCCGCGACGGCGCGCGTCTTCCGGGTAACGCTTGTACTTCGCCAGGTGGCGCAGCAGGTCGCTCTGCCAGGTTGGCAGGGCGTTGCTGTTGGACGCAATGCTCGGCGCCGGTGCCGCGGACTTCTGCGGTGGCGTGTTGCTTGGCGGTGCGTCTACCGTTTGCTCGGTGGGTGGCGCTTCCTTCGGCGGCTCAGGCTTTTTCTCGGGCTTCGGCGGCTGGGGCTTGGCCTTCGGCTTGGGCGGCTTGGGGATGGCGATCTTGGGCTTGGGGGCTTCGGCCAGCTTGGGCAGTGGCGGTTCTTCGACCGGTGCCGGTGGCTGTGGCGCCGCTTTCGGTGGCGGTGGTGGCGCTGGCTCCGGTAACGGTGCCAGCTCGACCATCATCGCTGCCGGGGGCAGTTCGATGGCCTGGGGCACCGACCAGTTGAGCGTCAGCAGCACGGCGACCACGTGCACGCCCAGCACGATCGCCAGGCTGCCACCGTAGCGCGCCATGTTTGAGCGCGTTTTCGTCATTTCTTGGCTGCCGTCTCTAGACCTACCAGACCGACCTTGAGGTAGCCGGCCGCGCGCATGTTGTTCATCACTTCCATCAGGTCGCCGTAATCCACGCCTTTGTCAGCCTGGAAGAAGATGGTGGTTTCCTTGTCACCCTTGGTCTTGGCGTCGAGCATCGGGCCAAGCTGGTCGGGCGCAGCAACCTGATCGTCGCCGACGTACAGTTTCTGGTCGGCCTTGACGCTGACGAACACCGGTTTCTCGGGCCTCGGCGCCGGTTTGGCGGTTGAAGCGGGCAGGTCGACCTTGATGTCGACCGTGGCCAAGGGGGCCGCGACCATGAAGATGATCAGCAGCACCAACATCACGTCGATGAACGGCGTAACGTTGATTTCGTGGTTTTCGGCGAGGTCGTCGCCACCTTCGTTGAGATGCAGGCCCATGGCTTACCCCACTTTCACCATGTGCGGGGCAGCGCGCTCGCTGCCCTGGTGGTCCAGGTCACGGCTGACCAGCAGCAGTACCTGGGCGGAGGCGTCGGACACCTGGGCCTTGTAGCCTGCGATAGAGCGGGCGAAGACGTTGTAGATGACTACAGCCGGGATTGCAGCGACCAGGCCCAGGGCGGTGGCCAGCAGGGCTTCGGCGATACCTGGGGCAACTACGGCCAGGTTGGTGGTCTGGGTCTTGGCGATGCCGATGAAGCTGTTCATGATGCCCCATACGGTACCGAACAGACCGACGAACGGCGCGGTGGAACCGATGGTGGCGAGTACGCCGGTGCCGCTGCTCATGGTGCGACCGCTGGCATGCACCAGGCGCTCCAGGCGGAAGCTGACGCGCTCCTTGATGCCTTCTTTTTCGCGGGCATTGGCCGACAGGCGCATCTCCTCGAGGGCGTCGTGGACCAAGGTGTGGGACAGGGTGCCTTCCTTGTTGGAGAGGTCACTGGCTTCTTTCAGGGTGGTGGACTTCTTCAGCTGGGCGATTTCACCACGCAGACGACGCTTGGCGCCCATCAGCTCGAAGCCTTTGGCGATCCAGATGGTCCAGGTGATGATGGAGGCGATGGCCAGGCCGATCATGACGATCTTCACCACGATGTCGGCGTTCTTGTACATGCCCCATGGGGACAGGTCGTGGGCCATGCCCAGCGAGGTGTCTTCTACCAAGGCTTGAGCGTTCGAGTCTGCCGGGGGCGTTGCATCGGCCGGGGTGGCAGCAGTGGCGTTGGCAGCAGGCGACTGCGCGTCGGCAGCCGGGGCTGCAGCAGGTGCGGCCGGGGCAGTGGCAGCAGCAGGCGCGGCGGCGCTGGCGGTTGGCTCATCGGCCATGGCCACCGGGGCCAGCACCAGGCTGAGTGTCAGCGCGGCGATGGCGCGCCAGGCGCGCGACGGGGTTGGCGAAGCGGAAGGTTGAATACGTGTCATGCTGGCCGGACCTGATGAAGAAATAAAGTGAGCGTTCTCCAAGGCCTCGAGGTAGGCCGAGAACAAATTGGCGGCCATTATTGCAAGTAATTCTTGTTAACAAAAGTAATCTTGTTGCTTTTTTCGCCTATGGTCTAGCCGCCCATCGTGTAGCGTGGCCGGGCTGATCAATTGGTCTAGGGAGTTCAGAGATGTCAGACCTTTCCGTGATGGTGGTGGGTTGTGGTGATGTAGGTGGGCGTCTGGCCCTGCAAATGCTGGGCAAAGGCTGGCAGGTAAGCGGCCTGCGCCGCGCTGTCGGGCAGCTGCCTGCGGGCGTTCAACCGGTTGCCGCGGACCTGGCCGAACCGTCGATCCCGCAAGCCTGGCCACAGGGTCCGCTGGATTACCTGGTGTACTGCGTGGCGGCCAGCCAGCACGACGAGGCCGGTTACCAGGCGGCCTATGTGGATGGCTTGCGCCATGTGCTGGCCTGGCTGGCCGAGCGAGGCCAGCGCCCCCGTCGCCTGCTGTTCGTCTCCAGCAGCAGTGTGTATGCGCAGAAGGACGGCGAGTGGATCGAGGAAGGCGCGGCCACCGAGCCTGAAGGTTATTCCGGGCGGGTGATGCTGGAGGCTGAGCGGCTGGCGCTGGCCAGTGGTATCCCGGCGAGCGTTGTGCGCCTGACGGGCATCTACGGCCCAGGCCGCGAGTGGCTGCTGAGCCAGGTGCGCCAGGGTTACCGCGTCGCCGAGGAGCCGCCGCTGTATGGCAACCGTATTCATGCCGAGGATGCTGCCAGCCTGTTGGCGCACCTGCTGCAGGCCGATGCCGATGGCAAGGTGCTGGACGACTACTACATTGGCGTTGATGACGACCCGGCGCCGCTGGCTGACGTGGTGGCCTGGCTGCGGGCATACATGGGGGTTACCGAGTGGTCCGATGAACAACGGGTGCGGCGTACCGGCAGCAAGCGCTGCAGCAACGCCCGGGCCCGGGCGCTGGGCTGGGCGCCGGTGTACCCAAGCTACAAGGAAGGGTACGCAGCCATCCTGAAAGGAGGGCGTTGAATTTACCGGCCTCTTCGCGGGTAAACCCGCGAAGAGTCCAGTGCATTCAGTGCAAACGCAGCAGGACTCAGCTGCGCTCCAGCACCCACTGGCGCTTGCCCGCCGCCAGCTCCGGCATTTCATCCGGTTGCGCACGGTTCACTGCCTGGAAAATCTCCAGCTTGTCGCCATCACGCTTGATGATGAACGGTGCACCACGCTGGTTACGCTCCAGCCACAGGCTGTCATTGCTGCCGCCCATGGTCGCGCAGTCGCCTGCCAGGCACAGTGCGAAACGGTCTGGCCCCGGCAGGCCGGTGACGTTGCCGGTGTCGCTGAAGCGCACGCTGGCACCTTTGCCCTCGCCTTCGACCACCTTCCAGTTGCCGCCCAGGTAGGCCTGGTACAGCGCTTTCTCGAAGCTGCTGCCCAGCGGCGCATTGGCAGTCGCCGGCGCCTTGGCACGGACAAAGGTTTGCTTGGCGCCACGCTGGTCGACGGCTTGCAGTTCGTCACCGTCGAGCGACAGCTGCTCGGTCTGGCCGCCCTCGAAGCTGGCCTGCCATTGCTTTTCGTTGCTGCTCAGCTGGCCGTCAGCGGCCTCGAAGCCATTGCTGTAGCTGGCCTGCTGGCTGGCAACGTCGAGCTTCCATTCGAACACCGGGCCGTGTTCATTCAGCGCTTGGCGCAGGCTGCCGCCTTTTACCGCAGCAGTGATGGCCTCCTGGTTGATCCAGGTGCCGTTGAAGTCTTCGGGTTTGTGGCTGGCGCAGCCGCCCAGTATCAGGGCTGCCAGCGCGAGGGGCAGTGCTTGACGCATGACGGGGTAACCTTGCAAAGGAGGGGTGACGGGCAGGGCGCCCGTCACCGGGGGCATCATTCGATGACCAGGATGGCGTCCATTTCGACCTGGGCGCCTTTCGGCAGCGCGGCAACGCCAATGGCGGCGCGGGCCGGGTAGGGCTGTTCGAAGTAGCGGCCCATTACCTCGTTGACCTTGGCGAAGTGGCTCAGGTCGGTGAGGAAGATGTTCAGCTTGACGATGTCCTTGAACGAACCGCCAGCGGCCTCGGCCACGGACTTGAGGTTCTCGAACACCTGCACGGTCTGGGCTTCGAAGCCTTCGACCAGTTCCATGGTCTTGGGGTCCAGCGGGATCTGGCCCGACATGTACACCGTGTTGCCGGCCTTGATCGCCTGCGAGTAGGTGCCGATGGCGGCTGGGGCCTTGTCGCTATTGATGACGGTCTTGCTCATGATGACTCCTTGCGGTTGGCGGACTACGTACGCATGCGGGTGATGCGGACCACACCGGTCAAGGTACGCAGCTTCTTGATCACACGCGCCAGGTGCACACGGTCGTGCACGCTGACCACCAGTTGGACCACGCTGATACGGCCGTCGCGTTCGTCCATGCTGATCTTCTCGATGTTGCCGTCGGCCGCGTTGACGCTGCTGGCCAGCAGGGCAATAAGGCCGCGCTGGTGCTCCAGTTCGACACGCAGTTCGACATTGAACTCACCGGTGATGTCCTTGGCCCAGGAAAGCTGTACGCACTTCTCCGGGTTATGGCGGATTTCACTGATGTTGCGGCAATTCTCCAGGTGCACGACCATGCCCTTGCCGGCCGACAGGTGGCCGACGATCGGGTCGCCAGGGATTGGCGTGCAGCACTTGGCATAGCTCAGCACCAGGCCTTCGGTGCCCCGGATCGCCAGCGGGCCTTCTGGTGCAGGCAACTGTTCGCCTTCGGCCGACAGCAGGCGGCGTGCGACCACGTAGGCCATGCGGTTGCCCAGGCCGATGTCTTCGAGCAGGTCTTCGATCAGTTCCAGGCGGTACTCGGCGAGAATCGCCTGGATGCGCTCCTGGGGGATTTTCTCCAGGCTGCTGTCGAAGCCGGTGAGCACCTTGTTCAGCAGGCGTTCGCCCAGGCTGATGGACTCGGAGCGACGTTGCTGCTTGAGTGCGTGGCGGATGTGCGTGCGCGCCTTGCCGGTCACCACGAAGTTGAGCCAGGCCGGGTTCGGCCGTGCGCCCGGTGCGCTGACGATTTCCACCGTCGAGCCGCTTTGCAGCGGTTCGGACAGCGGCGCCAGGCGTCGGTTGATGCGGCAGGCGATGCAGCTGTTGCCGACGTCGGTGTGCACCGCGTAGGCGAAGTCCACCGCCGTGGAGCCTTTGGGCAACTCCATGATGCGGCCTTTGGGCGTGAACACGTAGACCTCGTCCGGGAACAGGTCGATCTTCACGCTCTCGATGAATTCCAGTGAGTTGCCGGCACGTTGCTGCAACTCGAGGATACCCTTCACCCACTGCCGCGCGCGGGCGTGGCTGCCCTTGGGCTGCTCGTCGTCGTTGGACTTGTACAGCCAGTGCGCGGCGATGCCGTTGTTGGCCATCTCTTCCATTTCGCGGGTGCGGATCTGGATTTCGATGGGCACGCCGTGCATGCCGAACAGCGTTGTGTGCAACGACTGGTAGCCGTTGGCCTTGGGGATCGCGATGTAATCCTTGAAGCGACCGGGCAGCGGCTTGTACAGGTTGTGCACGGCGCCAAGCACGCGGTAGCAGGTGTCGACCTTGTCGACGATGATGCGGAAGGCATACACGTCCATGATCTCGTTGAAGGCACGGCGCTTGCCGCGCATCTTCTTGTAGATGCCATAGAGGTGTTTCTGCCGGCCGCTGACCTCGCCCTCGATGCCGTCGGCAGCCAGGCAGTTGGCCAGCGAGTGCTCGATCTTGGCGACGATCTCTTTGCGGTTGCCGCGTGCGCTTTTCACCGCCCGGTGGATCAGCGACGAGCGCATCGGGTGCATGGCCTTGAAGCCGAGGTCCTCGAACTCCACGCGCACGGTGTGCATGCCCAGGCGGTTGGCGATGGGGGCGTAGATTTCCAGGGTTTCCTTGGCGATGCGCCGACGTTTTTCGCCGGACAGCACTTCCAGGGTGCGCATGTTGTGCAGGCGGTCGGCCAGCTTGACCAGGATCACGCGAATGTCGCGGGCCATGGCCATGGCCATCTTCTGGAAGTTTTCGGCCTGCGCCTCGGCCTTGGTTTCGAAGTTCATCTGGGTCAGCTTGCTGACCCCATCGACCAGTTCGGCCACCGTCTCGCCAAACTGCTGGCTGAGGGCTTCCTTGGCGATACCGGTGTCTTCGATCACATCGTGCAGCATAGCCGCCATCAGGCTTTGATGGTCCATGTGCATGTCGGCGAGGATGCTGGCCACGGCCAGCGGGTGGGTCACGTAGGGCTCGCCGCTGCGGCGGCGCTGCCCATCGTGGGCCTGTTCGGCGTAGAAATAGGCGCGCCGAACCAGGTTGACCTGTTCGGGGCCAAGGTAGGTCGACAGCCGTTCGGCCAAGGCTTCTATACCCGGCATGGGTTCACCTCCTGCGGAGGACGAGGGCCTTGCGCCGTGCGACGTCGACCTGGCATCAATCAGACAGCCTCGTTGTTCTCGTCCTCGAAGGCGGCGAAGACCGGATCCTCGGTGACGATCTCTTCAGCGGCGATGAACTCGTTGGTGACGATGCCTTCGGCGATTTCACGCAGGGCAACAACGGTCGGTTTGTCGTTTTCCCACGCAACGCGTGGCTCTTTGCCGCCGGTCGCCAGCTGGCGAGCGCGCTTGGTCGAGAGCATGACCAGCTCGAAGCGGTTATCCACGTGTTCCAGGCAGTCTTCAACAGTTACGCGGGCCATGGTCTTCCTCAGTAGCAAATGCGGTGGGCGTGCAGCCCAGTAATGGGCAGGCGGACTCGATAGTATAAAAATTCACCAGCCAATAGGGAAGCGCTGTTTTGCCGGGCGGTCACCTTGAAGCACTGTGTTTGCTTCTTCGCGGGCCAACCTGCCCCCACAGGCACCGCCTACCCTGTGGGAGCGGGTTTCCCGCGAAAGGGCCGAACCAGACAGCCGCAATACTTGAGCCGACGATAACCTCAGAGCATCGCGCCACGCAACCGCGGCGTCAGCTCTTCGAAAAGGGTCTGCACCGAGCGCAGCGCCCGGCAGTCCGGCCGGGTCAGCAGCCACAGCTGGGTGTCGCAACCCGGCAGCGGTCCGCTCAGCGCATCCACGCCGGGCAGGGCGTGCACCATGTAGTCCGGCAGCGCCGCCACGCCCAGACCGGCAGTTACCAGCTGGGCGATGGTCGACATGCCGCTGCACTGATAGCGCGGGCTCAACCCAGGGTGCTGCTGGTTGCGCCAGACCACCGTGGGGTGGTCCTGCATCGAGTCGTCTGGGGCGATCCATGGCACGCTGACGGCCGATTCTGCCAGGCGCTCGCGCCACTGCGGCTTGCCGCAGACCACATAGGAGGTGGACCCCAGGTTGCGACCCACCAGGTGTTCCGGCGGTGTATTGGTCAGGCGCAGGGCAATGTCGGCATCGCGCCGGCTGAGGTTGGCGAAGGTGTTCGAGGTGCCCATCTCAAGCGACAAGGCCGGGTAGTTGGGCATGAACTCGGCCAGCGCCGGCAGCAGCAGGCTATGCATCACCGCCTCGGTGCAGGTCACCCGCACCGTGCCGCTTACAACCTGCTCGCCACTGGTCATGGCAATGCGCGCCGCCTCCAGCGCCTGTTCCGCGCGCTCGGCCTGCTCGGCCAGGGCCTGGGCGGTGTCGGTCGGCAGGTAGCCCTTGCGGCTCTTGACGAACAAGGCGGTGCCCAGCGCCGACTCCAGCCGGCGGATCGAGCGGAATACCGTCGAAACGTCGACTTTGAGGAGCTCGGCGGCTTTGGCCAGCGAGCGGCCGCGCTCCAGTGCCAGGACCAGGGAGAGGTCGGCGTGGGTGATCTGATATTGCATTGGTGCACGCTCTGCTTGCCGAATTGCCAATGTCTGTTGCGTCGGGGCCATTTTATAGTGAAACGGCCCCCCGGAATCAATGCGTCCGGTCGGGTAACCAATCCCCACGATGGGAAAGTGAAAAAAACAACAGCTGCAACCATCGTCGCCCGTGAGGCGCCAGCCGTATCCCCACATCGCCGCAGCACATCAAAGGATGTACACCATGACGTCGGTAACCCCGTGCGCCAGTTCTTCCAGCGAGATGAATGACTTCCTCCAGGCCCATCCGGAAACGCAGTACGTCGACCTGCTGATCTCCGACATGAATGGCGTGGTACGTGGCAAGCGCATCGAGCGGGCCAGCCTGCACAAGGTGTACGAGAAAGGCATCAACCTGCCGGCTTCGCTGTTCGCCCTGGACATCAATGGCTCCACGGTAGAGAGCACCGGCCTTGGCCTGGACATTGGCGATGCCGACCGCATCTGCTTCCCTATCTCCGGCACGCTGTCGGATGAGCCGTGGCAGAAACGCCCCACCGCGCAGCTGCTGATGACCATGCACGAGATCGAAGGCGCGCCGTTTTTCGCCGACCCGCGTGAAGTGCTGCGTCAGGTGGTGAGCAAGTTCGACGACCTGGGCCTCACCATTTGCGCGGCGTTCGAGCTGGAGTTCTACCTGATCGATCAGGACAACCTCAACGGCCGCCCGCAGCCGCCGCGCTCGCCCATTTCCGGCAAGCGTCCGCAGTCGACCCAGGTGTACCTGATCGACGACCTCGACGAATATGCCGACTGCCTGCAGGACATGCTCGAAGCGGCCAAGGAGCAGGGCCTGCCTGCCGATGCCATCGTCAAGGAAAGCGCCCCGGCGCAGTTCGAGGTCAACCTGCACCACGTGGCCGACCCGCTGAAGGCCTGCGACTACGCGATCCTGCTCAAGCGGTTGATCAAGAACGTTGCCTACGACCATGAGATGGACACCACCTTCATGGCCAAGCCCTACCCGGGCCAGGCCGGCAACGGCCTGCACGTGCATATCTCGCTGTTGGACAAGAAAACCGGCAAGAACATCTTCTCGAGCGATGACCCGCTGCAAAGCGACACGCTGCGCCACGCCATTGGTGGTGTGCTGGAGACCATGCCGGCGTCGATGGCCTTCCTCTGCCCGAACATCAACTCTTACCGCCGCTTCGGCGCGCAGTTCTACGTGCCCAATGCGCCGAGCTGGGGCCTGGACAACCGCACCGTGGCCGTGCGCGTGCCTACCGACAGCAGCGAAAACGTGCGCCTGGAACACCGCGTGGCCGGCGCCGATGCCAACCCGTACCTGATGCTCGCGGCAATCCTTGCCGGCGTGCATCACGGCCTGACCAACAAGGTCGAGCCGGATGCCCCGATCGAGGGCAACTCATACGAGCAGCTGGAACAGAGCCTGCCGAACAACCTGCGTGATGCCCTGCGCGCGCTGGACGACAGCGAAGTGCTCAACCAATACATCAGCCCGGACTACATCGATATCTTCGTGGCCTGCAAGGAAAGCGAGCTGGCCGAGTTCGAAGTGTCGATTTCCGACCTTGAGTACAACTGGTACCTGCACACGGTGTAAGCCCATGAGCGCAAATGCGGTCCCCTTGATCGGTGTCAGCGCCTGCCGCCAGCAGGTGGGGAAGAACTCGTCGCACACGGTAGGCGACAAGTATGTCGAGGCGGCCGGCTTTGCCGGTTTGCCGCTGATCCTGCCGGCCCGAGACGGGGGCAGCGACACGCAGGCGCTGTTGGCCCGGCTGCACGGCATTGTTTTTACCGGCTCGCCTTCAAATATCGAACCGCATCATTACAATGGCGCCCCTAGCGTAGCCGGTACCCGGCACGATCTGGCGCGCGATCGCCTGACCCTGCCGCTGCTGCAGGCAGCGATTGCCGCCGGCGTGCCGGTGTTCTGCATCTGCCGTGGCTACCAGGAACTGAATGTGGCGCTTGGCGGCAGCCTGCACCAGCGCGTGCAGGAAATGCCCGGGTACCTTGACCACCGCGAACCTGAGGACGCACCCCTGGAGGTGCAATACGGCCCTCGTCACCCTGTCGGCATCGAGCCAGGCGGGTTGTTCGAGCGCCTGGGCCTGGCGGCGCAGTTCGAGGTCAACTCGCTGCACAGCCAGGGCATCGACCGCCTCGCCCCGGGCCTGCGTGTCGAGGCACGGGCCCCGGATGGCCTGATCGAAGCGGTATCCATGCCTGCGGCGCCGGGCTTTGTGCTTGGCGTGCAGTGGCACCCGGAGTGGCGCTTCACCGAAAACCCGGTCTCGCTGCGCCTGTTCCAGGCGTTTCGCGAGGCCTGCGTTGTCTACGCGGCACGGGAGGGCGCACGGCAGGAGACATTCTGACGTCAGCCGAAGGTCTTGGATGACTGGTTCCCGGCAGCAAGCTTTCAATGAGTGAAAGCAGGCCTTGTGCACAAGGCCTGCGAAAACAATTCCAAAATTTACGGCAAATACTCATGAGCAATTATACAGAAGCCGGCCGCCCACCCGATGTGGCGGCCGACGCGGGCAACACCCAACGCGGCAAGGGCTTGGCCAAAGGCCGCCTGGGCCTGCTGGCCAGCGTGGTGCTGGGCATTTCCACCATCGCCCCGGTCTACACCCTGACGGGCGCCCTTGGCCCGACTGTGCGCGAGGTGGGTGCCCACCTGCCCGCCGTGTTCATCGTCGGCTTCCTGCCGATGCTGCTGGTGGCCCTGGGCTACCGCGAACTGAACTCGGCAGAACCGGACAGCGGTACTTCGTTTACCTGGTCGGCGCGTGCCTTCGGCCCGATGATCGGCTGGATCGGCGGTTGGGGGCTGGTGGTCGCCACTACCATCGTGCTCTCGAACCTGGCGGGGGTGGCGGTCGATTTCTTCTACCTGTTCCTTGGCCAGATCACCGGCAAGCATGAGCTGGCAGCGTTGGCCGACAACCTGTTGATCAACATCAGCACCTGTTGCGTGTTCATCGGCCTGGCCGTGTGGATCTGCTGTCGCGGCATCGCCACCACCATGACCGTGCAGTACGGCCTGGTGGCCCTGCAGTTGCTGGTGCTGATCGGCTTTGCCTTCGCCGCCTTCGGCGGCACCACTGCGCCGCCACCGCTGGCGTTCGATTTCGCCTGGTTCAACCCGTTCGGTGTCGAGTCGTTCTCGGCCTTTGCCGCCGGGCTGTCGCTGTCGATCTTCATCTTCTGGGGCTGGGACACGTGCCTGACCGTCAGCGAAGAGTCGGTGGGCAGCGAAGAAGTGCCAGGCAAGGCCGCCACCTGGACGGTGATGTTGATCCTCGGGCTGTACCTGTTCACCGCCATCGCCACTCTACAGTTTGCCGGTATCAGCGAAACCGGGCTGGGCCTGAACAACCCACGCATCCAGGAGAACGTCTTCGCCCACCTGGCCGGCCCGGTCATGGGGCCGCTGGCAATCCTGATGTCCATCGCCGTGCTGGCCAGCACCGCGGCGTCGCTGCAGTCCACCTTCGTGGCGCCGGCGCGCACCCTGTTGGCCATGGGTTACTACGGTGCGGTACCGCAGAAGTTCGCCAGCGTCTGCCCGCGTTCGCAAACCCCGCGCTACGCCACCATTTGCGCCGGCCTGGCAGCAGGCCTGTTCTACGTGACCATGCGTACCCTGAGCGAGAACGTGCTGGCGGATACCATCACCGCGCTAGGCATGATGATCTGCTTCTACTATTCGCTGACCGCGTTCGCCTGCGTCTGGTATTTCCGCGCCAGCCTGTTCGACAGCCTGCGCCACTTCATCATGCGCGGCCTGTGCCCGCTGGTAGGTGGGGTGATCTTGTCGGTGATCTTCGCGCGTACCGCCATCGACAGCGCCTCGCCGGACTTCGGCAGTGGCTCGCATGTGGGCGGGCTGGGGCTGGTATTCGTGATTGCCGCGATCATCTCGGTGCTCGGCATCGGGCTGATGATGCTGTCGCGCATGCGGGCGCCGGCTTACTTCCTGGGGGCTACCCTGCGTCAGCAGGCTACCCTGCCTTTGCAGGAATAAATAATTGGGGCCGCTCTGCGGCCCTTCGCGGGCACGCCCGCTCCCACAGGTACAGCGCACGCCTCAGGGCGGTGACTAACCTGTGGGAGCGGGCGTGCCCGCGAAGGGCTGCAAAGCAGCCCCAATCGTTTTTCAGCCGATCAACTGCTTCAGTAGAGACCCGTGGCGCTGTTGCTGTTTCTTCAGCACCAGCCGGTTCGAGCGGAACACCGCTTTCAAATCTTCCAGCGCCGCGTCGAAATCATCATTGATGATCAGGTAGTCATACTCGTCGTAGTGCACCATCTCGCTGACCGCTTCCTTCATGCGCCCGGCGATGATCTCTTCGCTGTCCTGCCCGCGGCCGTCAAGGCGCTGACGCAGCGCTTCCTGGCTTGGCGGCAGGATGAACACCGACAACGCCTGCGGCATCAGCTTGCGCACCTGCTGGGCGCCTTGCCAGTCGATCTCCAGGATCAGGTCATAGCCTTGGTCAAGGGTCTGCTGCAGCGCACTGCGCGAGGTGCCGTAGAAGTTGCCGAACACTTCGGCATGCTCCAGGAAGTCGCCTTGCTGGATCAGCGCCTTGAACTCCTCGTGGACAACGAAGTGGTAGTTCACCCCGTGTTCCTCGCCCGGGCGCATGGCGCGAGTGGTGTGCGAGACCGAGACGCGGATTTGCTGGTCGTCCTTGGTCAGGGCTGTTACCAGGCTGGTCTTGCCGGCGCCCGAAGGGGCCGAAACGATGTAGAGGGTGCCGCTGCTGTGGTTCATGGTCGGGTTGGCCTTACTCGATGTTCTGTACTTGTTCACGCATCTGTTCGATCAATACCTTCAAGTTGACCGCCGCTTGCGTGCTGCGTGGGTCGAAGGCCTTGGAGCCCAGGGTGTTGGCTTCGCGGTTGAGTTCCTGCATCAGGAAGTCCAGGCGTCGGCCGGCGGCGCCACCACCCTTGAGCACGCGGCGCACTTCGGTGACGTGGGTGCTGAGGCGGTCGAGTTCCTCGGCCACGTCGCTCTTCTGGGCCAGCATTACCATTTCCTGCTCCAGGCGCTGCGGGTCGAGTTCGGCCTGCATGTCGCCGAAACGGTCGAGAATCTTCTGCCGCTGCGCCGCCAGCATCTGCGGCACCAGGGCGCGCAGGGTGGTGACTTCGCTGGTCATGTTGTCCAGGCGCTCGTTGATCAGCCGGGCCAGTTCCTGGCCTTCGCGCTGGCGGCCGGCTTTGAGTTCGGCCAGTGCTTCGTCGAACAGGGCCATGGCTTCGGCGTTCAGCGCCTGTGGGTCACTGGTGTCGGCCACCAGCACACCCGGCCACGACAGCACTTCCAGCGGGTTCAGCGGTGCCGGCTGCTTGATCAGGCCGGCCACTTCCTCGGCGGCTGCGACCAGCTGTGCCGCGCGCTCGCGGTCTACCTTCAGCGGCTTGCCGTTGCTGTCTTCATTGAGGCGCAGGGTGCATTCCACCTTGCCCCGCGAAAGGCCCTGGCGCAGGCCTTCACGCACGGCACCTTCGAGGTCGCGCAGGGCCTCGGGCAGGCGCAGGTGGGGTTCCAGGTAACGGTGGTTGACCGAACGCAGCTCCCAGATCAGGGTGCCTTGGCTGCCGGCGCGCTCGACACGAGCAAAAGCGGTCATGCTGTGCACCATGGGGAGTACCTCGCGTAGATGAATGAACGGTGGGAGCCTCTCGGCTGCAAGGCGCAGGATTGTAGCGCAGTGGGGCCTCGGCGCCCAATCCGCCTATGTTACAGAGGGGTGGCCATGGCAGTCGGAAAAGGCGACGGGCTGTGTCGGGCGCGACAATAGGCATGTCTTCCCCGCGCTGCGGGCTCTATAATGCTCGGCAGATTCAAAGTCCCAGTACAGGTATCCCAGATGAAACGTCCAAGTGGTCGCGCCGCCGATCAGCTCCGCTCGATCCGCATCACCCGCAACTACACCAAGCACGCCGAAGGGTCGGTACTGGTCGAGTTCGGTGACACCAAGGTCATCTGCACGGTCAGCGTGGAAAACGGTGTCCCGCGCTTCCTCAAAGGCCAGGGCCAAGGTTGGCTGACTGCCGAGTACGGCATGCTGCCGCGCTCCACCGGTGAGCGTAACCAGCGCGAAGCCAGCCGTGGCAAGCAGGGTGGCCGCACCCTCGAAATCCAGCGCCTGATCGGCCGTTCGCTGCGCGCCGCGCTGGACATGAGCAAGCTGGGTGACATCACCCTGTATGTCGACTGCGACGTGATCCAGGCCGATGGCGGCACCCGTACTGCGTCCATCACCGGTGCCATGGTCGCACTGTGCGACGCCTTGGCGGTGATCAAGAAGCGCGGCGGCCTGAAGGGCGGCAACCCGCTCAAGCACATGATTGCTGCCGTGTCGGTAGGCATGTACCAGGGCGAAGCCGTGCTCGACCTGGACTACCCGGAAGACTCCGCTGCCGAAACCGACCTGAACGTGGTGATGACCAGCGCCGGTGGCTTCATCGAAGTGCAGGGCACCGCCGAAGGTGCGCCGTTCCAGCCGGAAGACTTCAACGCCATGCTCGCCCTGGCGCAGAAGGGCATGAACGATATCTTCGAGCTGCAGCAGGCTGCTCTGGCTGACTGACTGTTCCTGTAGATACGAAAAAGCCGACATCAATGTCGGCTTTTTCGTGTTTGAACAGCAATCAGATGGTCAACGTCCAGTCATAGTCCACGATCAGCGGCGCATGCTGGGAGAAGCGCGGCTGACGCGGCAGGCGGGCGTTGCGCACGAAGCGGCGCAGGCCCGGGGTGAGGATCTGGTAGTCGAACCGGTAGCCCAGGTTGAGCATCTCGGCCTGCTCGTTGTCCGGCCACCAGCTGTACTGGTCGCCTTCACGGCTGACTTCGCGCAGGGCATCGACGTAACCCATCTCGCCGGTGATCGCATCCATCCAGGCGCGTTCCGGCGCCAGGAAGCCCGGCGACTGCTGGCTGTCACGCCAGTTCTTGATGTCGAGCTTCTGCTGCGCCACGTAGAACGAGCCGCAATAGATGTATTCGCGACGTTTGCGACGCTGTTTGTCCAGGTACTTGGCGAAGTCGTCCATCAACTTGAACTTCTGGTTCAAGTCTTCGTCGCCGTTCATGCCCGAAGGCAGCAGCAGGCTGGCAATACTGACTTTGTCGAAATCTGCTTGCAGGTAACGCCCGTAGCGGTCGGCTGTCTCGAAGCCCAGGCCGGTGATGACTGCCTTGGGCTGCATGCGCGAGTAAAGGGCCACACCACCTTGGGCAGGCACCTCCGCGTCGCAGGCATAAAGGAAATAGCCATCGAGCTGGAAAGCTGGGTCATCGAGTTCAAAGGCCGAGGCGCGGGTATCCTGAAGGCAGATGACGTCGGCATTCTGGGCTTGTAGCCAGCTGAGCAAACCACGCTCGGCCGCAGCCTGAATGCCATTTACGTTCACACTGATGATCCGCATAAATGGCCCCAAAAATCTCGTGCGTGTATGATACCCGAGCTCAACCCATTTAGCTAAATCCGTGGTGTCCGGGACTATTCATGCAGCCGTATCAGCGCGACTTTATCCGTTTTGCCATCGATCGCGGGGTACTGCGTTTCGGTGAATTCACCCTGAAATCGGGGCGTACCAGCCCGTATTTCTTCAATGCCGGCCTGTTCAACACCGGTTCTGCATTGGCCGAGCTGGGGCGGTGCTATGCCGCAGCCATTGTCGACAGCAAGATCCCGTTCGACGTGCTGTTCGGCCCGGCCTACAAGGGTATCCCTCTGGCGGCGACCACTGCCGTGGCCCTTGCCGATCAGCATCAGCTCGACGTGCCATGGTGCTTCAACCGCAAGGAAGCCAAGGACCACGGCGAAGGCGGCAGCCTGGTCGGCGCGCCGCTGGCCGGTGATGTGCTGATCATCGACGACGTGATCACCGCCGGTACCGCTATCCGCGAGGTCATGCAGATCATCAACGCCCAGCAGGCCAAGGCCGCTGGCGTGCTGATCGCGCTGAACCGCGAAGAGCGCGGCAATGGCGAACTGTCGGCGATCCAGGAAGTGGAACGCGACTTCGGTATCCCGGTGGTCAGCATCGTTTCGCTGACCCAGGTGCTGGAGTTCCTGGCCGATGACCCGCAGCTCAAGCAGCATCTGCCGGCTGTCGAGGCTTACCGGGCGCAGTACGGGATCTGATCCTGGCCGGGTAAAGAAAAAGGCGACCCTCCATGAGGGTCGCCTTTTTTGTGTCGCCTGTCCCGGCCTCATCGCCGGCAAGCCAGCTCCCACAGGTAATGCGCCAGTTTCGAGGTTGGCGCCATCCCTGTGGGAGC
>NZ_JBLZWV010000073.1:0-69077 GCF_056098905.1 Pseudomonas sp. TSO6 | reverse complement strand
CGGCAAGCCAGCTCCCACAGGTAATGCGCCAGTTTCGAGGTTGGCGCCATCCCTGTGGGAGCTGGCTTGCCGGCGATGAGGCTGGTTTGGTCGAACTCAGTCGGTGCCGTACTTGGGCGACCGAGGCCCGTAGAGGATCCCGCCATTCGGGTGCGGCGTCAGCAGGCGCGCACTGGTCATGCCGGCAATCGGGTATCCCGCATCATCCTGCACGCTACTGATGATCTGGTTGACCGCCGCGACGATCAGCATGCCAATGATGCCGCCCTGGTTCTGCTGGTTCTCCTGGCTGGAGGCTGTGGCGCTGCCCGTCCACAGGGTGGCACCGGTCTTCAGGTCGACCAGTTTGGCATTGGCGGTGACGATGGTCGCGCTGCTCAGCACCATATAGCGGGTGCCGTAGTCCGATACCGTCACATACAGACCAGCGTCGGCGCCGAAGATCTCATTCAGTTTGGTCGTCGGCAGCTGGTGGATGTCGGCCGGTGTGGTCATGCCGTTCTGGCGGAATGTTTCGTCCACCAACGCCACAGGCATCACGTAGTAGCCGGCTTCGGCCAGCGGATAAGTGACCTGCGACAGCATGCTGTAGGTGGCCTTGACGTCTGGAGACTCGTTCAGCGGCGGCAGGATCAGGATCGACTTTGGCCGGCTCTGCTTGTAAGCCGAATAGTCGATGGTCTGGCGCTCGGCACAGCCCGCGAACAAGGCCAGCACACAGGCGCCAAAGAGCAACCGGGAAATGCGCTGGATCATTGCTTGGCCCCCTTGCTGGCGTTGTTCACCAGCATGTCCATATAGGTTGCCGATTCCGGGAACAGAGCCTTCTCGGTGCGGAACTGCTGGATCATCTGGTCATCCTTGCCCAGGCTGGAGTACAGCAGCCCCAACTGTGCGTGATAGCCAGGCGGCACAGCGCCGTTTTTGGCCTTGATCTTCTCCAGGTCGCGCTCCAGCGCAATGGCCTGCTCTTCTTTCGAGTCGCCTTTGAGGTAGCCATACACCTGGGGTTGATAGCTTTCCCACTGGTACAGCGGCTTGGGCGCGTTGCAGCCGGCCAGCAGGAGGCCGCCCAGCACGAGGCCAGCGCAGCTGCGCATGGCGGGTAGGGTGATGCTCATTGAAGAAATCCTTCCTGGAATGAGTGTATTACTGGGCCTTCGGGTTCCACTGGCCGTTATCGACCGCGTTCACCAGTTTGTTCACGGCTTCGCGCATGGCCAGGTCAAGGACTTTGCCGTTGAGCGTCGAATCGTAGCTGGCGGTGCCGCCAAACCCGATGATTTCCCGATTGGACAAGGCGTATTCGCCTGCGCCCTGGCTCGAGTAGACCACTTCGGAGGTGCTGATGTTGACGATGTTCAGCGCAACCTTGGCATAGGCGATCTGGGTTTTGCCGCGGCCAAGAATGCCGAACAGCTGGTGATCGCCGACTTCCTTGCGGCCGAACTCGGTCACGTCGCCGGTCACCACGAAGTCTGCACCTTTCAGGCGTTGGGCCTGGCCCTTGATGGCTGCTTCCTGCTGGATTTCACCCATGTTGTCGCGATCAAGCACGCTGAAGCGGTTGGTCTGCTGCAGGTGGGTGATGAGGATGGTCTTGGCCTGCCCGCCGAGGCGGTCAACGCCATCGGAGAAGATGCCGCGCATGTAGCTGGAGCGGTTGTCGAACTTGCCTACGGCAATCGGGGCGCGCACGCCGCTGTAGGGGCGGTTGACGCTTTCGACCTGTTGCACGGCAACAGCAGTGGACGTTTCAGTGGCGCAGCCGCCGATGGACCCGACAGCCAGGGCGGCTGCCAGCACGAGTCCTTGTGATGCGTATTTCACGCGATTTCTCCAGGGGATTGAAAAACTGCTACAAAAATCGCCGGCAAGCCGGCGATCAGATGAATACAGGAAGGTCAGCGTGGTTTGCGATTGGTAATCAGGGTACCCACGCCGCTGTCGGTGAAGATCTCCAGCAGCACCGCGTTCGGTACGCGGCCGTCGATGATGTGCGAGCTGTTCACGCCGCCCTGCACCGCATCCAGTGCGCACTTGATCTTCGGCAGCATGCCGCCGTAGATGGTGCCGTCGGCGATCAGTTCGTTGACCTGCTCGGTGGTCAGGCCGGTCAGTACCTGGCCCTGCTTGTCCATCAGGCCGGCGATGTTGGTCAGCAGCATCAGCTTCTCGGCTTTCAGCGCCTCGGCTACCTTGCCCGCCACCAGGTCGGCGTTGATGTTGTACGACTCACCGTTGGCGCCCACGCCGATCGGCGCGATCACCGGGATGAAGTCACCCTTCACCAGCATGTTCAGCAGGTCGGTGTTCACGCTCACCACTTCGCCCACGTGGCCGATGTCGATGATTTCCGGGGTGGTCATCTCGGGTGTCTGGCGGCTGACGGTCAGCTTGCGGGCGCGGATCAGCTCGGCGTCCTTGCCGGTCAGGCCGATGGCGCTGCCGCCGTGGCGGTTGATCAGGTTGACGATGTCCTTGTTGACCTGGCCGCCCAGCACCATCTCCACCACGTCCATGGTCGCCGAGTCGGTGACGCGCATGCCGTCGATGAAGTGGCTTTCGATCGACAGGCGCTTGAGCAGGTCGCCGATCTGCGGGCCACCACCGTGGACCACCACCGGGTTGATGCCCACAGCCTTCATCAGCACGATGTCACGGGCGAAGCCTGTTTTCAGCTCCTCGCTTTCCATCGCGTTGCCGCCGTACTTGATCACCAGGGTCTTGCCGACAAAGCGGCGGATGTAAGGCAGTGCTTCGGACAAAACCTCGGCTACATGGGAAGCGGCATCGCGATCGAGGGTCATGCAGGGCTCCTGTAAGGAACAGATAGTCGGTCAGAACGGCAGTTGCAGCTCAGGCTCAACCCGCAGCAACTGGGTACGGAATACATCCTTGATACGTTGCAATTCGGCGTCGCTGTCGGCCTCGAAGCGCAGCACCAGCACCGGCGTGGTGTTGGAGGCGCGAACCAGGCCCCAGCCGTGGGGGTAGTCGACCCGCACACCATCGATGGTGGTCAGGCTGGCTTCGCCCCAGTCGGCGTCGCGTTGCAGTGCATCAATGATGCTGAATTTACCCTCGTCGGTCACATCAATATTGATTTCCGGCGTGGAAATATCGTTTGGGAAGGCGGCAAACAGGTTTTCGGCGCTCTGCCCGGCCTTGCTGAGGATCTCCAGCAGGCGCGCAGCGCTGTAGATGCCGTCGTCAAAACCGTACCAGCGTTCCTTGATGAAGATGTGGCCGCTCATCTCGCCAGCCAGCAGCGAACCGGTCTGTTTCATCTTCTTCTTGATCAGCGAATGGCCGGTCTTCCACATCAGTGCGCGGCCGCCTAGCTGTTCGATCAGCGGGGTCAGGCGACGGGTGCATTTGACGTCGAAGATGATCTCGGCGCCCGGGTTGCGTGCCAGCACGTCCTGAGCAAACAGCATCAGCAGGCGGTCGGGGTAGACGATGCTGCCGGTGTTGGTCACCACGCCGACGCGGTCGCCGTCACCGTCGAAGGCCAGGCCAATGTCGGCACCGGTTTCCTTGACCTTGGCGATCAGGTCTTCGAGGTTTTCCGGCTTGCCTGGGTCTGGGTGGTGGTTGGGGAAGTTGCCGTCGACTTCGCAGAACAGCGGGATCACTTCGCAGCCCAGGGCTTCGATCAGCTGCGGTGCGATCACGCCGGCGGCGCCGTTACCGCAGTCCACCACCACCTTGAGCTTTTTCGCCAGCTTCACGTCGTTGACGATCTGCTGGAAGTAGCGGTCGAGGATCTCGACCTTTTCCACGCGGCCTTTGGCACGGGTCAGGTCGTTGGTTTTAAGGCGGGTCAGCAGGGCCTGGATCTGTTCGTTGGCCAGGGTGTCACCGGCGATGACGATCTTGAAACCGTTATAGTCCGACGGGTTGTGGCTGCCGGTCAGCATCACGCCCGACTTGCCGGCCAGCACGTTGGCCGCGTAGTACAGCGCCGGGGTGGGCACCAGGCCGACGTCGCTGACCTGGCAACCGGCGTCGACCAGGCCCTTGATCAGCTGTTCGACCAGCATTGGGCCCGACAGGCGGCCATCGCGGCCTACAGAAACCTGCGGTTCACCCTGGGCCAGGCTCTGCGCGCCGATGGCGCGGCCGATCCAGTAGGCGGTCTGGGCGTGGAGGGTTTTGCCGACCACGCCGCGGATGTCATACGCGCGGAAAATGCTGTCGGGTAGTGCGGCGGGGACCAGGTGGGCCATATCGTTCATCTCTGGAAGCTCCGTTAGTCAAAGGCTTTCTGGGCAGGCGCAGACTGAACGCTTGGACGGTGCTTTCGCCAGAGAGTTCGCCATCCTTGGCCTGAACGGTCATTTGCCGGCTCAGTGGCTGCCGGAGTGACCGAAGCCGCCAGCGCCACGCTGGCTTTCATCGAACGCTTCGACGATGTCGAAGTGGGCCTGTACCACCGGGACCAGCACCAGCTGGGCGATTCGTTCGCCAACCGCGATGGTGAACGGCGTATTGCCACGGTTCCAGCACGACACCATCAGCTCGCCTTGGTAGTCCGAGTCGATCAGGCCGACCAGGTTACCCAGCACGATGCCGTGCTTATGGCCCAGGCCCGAACGCGGCAGGATCATCGCCGCCAGGCCCGGGTCGCCGATGTAGATCGACAGGCCGGTAGGGATCAGCAGGGTCTGGCCTGGCTCGAGGACGGTGTCCTCCTTGAGCAGGGCGCGCAGGTCCAGGCCGGCGGAGCCGGGGGTGGCGTAGGCCGGCAGGGGGAATTCGGTACCCAGGCGTGGGTCGAGGATCTTGGCTTGAAGAGCGTGCATGTAACTTATTGAACCTGATTGAGCCGATCGGCGATGAAGGCGACCAGTTGCCGGGCGATCTTGCCCTTGCTGGTCTGCGCGAAGAGGGTCTGGTGCTGCTGGCGGTCGATCACGGTCAAGGCGTTTTCTTCGCTGTTGAAGCCGATGCTGGGGTTGGCCACATCATTGGCGACGATCAGGTCGAGGTTCTTGTCCTTGAGCTTGCGCGTGGCGTAATCGAGCAGGTGTTCGGTTTCGGCGGCGAAGCCGACGCTGAACGGGCGGTCGCTGCGGCCAGCAATGGTGGCAAGGATATCGGGATTGCGCACCATCTGCAGCAGCATGCCGTCGCCGGTCGTAGGATCTTTCTTCAGCTTTTGCGTGGCAACGACTTCCGGGCGGTAGTCCGCAACCGCTGCCGAGGCAATGAACAGGTCGCACGGCATGGCCGCTTCACAAGCCGCGAGCATATCCCGCGCGCTGACCACGTCGATGCGGCTGACCCGGTCGGGGGTTGGCAGGTGCACAGGGCCGGTGACGAGGGTGACCCGAGCCCCGGCCTCGGCAGCCGCTTCGGCCAGGGCGAAGCCCATCTTGCCGGAGCTATGATTGGTGATGTAGCGCACCGGGTCGATGTTTTCCTGGGTCGGGCCGGCGGTGATCAGCACGTGCTTGCCGGTCAGCGCCTGGCGCTTGAAGCTTTCTGCGGCGCACCAGGCCAGGTCGGTGGCTTCGAGCATGCGGCCCAGGCCCACGTCGCCACAGGCCTGGCTGCCGGACGCCGGGCCGAACACCTGGATGCCACGGCTCTTGAGCAGTTCGAGGTTGGCCTGGGTAGCCGGGTCGCGCCACATGGCCTGGTTCATGGCTGGGGCCACGGCGACGGTGGCGTCGGTGGCCAGCACCAGGGTGGTCAGCAGGTCGTCGGCCATGCCCTGGGCCATGCGCGCCATGAGGTCGGCCGTGGCCGGGGCGATCAGCACCAGGTCGGCCCACTTGGCCAGTTCGATATGGCCCATGGCCGCTTCGGCGGCAGGGTCAAGCAGGTCCATGTGCACCGGGTGGCCCGACAGCGCCTGCAGGGTCAGCGGGGTGATGAACTCGGCACCACCACGGGTCATGACGACGCGCACCTGCGCGCCGTGCTCCAGGAGACGGCGGATCAGCTCGGCGCTTTTGTAGGCGGCAATGCCGCCACCCACGCCGAGAACGATGCGCTTGCGATACAGCCGCTGCATAGGCTTGCCTTTTTCCAGTGAGAGCGGGCGGCGACGTTTGAAATTGCCTGCGGCAGTACGTCGCATGTACGAGGCGAAATAGATTAACACAGGGCCGAAATGGGCCGCAGCAAGGGGCAGGGATGAATATCAGGGAGTGGCCGGCTGAAGAACGGCCGAGGGAGAAGTTGTTGCAGCGTGGGGCTGCTGCGCTGTCGGATGCAGAGTTGCTTGCCGTACTGCTGGGCTCCGGGGTTGCCGGGCGCAATGTGCTGGACCTTGCGCGAGGGCTGCTGGTGCGTTTCGGCGGGCTCAGGCAGTTTCTGGAGGCCGAACGGGAAGCGGTGCTGCGCGAGCCGGGCATTGGCACCGTGAAATACGCACAGTTACAGGCGCTGTTGGAGATTGGCCGGCGTTATCTGGATGAGAACCTGGAGCGCGCAGCCGCGCTTGAAGGCCCTGCGGCGGTGCGGCGCTATCTCAAGGCCATGTTGCGTCATGAGATCAGTGAGGTATTCGGTTGCCTGTTTCTGGATACCAAGCACCGCCCATTGGCGTTTGAGATCCTGTTCAGGGGCACGATAGACCGGGCCAGTGTCTACCCGCGGGAGGTAGTGCGGCGGGCACTGCTGCACAACGCGGCGGCGCTGATCCTGTGCCACAACCATCCTTCAGGCAACAACGAGCCGAGCCAGGACGATGTGCATCTGACCTTGTCGCTGAAGCGGGGGTTGGCGTTGATCGACGTGCGGGTGCTGGACCACATCATCATCGGCGACGGGGAGCCGTTGTCGATGGTCGAGCATGGGTGGATTGTGGCGTAGGCAGGTCAATTGCGGTCAGGGCTAGCACGCGCCTGTCTTGAGGTTTGTGGTGCCTGGGAGATCGAGCGCCGCCCGCGCGGCGCTCGATCTCCCAGGCGCCACAACGCTTAAGGCAGGCGCCCCAAAACTCACTTGGTCACCGACACCTTGCTGAAATCCAGCCGCCCGAAGGGGCTCACCTGGTACCCCTCCACACCTTGGCGCAGCAGCGTCGCCGCCTTCGGGTGCGCCAGCGGTACCCACAGCGCCTGCTGCTGGATCAACGTCTGCGCCTGCTGGTACAGCCGGCTACGCACACTCTGGTCGTTGGTGGTGCGCCCGGCGCTGATCAGCTGGTCCAGGCGGTTGTCGCAGAAGCGGGCAAAGTTGGTCCCCGATTCGACCGCAGCGCAGGAAAACTGCGGGCTGAGGAAGTTGTCCGGGTCGCCGTTGTCGCCCGCCCAGCCCATGAACAGCAGGTCATGCTCGCCGGCCTTGGCGCGGCGGATCAACTCGCCCCATTCGATTACGCGGATCTCGGCCTTGACGCCGATCTTGGCCAGGTCGGCCTGCAGCATCTGCGCGCCAAGGCTGGGGTTGGGGTTGAGCAGGCTGCCCGACGGACGGGTCCAGATGGTGGTGCTGAAGCCATCGCCCAGGCCGGCCTTGGTCAGCAGGGCCTTGGCTTTTTTCAGGTCCAGCGGGTAGCCGGGCAGGTCCTTGGCATAGCTCCAGGTGCTGGGCGGGTAGGGGCCGTTGGCGGCCACTGCGGAGCCTTCGAACACGGCCTTGAGGTAGGCCTGCTTGTCGAACGCCAGGTTGATGGCCTGGCGCACTTCCGGTTTGTCCAGTGGCGGGTGCTGACTGTTGATGGCGACGAAGGCGGTCATGAAGGCCGGGGTGGTGGCCACCCTGAGGTTGCCGTCCTTGCCGGCTTCGGCAATGTCCAGCGGCTTGGGCGACAGGGCCACCTGGCACTCGCCACGCTTGAGCTTCTGCAGGCGCACGTTGGCATCGGTGGTGATGGCGAAAATCAGCGGGTCGACCGCCGGCTTGCCGGCAAAGTAGTCAGGGTTGGCGCGATAGCGCACCACGGCGTCTTTCTGGAAGCGCTGGAAGACGAACGGCCCGGTGCCAATCGGCTGGTTGTTGAGCTTCTCGGGGGTGCCGGCCTTCAGCAGCTTGTCGGCATATTCGGCGGAGTAGATCGAGGCGAAGCCCATGCTCAGCGTGGCCAGGAATGTGGCGTCCGGGTGGCTGAGGGTAAAGCGCACGGTGTTTGGCGCCGGGGCCTCGATTGCCTTGATCAGGCTGCCCAGTTGCAGCGACTGGGCATGCGGGTAGCCACCCGGTGCGGTCTTGTGCCAGGCATGGGCGGGGTAGAGCATGCGCTGGAAGCTGAACAGCACATCGTCGGCGTTCAGCTCACGGCCTGGCTTGAAGTAGGGGGTGGTGTGGAATTTCACGCCATCGCGCAGGGTGAAATCATACACAAGGCCGTCGGTCGACACTGTCCAGCTGGCCGCCAGGCTCGGCACCACCTTGCCTTGCGCCGCGTCGAACTCCACCAGGCGGTTCATCAGCACGTCAGCTGTGGCGTTGGTGGTGGTCAGCGAGTTGTACTGCACCACGTCGAAGCCTTCGGGGCTGGCTTCGCTGCAAACGCTCAGCGGCGCGGCCTGGGCTACGCCGGCAGCGAACAGGGCGCCGGCGGCGAACAGAGAGTTGAACAATAAGGAAAGGGCGGCAGCACGCATGGTGGCTCCTTGGCTGTCGGTGGCCCATCTGCCAGTGCAGTCTGGAAAAGGCCTACCCTAGTGTGCCTGCCGGTAAATGACCACACCCTTTTTTACAAATCTGGCGACGAGCGGTCGACGGCTGACGGGGCCTGCCGCTATGCTGGCCCGGCGCGTTCTGGCTTGCGGCAATGTGTATCTACTGTTGTTGCAAGCAAGTCTTTCTGGTATAAAGCAGCGCTCTTTTCTAGGGGCTCGGCCTGTCGCATAAGCGGATCCGGTCGATAAGACCTCCAGAATCACGGCGCCCAGGCGCCAAAGACTGAGAGATTAAGCGGCCAACCCATGCCGGGTTGGGCATGTGGTTTTAGAGGGCTGAGTCATGTCGAGAGTCTGTCAAGTTACTGGTAAGGGTCCAGTAACCGGGAACAACATTTCCCACGCAAACAACAAAACCCGTCGTCGTTTCCTGCCGAACCTGCAGCACCACCGTTTCTGGGTTGAATCCGAGAAGCGTTTCGTGCGTCTGCGCGTTTCCGCCAAGGGCATGCGTATCATCGACAAGCGCGGCATCGACGCCGTTCTGGTTGACATCCGTAAAGCTGGCGCCAAGGTTTAAGGGAGAACATCATGCGTGAATTGATCCGTCTGGTTTCGAGTGCCGGTACCGGCCACTTCTACACCACCGACAAGAACAAGCGCACCACCCCGGACAAAATCGAGATCAAGAAATATGATCCGGTTGTTCGCAAGCACGTGGTGTACAAGGAAGCCAAGATCAAGTAATTGATCGGCGACCTGAAAAAAACCCGCATCCGAAAGGACGCGGGTTTTTTTATGGCTGCACGGGCGTCAGATCATTCCTGCTCGAACATCACATAGATCTTGCGGCAAGGCTCCAGCACCTCCCAGGTGCCCTTGAAACCGGCCGGGATGACAAACCGATCACCGGTACGCAGGGTCTTGGCACCCCCATCCTGGTCGCGCAGCACCGAAACGCCATGGACGATCTCGCAGTACTCGTGCTCGGTGTAGTTCACCGTCCACTGCCCCACCTCACCTTCCCACACGCCCGCGGCAAACTGCCCGCAAGGGCTGGAGTAGTGGTTATAGACCGCTTGGTCTGGCTCGCCCTTGAGGATTTTTTCCGCCGCCGGGCGGTAGCGTTCGGCCTCGGTGATGACCTGCGCGAAGTCGATGATGCTGTCGATTCTCATGGTGCGGCTCCTGTTGTTGTTTAATAAAATGAACATCAGTAGGCTTTTGAGCCTTTCGTGTCAAATATATTGATAGTTTACACCGGCTGGTTTAGGGTATCGCTTGCCAGTGTGCGCTCGTCGCCCGGCCAGAATTCTGACAACGCCTGTGAGTCCTCAGTGCGGCGTTGCACCTAAACAAGAGGAGGAGTTTCGTATGACTACCCTGACCCGTGCGGACTGGGAACAACGTGCCCAGCAACTGAAGATCGAAGGCCGCGCCTTCATCAACGGCGAATACACCGATGCCGCATCCGGTGAAACCTTCGAGTGCCTGAGCCCGGTCGACGGACGCTTCCTGGCCAAGGTTGCCAGCTGCGACCTGGCCGATGCCAACCGCGCTGTGGAAAACGCCCGCGCCACCTTCAACGCTGGCGTGTGGTCGCAGCTGGCCCCGGCCAAGCGCAAGGCCAAGCTGATCCGCTTCGCCGACCTGCTGCGCAAGAACGTCGAAGAGCTGGCGCTGCTTGAAACTCTGGACATGGGCAAGCCGATTGGCGACTCCTCCAGCATCGACATCCCGGGTGCGGCGCAAGCCATTCACTGGACTGCCGAAGCCATCGACAAGGTCTACGACGAAGTCGCCCCGACCCCGCATGACCAGCTTGGCCTGGTTACCCGCGAGCCGGTAGGTGTGGTCGGTGCCATCGTACCGTGGAACTTCCCGCTGCTGATGGCCTGCTGGAAACTCGGCCCGGCGCTGGCTACCGGTAACTCGGTGGTGCTCAAGCCGTCCGAAAAATCGCCGCTGACCGCCATCCGCATCGCCCAACTGGCGATCGAAGCCGGTATCCCGGCTGGCGTGCTGAACGTGCTGCCAGGCTATGGCCACACCGTAGGCAAGGCCCTGGCCCTGCACATGGACGTCGACACCCTGGTGTTCACAGGTTCGACCAAGATCGCCAAGCAGCTGATGGTGTACGCAGGCGAATCGAACATGAAGCGCATCTGGCTGGAAGCCGGTGGCAAGAGCCCGAACATCGTCTTTGCCGATGCGCCGGACCTGCAAGCTGCCGCCGAGGCCGCTGCCAGCGCCATCGCCTTCAACCAGGGCGAAGTGTGCACCGCAGGCTCGCGCCTGCTGGTCGAGCGTTCGATCAAGGACAAGTTCCTGCCGATGGTGGTCGAGGCCCTGAAAGGCTGGAAGCCAGGCAACCCGCTGGACCCACAGACCACGGTCGGTGCCCTGGTTGACACCCAGCAGATGAACACCGTGCTGTCGTACATCGAGGCTGGCCACAAGGACGGCGCCAAGCTGCTGGCCGGCGGCAAGCGCACCCTGGAAGAGACCGGCGGCACCTACGTCGAGCCGACCATCTTCGACGGCGTGACCAACGCCATGCGTATTGCCCAGGAAGAAATCTTCGGCCCGGTGCTGTCGGTGATTGCCTTCGACACCGCCGAAGAGGCCATCGCCATTGCCAACGACACGCCATATGGCCTGGCCGCTGGCATCTGGACGTCGGACATTTCCAAGGCCCACAAGACCGCCCGTGCCGTGCGCGCTGGCAGCGTCTGGGTCAACCAGTACGACGGCGGCGACATGACCGCACCGTTCGGTGGCTTCAAGCAGTCGGGCAACGGCCGTGACAAGTCGCTGCATGCGCTGGAGAAATACACCGAGCTGAAGGCGACCTGGATCAAGCTGTAACTCCAGGGGGCCGCGTTGCGGCCCAATCGCCGGCAAGTCAGCTCCCACAGGTTCTTCGCAGCCCGCAAGGCCTCCGTTGTACTTGTGGGAGCCCAGCTTGCCGGCGATGGGCTGCACAGCAGCCCCAACAATAGCCGGGTCGGCTCACGCTGACCCGGCTTCGTCGTTTTTGCTGTTCACGAATTCTGCCTGGGAGGCTGCAATGCGTTGGGGTACCTACTTCGCCGTACTGGCATCGGTGCTCAGTGTCGGGCTGGCGCTTGGCGTGAGCATGCCGCTGGTGTCCCTGCGCCTGGAGGCCTGGGGCTACGGCAGCTTTGCCATCGGTGTGATGGCGGCGATGCCGGCGCTGGGCGTACTGGCCGGTGCCAGCCTGGCCAGTCGCCTGGCAGGCTGGGTTGGCGTGCCCTCGGCGATGCGCCTGTGCCTGTGGGGTGGGGCGCTGTCGATCGGCCTGCTGGCCCTGTTGCCAAGCTACCCGCTGTGGCTGCTGCTGCGGCTGATGATCGGCATGTCCCTGACCGTGGTGTTCATCCTCGGCGAAAGCTGGATCAACCAGCTGGTGGTCGAGCAATGGCGGGGCCGCCTGGTGGCGCTGTACGGCAGCAGCTACGCCTTGAGCCAGCTGGCCGGGCCGTTGGTGCTGGGCTTTCTCGGCTCCGATGACGACTTCGGTTTCTGGGCCGCGACGGGCCTGCTGCTGGTCGCGCCGCTGATCCTGCTGGGGCGTGGCGGTGCACCGAGCACGGAAGCCTGCAACGTTACCTTCGGCGACCTGTTCCGTTTCTGCCGGCGTTTGCCGGTGATCGCCTGGGCCATTGCCCTGTTCGCTTCGTTCGAGGCGATGATCCTTACCTTGCTGCCGGTGTATTGCCTGCAGCAGGGCTTCACCACCGAGATCGCCCTGTTCATGGTCAGTACCGTGGTGGTGGGGGATGCGGTGCTGCAGTTGCCCATCGGCGCGTTGGCCGATCATATGTCGCGCCGCACCCTGTTCACCGGCTGCGCGGTGACGTTGCTGGTGTCCAGCCTGGCGATTCCGCTCTTGCTGCATACCCCGGCGATCTGGCCGTTGTGGGTGTTGTTCGGGGCCAGTGCAGGGGGGTTGTTCACCTTGTCGCTGGTGCTGATTGGCGAGCGCTACCGTGATGATGCGCTGGTGCGGGCCAACGCCCATGTTGCGCAGCTGTGGGGTATTGGTTGCCTGCTCGGGCCGTTGCTGGCGGGGGCGGGGAGCCAGTGGGTCAGCGGGCATGCGCTGCTGTGGCTGATGGCGGCGGGGGCTGCGGGGCTGGTGGTGTTGACTCAGCGGCGTGGGGCGTTTGAACCGGTATCTGCCTGATGGATTTTGGGGCTGCAAGCAGCCCCAAAGATGGCAACTACAACATCTTCTCCAAGCCAACCGCCTTGCTGATCCAGGCATTGAACCGCCGCCACATCCCACCCGGTTCAGACGTCAGCACGTGCCGCTGGCCATTGTCCTCGGTGGCCCACACCAGCTTGTCACCCATCAGTTTCACCTGATAGCTCAGCGCAGGCGCCATGCCCTGCTGGGCCAGTTCGCGGGTGTATTCGGCCAGCTCCGGGCTGTCTACCAGCACCCCGACCTCGGTGTTCCACAGCACTGAACGTGGGTCAAAGTTGAACGAGCCTATGAAGGTCTTGCGCCGGTCGAAAACGATCGCCTTGGTGTGCAGGCTCGAATCCGAGCTACCACGGAAGCTCAACCGCCCTGCGCTGGGATCGCCTGGCTGGCGGCGAAGCTCGTAAAGCTCCACCCCGTGCTCAAGCAAGGCCCGGCGATAGGGTGCATAGCCGCCATGCACCGCCGGCACGTCGGTGGCTTCCAGCGAGTTGGTCAGCAGTTTCACCGAAACGCCGGCGTCGGCGCGGCCGGTCAGGTACAGCAGGCCCGGTTCACCCGGCACAAAGTAGGCCGAAGCCAGGATCAGCTCGCGGTGCACGTTGGCCAGGTCTGGTGCCAGTTGCTGGCTCAGCAGCAGTTGCGGGTCTGGCTCGTCGTCGGCCAACACCTTGCTTGGGGCATCCCATAGCGCTTGGGCGTGTGCCCAGATCAGCTCGTTGCGCCACACATCGAGGCGCGGTTGCGACTGGTAGGCCATCAAGCGGTCATACAGGGCTTTGCGCTGGGTGCGCGCCTCGGCCAGGGACACTTCCAGGCGATGGCGGCTGGCACGCAGGTCGTTGGCATCCGGCTCACGCCAGAGGAAGTCGGTGATCGGCCGGCTGAGGGCGCTGTTCCAGTATTGGTCGAAACTGTGCCCCAACTGCTCGGCCACCGGGCCTATACCCAGAAGGTCGATGTCGGTGAAGTTGAGGTTGGGCTCGGCATCGAAATACTCGTCGCCCAGGTTACGCCCGCCGACAATCGCCATGCTGTTGTCCACCAGGAACAGCTTGTTGTGCATGCGCCGGTGCTGGCGCGACAGGTTGAACAGCCGGCCCATGGCGCGCGTCACGCCTGTGCTGCGGCCCAGGTGCAGCGGGTTGAACACGCGGATCTGGATGTTGGGGTGGGCATCGAGGGTGCCCATGATGGTGTCCAGGCCGTCACTGGTGGTGTCGTCCAGCAGGATGCGCACACGCACGCCACGGTCGGCGGCACGCAGCAGTTCATGCACCAGGGCGCGGGTGCTGAGGCCGTCGTGGACGATGTAGTACTGCAGGTCGATGCTGGCTTGGGCGTTGCGGATCAGTTCGGCACGGGCGCGGAACGCTTCATTGCTGTTTGGCAGCAGGCGAAAGCCCGAACGGCCGCCGTAGGGTGCTGCCTGGCGCAGTACCGAGCGGCCGAAGGCGGAGTCATTGGCGGGCAGCGCCTGGCTGGTTTCGCGGGGCGCGCTGACGCTGGCGCAGCCGGCAAGGCCGAGCAGCAGCACCAGCAGCAGAGGCAAGGCGTGCTGGAGTCTCAAGGGTGGATCGTCCTGTGCAGCAAGGGCTTTGGGGTTGGACCGTGGCGGGCGGCGCAAAGTTACGCGTCGGCGCTTTCTTCATCCAGTAGACGAAGGGCGGTTTCCCCGACCTTGCGCACGGCGGCCTCGATCTGCGGCGTCGGCCGCGCGGCGAAGTTCATGCGCAGGCAGTGGCGAAACTTGCCCGAGGCCGAGAAGATGCTGCCCACGGCAACTTGCACACCTTGCTCCAGTAAAGCCCGGTTCAGGCGCAGCGTATCGAAATGTTCGGGTAGTTCCACCCACAGCATGAAGCCACCTTGGGGGCGGCTGACCCGGGTGCCCGGCGGGAAGTAGCGGGTTACCCATTCGCTCATCAGGTCTCGGCCACGCTGGTATTGGCTGCGCATGCGCCGCACGTGGGGCTGGTAGTGGCCGCCGGCGATGAAGTCGGCGATGGCCAGCTGCGGCTGGCTGGCGCTGCTGCCGGTGCTGATGTACTTCATGTGCAGCACCCGCTCCAGGTAGCGCCCGGGCGCCACCCAGCCCACCCGCAGGCCGGGGGCGAGGGTCTTGGAAAACGAGCTGCAGAACAGCACGCGGCCATCGTCGTCGAACGACTTGAGCGTACGCGGGCGCGGGTAGGTGTACGCCAGGTCGCCGTACACATCGTCCTCCAGAATCGCCACGTCGTAGCGCTGGGCCAGGCTCAGCAGGGCCTTCTTGCGGGCCTCGGGCATGATGTAGCCGAGCGGGTTGTTGCAGCTGGGGGTGATCTGGATGAGCTTGATCGGCCACTGCTCCAGCGCCAGTTCCAACGCCTCCAGGCTGATGCCGGTCACCGGGTCTGTGGGGATTTCCAGCGCCTTCATGCCCAGGCCCTTCAGGGTTTGCATGGCACCGTGGAAGCTGGGCGAGTCGACCGCGACGATGTCGCCTGGCTCGCAGACCGCACGAATGCTGCACGACAGCGCCTCGTGGCAACCGGTGGTCACGACCAGGTCAGCCGGGCTCAGGCGGCAGCCGGAGTCGAGCATCAGCCGCGCCACCTGCTCACGCAGGGCCAGGTTGCCGTGGATGTTGTCGTAATACAGGCCAGGCATGTCCTGGCGCCGGCTCAACTGAGCCAGGCTACGCAACAGCGGCTTGAGGGTAGGGCTGTTGATGTCGGGCATCCCACGGCCGAGCTGGACCACATCCTGGCGCGGCGTGCTGCGTATCAGCTCCAGCACTTGTTCCCACTGCGAGATATCCACCGGGCGCTGGGCCGGGCGGCTGACGGCGGGCAGGGCTGGCAAGTGGCGGTGGTCGCTGACGAAGTAGCCGGATTTGGGCCTGGGCGAGACCATGCCGCCGTCTTCCAACATGCGATAGGCCTGCTGCACGGTGCTCAGGCTTACTCCGTGTTCCACACTCAGGGCGCGCACCGATGGCAGGCGCTGGCCGGGGCGATACAGGCCTTGCTCGATACGGGCACCGAGCAGTTCGGCGAGGTTCAGGTACAAGGTCACGGCATACTCCTGCGCTGCGATGGCGCAGCGACCGGTACAGTTTCGCTGAAAATACAGCATTCAGTCGCTCTTCGGCCAATTTTGTATGGGAATAATAAGGCTGTATTGGATCTGTATTGTCGATGGTGCCGGCGCGCATCCTTTCTCCACGGTATCAACTGAACGGGAGGGTGCGGTGATGGGTGGCATGAGCGATGTGCGCTTGCAACTGATGGCCAGGGAACTGGAAGCCGGGCAGCAGGCCAAGGTATTCAACGCGCCGGAAGGGCTTGGGCGTTGGGGGCTGATGCTGCATCGCTGGCACACCCGCAGGGCGCTGTTGCAGCTGACGGATGACGAGTTGCGCGATGTCGGGCTGAGCTGGGAGCAGGCCCGTACCGAAGGGCGTAAACCCTTCTGGAAAGACTGATCACGTCTCCTTGTGGGAGCGGCCTTGTGTCGCGATTGGGCTGCGGAGCAGCCCCAGCTATTGTGCCGTGATGCAAACATCCTGGGGCCGCTCTGCGGCCCAATCGCGACACAAGGCCGCTCCCACAAAGAGGGAGGTGTGAGCTTTTAGGCCAGCTCTTTGAGGCGATGCCACAGCATGCCCAGCGCCAGCAATGGCGAGCGCAGGTGCTTGCCGCCAGGGAAGGTGATATGCGGCACTTTGGCGAACAGGTCGAACCGCCCGCTTGCCTGGCCACTGATGGCCTCGCCGAGCAGGCGCGCGGCCAGGTGGGTGGTGTTGAGCCCATGGCCTGAGTAGGCCTGGGCGTAATACACGTTCGGCTGGCTGGCCAGGCGGCCAACCTGCGGCAGGCGGTTGGCGCCAATGCCGATCATGCCGCCCCACTGGTAGTCGATACGCACGTCGGCCAGCTGCGGGAACACCTTGAGCATCTTCGGGCGCATGTAGGCGGCGATGTCTTTCGGGTCGCGGCCTGAATAGTGGCAGGCACCGCCGAACAGCAGGCGGTGGTCGGCGGACAGGCGGTAGTAATCCAGCGCCACGCGCTGGTCACATACTGCCATGTTCTGTGGCAGCAACGTGCGGGCGCGCTCTTCGCCCAGCGGTTCGGTGGCGATGATGTAGCTGCCGGCCGGCAGCACCTTGCCGCCCAGCTCGCGGTTGAGGCCGTTGAGGTAGGCGTTGCAGCACAGCACCAAGGTCTTGGCGCGTACCCGGCCCTGGGCGGTATGCACCTGCACTTCGGGGCCATAGTCGATGCGGGTAACCTCGGACTGTTCGAACAGCTTCACACCCAGGCGGTTGGCCACGGCCGCTTCCCCCAAGGCCAGGTTGAGCGGGTGCAGGTGGGCAGAGCCCATGTCGATCAGCCCGCCCACATAGCAGTCGGCGCCGACCACGCTGTGGATATCGTCCTTGCCGACCAGCCGCAGCTCGTGCGCATAGCCCAGGCTGCGCAGTTCTTCGGCGTCTTCGGCAAAGCCCAGCAGCTCGGCCGGCTTGTTGGCCAGGTCGCAGTAGCCCCAGGTCAGGTCGCAGGCGATGGCATGCTTCTCGACCCGCTCGCGGACGATCTGCACGGCCTCCAGGCCCATCAGCTTCATGCTGCGCACGCCTTCCTCGCCTATTACCGGCAGGAACTGTTCCAGGCCGTGGCCGACGCCGCGGATCAACTGCCCGCCATTGCGCCCGCTGGCGCCCCAGCCCAGTTTGCGCGCTTCCAGCAGGATGACCGAGAGGCCGCGTTCGGCCAGCTCGATGGCAGTGTTCAGGCCCGAGTAGCCGCCGCCGACGATACATACATCGGCGCTGTGCTCGCCTTGCAGGAAGGAGTAGTCAGGGTGTGGCGCGCTGCTGGCGGCGTAGTAGGAGGCGGCGTGCTGCGCGCTGTGGACCATTGGTTCGTTCCTGGGTGCTGGTGGGCTAGTGGGGGAGGATAAGCCGGGGCTCTAGGGTGGGCAACCGGCCTCATCGCCGGCAAGCCAGCTCCCACAGGAGCTGTGTGAGACCAGTGGTGCACTTGTGGGCGCTGGTTGCCGGCGATTGGCCCTATAATCCAACTTCAGTCTTCAATTTTGTACCTAGCCATGTCCTGCAACCGCCACAAGATCCACTTCCTGCGCGAACTCATCCCCTCGTTCGAGTGCGAGCCCGGCTGCCACGACTGCTGCGGCCCGGTCACCACGTCGACGGAAGAAATGGCCCGCCTGCCGCGCAAGTCCCAGGCCGAGCAGGAAGCCGCCCTGGAGCGCCTGGACTGCGTGCACCTGGGCCCCAACGGTTGCACGGTGTATGAAGAGCGCCCGATGATCTGCCGCCTGTTTGGCACCACACCACGCATGGCCTGCCCGCGTGGCCGTGGCCCTGAGCCGATGATCGAGCCCGCAGCCGAGCAGCTCGTGCACCAGTTCATCGCCACCACCCGGCAGGTGCTGGTCTAGCCTCAGTCCGGGATCGGCAGGCAGAGGCTTTCTTTTACCTCTTCCATCACGATGTAGCTCTTCGATTCGCGCACGTGCGGCAGCTTCAGCAGGATGTCGCCAAGCAGCTTGCGGTACGACGCCATCTCCGAAATACGCGCCTTCACCAGGTAGTCGAAGTCACCTGACACCAGGTGGCATTCCAGCACGTGGGGCAGCTTCAACACCGCGCGGCGGAACTCCTCGAAGGTGTCGCCCGACTTGTAGTCCAGGCTGATTTCCACGAACACCAGCAGACTGCCCTTGAGGTGCTGCGGGTTCAGGCGGGCGTTGTAGCCCATGATGATGCCCTCGCGCTCCAGGCGGCGAACCCGCTCGGTGCAAGGGGTGGTGGACAGCCCAACTTTCTCGCCCAGTTCGGTGAAGGAAATACGCCCGTCATTCTGCAGGATCCGCAGGATGTTACGGTCGATCTTGTCCAGTTCACGCTTGCTCTGGTGCTGGGTTCTCATAGGGGATGCCCCTCCGTGAAAGGCGATTTTGCCGAGAATTCTCGCCAATAATAGGCTTTTATATAGTGAATTGCACTGGTCTCAAATTCCTATACTGCGCCCATTCATGCCATATCAATAAAAGTCTGCGGCGTGCCGCGTGTGAGGGATATAACGATGCGAGTTCTGGTACTTGGTAGCGGTGTAATCGGAACCGCCAGTGCCTACTACCTGGCCCGGCAAGGTTTTGAAGTGACGGTGGTCGACCGCCAGCCGGCGGTGGCCATGGAAACCAGTTTTGCCAACGCCGGCCAGATCTCGCCCGGCTATGCCTCGCCCTGGGCCGCCCCAGGCGTGCCGCTGAAGGCCATCAAGTGGCTGCTGGAGCGCCACGCTCCCCTGGCCATCAAGCTCACCGGCGACGTCGACCAGTACCTGTGGATGGCGCAGATGCTGCGCAACTGCACCGCCAGCCGTTACGCGGTGAACAAGGAGCGCATGGTGCGCCTGTCCGAGTACAGCCGCGACTGCCTGGACGAACTGCGCGCCGAAACCGGCATTGCCTACGAAAGCCGCTCTTTGGGTACCACCCAGCTGTTCCGCACCCAGGCCCAGGTGGATGCCGCGGCCAAGGACATTGCCGTGCTCGAGCAGTCGGGCGTGCCTTACGAACTGCTGGACCGCGAGGGTATTGCCCGCGTCGAACCCGCCCTGGCTGGCGTGAAGGACATTCTGGCCGGCGCCCTGCGCCTGCCTAACGACCAGACCGGCGACTGCCAGATGTTCACCACCAAGCTCGCCGACATGGCCATCAAGCTGGGTGTGGAGTTCCGTTTTGGCCAGGACATCCAACGCCTGGACTTCGCGGGCGACCGCATCAATGGCGTGTGGATCGACGGCAAGCTGGAAACCGCCGACCGCTACGTGCTGGCGCTGGGCAGCTACTCGCCGCAGATGCTCAAGCCGCTGGGTATCAAGGCCCCGGTTTACCCGCTGAAGGGCTACTCGCTGACTGTGCCGATCACCAACGGCGACATGGCCCCGACCTCGACCATTCTCGACGAGACCTACAAGGTCGCCATCACCCGTTTCGACAACCGTATCCGGGTGGGCGGCATGGCTGAAATCGCCGGTTTTGACCTGTCGCTGAACCCGCGTCGGCGCGAAACGCTGGAGATGATCGTCAACGACCTTTATCCTCGCGGCGGTGACCTGAGCCAGGCCAGTTTCTGGACCGGCCTGCGCCCGGCGACCCCGGACGGCACGCCGATCGTTGGTGCCACGGCGTTCCGCAACCTGTTCCTGAACACCGGTCACGGTACCCTGGGCTGGACCATGGCGTGCGGCTCCGGTCGCCTGCTGGCCGACCTGATTGCGCGCAAGAAACCGCAGATCAGTGCCGAAGGCCTGGACATTTCCCGTTATGGCAACAGCCGGGAAGCCACCAAGCACGGGCAGGGCGCGCCGGTTCACCAGCAGTAATAGCCTGTACCGGCCATTCGCGGCTAAAGCCGCTCCCACAGGGATCGCATGGCCTTGGCCATTGTGCGGTCCCTTGTGGGAGCGGCTTTAGCCGCGAAGAACCCAACACCGTTTTCAACCTGTGAACCACCATAAGGCAGCCGCCATGCGTCCCGCCCGCGCCCTGATCGACCTCCAGGCCCTGCGCCACAACTACCGTCTGGCCCGTGAACTGACCGGTGCCAAAGCCCTCGCCGTGATCAAGGCCGATGCCTATGGCCACGGTGCCGTCCGCTGCGCCCTGGCCCTGGAGGCCGAAGCCAACGGCTTTGCCGTGGCTTGCATCGAAGAGGCGCTGGAGTTGCGCGCCGCCGGTATCAAGGCCCCGGTGCTGTTGCTGGAAGGCTTCTTCGAAGCCAGCGAGCTGGCGCTGATTGCCGAGCACGACCTGTGGTGCGTGGTGCACTCGCTGTGGCAGCTGGAAGCCATCGAGAAAACCCAGCTGCACAAGCCGCTCACCATTTGGCTGAAGCTGGACAGCGGCATGCACCGCGTCGGCCTGCACCCCAAGGACTACCACGACGCCTACCAGCGCCTGCTGGCCAGCGGCAAGGTTTCGCGCATCGTGCTGATGAGCCACTTTGCCCGCGCTGACGAACTGGATGCCGACGCCACCGCCCAGCAGATCGCCGTGTTCGAAGCCGCCCGCCAGGGCCTGGCTGCCGAGTGCAGCCTGCGTAACTCGCCCGGCGTGCTGGGCTGGCCGCAAGCGCCCGGCGATTGGGTACGCCCAGGCCTGATGCTGTACGGCGCCACGCCGTTCGAAGTGCCCCAGGCCCAGGCCGCACGCCTGCAACCGGTGATGACCCTGCAATCGCGGGTCATCAGCGTGCGCGAGCTGCCTGCCGGCGAGCCGGTGGGCTACGGCGCCAAGTTCGTCAGCCCACGGCCAACCCGTGTTGGCGTGGTCGCCATGGGCTATGCCGATGGCTACCCACGCCAGGCGCCCAACGGCACCCCGGTGCTTGTCGCCGGCCAGCGCACCCAGCTGATCGGCCGGGTCTCGATGGACATGCTCAACATCGACCTGACCGACGTGCCGCAAGCCACCGTCGGCAGCCCGGTCGAATTGTGGGGCAAGCAGGTGCTGGCCAGCGAAGTGGCCGCCCACGCGGGCACCATTCCCTACCAGATCTTCTGCAACCTGAAGCGGGTACCGCGGGACTACATCGGCGAATGACACGCTGAAGCGGACAGGTTGAGGGGCGGTGTGTTGTAAATACTGAACGGCATTGCCATGATATCGTTCACATCCATCCCCCTTTCCACCGTTTCAGGAGGCTCCAGCTTTGGACGTCGGCGAACGACTGCAAGCCATCCGCAAGCTCAAGGGCCTGTCCCAGCGCGAACTCGCCAAGCGTGCCGGTGTGACCAACAGCACCATCTCGATGATCGAGAAGAACAGCGTGAGCCCCTCCATCAGCTCGCTGCGCAAGGTGCTGAGCGGCATTCCCATGTCGATGGTCGAGTTCTTTTCGGTAGAGCTGGAACCTGAAAGCCCCACTCAGATCGTTTACAAGGCCCACGAGCTGATCGATATCTCGGACGGCGCGGTGACCATGAAGCTGGTCGGCAAGTCGCACCCCAACCGTGCCATCGCGTTTCTTACCGAGGTGTACCCGCCTGGTGCCGACACCGGTGCCGAGATGCTCACCCATGACGGCGAGGAAACCGGCATCTTGCTCGAAGGGCGGCTGGAGCTGGTGGTCGGCAACGAGATCTTCATCCTTGAAGAAGGCGACAGCTACTACTTCGAAAGCACCCGCCCGCACCGCTTTCGCAACCCTTTCAACCAGCCTGCGCGCCTGATCAGTGCGGCGACCCCTTCAAACTTTTGATCCAGCGCAGTGCATTGATTCGGCAATACCCCTTTCCCGTGTAGGGTCGTTTCACGGCCTCTGGGTTCCCGCTATACTTTTCAACGCTCGCCGTTCCGTGGCCGCGAGCGTGATTAGCCACCATGAGGGTGTTCGCGTGAACCAAATCAAGAAGATGCTGGCCGTACCAGCAGCCGTATTCGCCCTCTGGGCAATGAGCGCAACCGCTGCGACCAATGACGACATTGCCAAACGCCTGGAGCCGGTTGGCCAGGTGTGCGTCCAGGGCCAGGAATGCAAAGGCATGGAAGTGGCTGTTGCAGCGGGGGGCGGGGGAGCCAAGACGCCCGATGAGATCATCGCCAAGCACTGCAATGCCTGCCATGGCACCGGGCTGCTTGGTGCGCCTAAAGTGGGCGACACCGCGGCGTGGAAAGAACGCGCCGACCACCAGGGCGGCCTGGATGGCATCCTGGCCAAGGCCATCACCGGCATCAACGCCATGCCGCCCAAAGGCACCTGCGCGGACTGCTCGGATGACGACCTGAAAGGGGCGATCAAGAAGATGTCCGGGCTGTAAGACACAGCTGAATTGCATCAGGCCCGCCGTTGATGGCGGGCTTTGTTTTTGTGGTGCCTGTGCTGGCCCTTTCGCGGGCACGCCCGCTCCCACAAGTCCCCCACAGAACCTGAGGATTGTGGTTATCCTGTGGGAGCGGGCGTGCCCGCGAAAGGGCCAGCACAGGCAACCAACCCGCCAGTGCCATGTCCAACCCCTGAACCCATGGATGTCTCAGGAGGCCCCGATGCACCTCTGCTCCATCGACCATGCTGTCGAGCAGGTCTTGTCCCGGCTGCCGGCCCATATCCACATGGGCCTGCCATTGGGCCTGGGCAAGCCCAATGCCTTCGTCAACGCCCTCTACGCACGGGTGCGCGAGCTGCCCGAACGGCAGCTGACTATCTACACCGCGCTGTCCCTCGGCCGCCCGCCATTGGGCGATGGCCTGCAGCGGCGCTTTCTCGAACCCTTCGTCGAGCGCGTCTTCGCCGACTACGAAGAGCTCGACTACCTCGCCGACCTGCGCAACGACAGCCTGCCGCCGAACATCCGCGTCGAGCAGTTCTTCATGCAGCCCGGCAGCCTGCTGCACAGCGAGGCCGCCCAGCAGGACTACATCAGCAGCAACTACAGCCACGCCGCACGCGACATCAACGCCAAGGGCCTGAACCTGGTCGCGCAACTGGTGGCCGCCACACCTGAAAGGCCTGTTCACCTGAGCCTTGCCTGCAACCCCGACATCACCCTCGACCTGCTGCCGATGATCGCCAAGCGCCGCGCTGCCGGCCAGACCATACTCATGCTCGGCCAGGTGCACGCCGAACTGCCCTACATGCCGGGTGATGCGGAACTGCCCATCGATGCGTTCGACCTGCTGATCGACGAGGCCGAGCAACGTCGCCTGTTCTCCACACCGAACATGCCGGTCGGCACCCAGGACCACTGCATCGGCTTGCACGCCAGCACGCTGGTACGCGATGGCGGCACCCTGCAGATCGGCATCGGTGCCATGGGCGATGCAGTCGCCGCCGCGTTGCTGGCCCGCCAGGGTGACAACGCAGGCTACCGCGCCTTGCTAGACGAGCTGGATACGGGCCCGTGGCATGCGCTGATCGAGCGCGAAGGGGGGCTGGGGACGTTTGCCCAAGGCCTGTACGGCTGCAGCGAGATGTTCGTCAATGGCCTGCTGGTACTGGCCGAAGCAGGCCTGCTGCGGCGCCCGGCCGATGACGAAGGGCCAGTGGTGCATGGCGGCTTTTTCCTTGGCCCGCAGGCGTTTTACCAGCGGTTAAGGGAGATGCCGCTCGAACAGCGCGCACGTTTTGCCATGACCCGTATCAGCTTTATCAACGAGCTGTACGGGCAGGAAGAACTCAAGCGACGCCAGCGCCGCGATGCGCGCTTCCTCAACACTGCGTTTGCCATGACCTTGCTCGGCGCCGGCGTGGCCGATCAGCTGGAAGACGGCCGCGTGCTCAGTGGCGTGGGCGGGCAGTACAACTTCGTCGCCCAGGGCCATGCGCTGGACGGCGGGCGTTCGATCCTGCTTTTGCGCAGCTGGCGCGAGGCAGGCGGGGAGGTGACCTCGAACCTGTTCTGGACCTATGGCCACTGCACCATCCCCCGGCACCTGCGCGATATCGTGGTGACCGAATACGGCATTGCCGACTTGCGTGGGCAGACAGACCGCGAGGTGATTGCGCGGTTGCTGGCGGTGAGCGATTCGCGGTTCCAGCAGGGGCTCATTGAGCAGGCAAAAGAGGCTGGCAAGCTGCCCAAGGGTTTTGAGCTGGACGCTCGCTTTACTGACAATACGCCGCAGCGGTTGGAGGCGATCAGGGCGCGGCATGCGCGGCTGTTCCCGGAGTATCCGATGGGGACGGACTTTACAGCTGAGGAGCGGGACCTGTTGCGGGCGCTGAACTGGTTGAAGAGCAAGTTCAAGCTGAGCGAGGTGCTGGAGCTGGGCAAGGCAGCGTTGGATGCGCCGGGGCCTGAGGGGTATCAAGGGCACTTGGAGCGGATGGGGCTGGACGCTCCTCAGGGATTGAAGGAAGAGCTGTATCAGCGGCTTTTGCTGGCAGGGTTGGCGGCGACCTGAAAATTGCCGGGGCTGCTTTGCAGCCCATCGCCGGCAAGCCAGCTCCCACAGGAGTTTCACAGAGGCCGAGCCTTGTGCAGTACCTGGGGGAGCCGGCTTGCCGGCGATGGGGCCGGTACAGGCTTACTCCCACAGGAGTTTCACAGAGGCCGAGCCTTGTGCAGTACCTGTGGGAGCCGGCTTGCCGGCGATGGGGCCGGTACAGGCTTACTCCCACAGGGATTTCACAAAGGCCGAGCCTTGTGCAGTACCTGTGGGAGCCGGCTTGCCGGCGATGGGGCCGGTACAGGCTTACTCCCACAGGGGTTTCACAAAGGCCGAGCCTTGTGCAGTACCTGTGGGAGCCGGCTTGCCGGCGATGGGGCCGGTACAGGCTTACTCCCACAGGAGTTTCACAGAGGCCGAGCCTTGTGCAGTACCTGTGGGAGCTGGCTTGCCGGCGATGGGGCCGGTACAGGCTTACTACCACAGGGATTTCACAAAGGCCGAGCCTTGTGCAGTACCTGTGGGAGCCGGCTTGCCGGCGATGGGGCCGGTACAGGCTTACTCCCACAGGAGTTTCACAAAGGCCGAGCCTTGTGCAGTACCTGTGGGAGCTGGCTTGCCGGCGATGGGGCCGGTACAGGCTTACTCCCACAGGGATTTCACAAAGGCCGAGCCTTGTGCAGTACCTGTGGGAGCCGGCTTGCCGGCGATGGGTCCGGTACAGGCTTACTCCCACAGGGATTTCACAAAGGCCAAGCCTTGTGCAGTACCTGTGGGAGCTGGCTTGCCGGCGATGGGGCCGGTACAGGCTTACTCGATGAAGCTGACCACACCGCCTTCCAGCGACTTCACCCGGGCCAGCGATTCAACGCGGTAGCCCTGGCTGTCCAGCTCGGCACGGCCGCCCTGGAACGACTTCTCGATCACGATACCCAGGCCGGCCACGGTGGCACCGGCTTGCTTGATGATCGAGATCAGCGCCTGCGACGCCTTGCCGTTGGCCAGGAAGTCGTCGATCACCAGCACGCGGTCGCTGCTGTTGAGGTGGCGTGGCGAAATGGCCACGGTGTTCTCTGTCTGCTTGGTGAAGGAGTACACCGAGGCAGTCAGCAGGTTCTCGGTCAGGGTCAGCGACTGGTGCTTGCGCGCAAAGATCACCGGTACGCCCAGCTTCAGGCCGGTCATCACCGCCGGGGCAATGCCCGAGGCTTCGATGGTGACGATCTTGGTCACGCCGGCGTCGGCGAACAGGCGGGCGAACTCGTCACCGATCAGCTGCATCAGCGCCGGGTCGATCTGGTGGTTGAGAAACGCGTCGACTTTAAGAACCTGGTCGGAAAGCACGATGCCTTCTTCGCGAATCTTCTGATGCAGTGCTTCCACTTTGTTTTCCTCGATGTAGCAAAGGTGGCCGCAAATAGCGGCAAAGTTTAAGAGTAATGGTTGATCAGCGTTTGAGCATTGCCCGGATATCGGCCAAGGCGTTGTTGCCGCGTGCGGCCTTTACCTCGACCGGCGCATCGTCCAGGCCCTCCCAGGCCAGGTCGTCCGGAGGCAGTTCGTCAAGGAACCGGCTGGGCGTGCAGTCGATGATTTCACCGTACTGCTTGCGCTTGGCAGCGAAGGTGAAGGCCAGGGTCTGGCGCGCGCGGGTAATGCCCACGTAGGCCAGGCGGCGTTCCTCTTCGATGGTGTCGGCCTCGATGCTGGAGCGGTGCGGGAGGATTTCCTCTTCCATGCCCATGATGAACACGTAGGGAAATTCCAGGCCCTTGGAGGCGTGCAGGGTCATCATCTGCACACCTTCGGCGTTCTCTTCTTCTTCCTGCTGACGCTCGAGCATGTCACGCAACACCAGCTTGCCGATGGCGTCCTCGATGGTCATGTCACCCTCTTCGTCCTTCTCGAGGGTGTTTTTCAGCGCTTCGACAAGGAACCAGACGTTGCTGATCCGGAACTCCGCCGCCTTGTCGCTGGCGGTCTGCTGGCGGATCCAGTTCTCGTAGTCGATGTCGCGGATCATTTCGTGCAGCGCGGCGATCGGGTCTTCCAGGGCGACCTTGTGGCGTACCCCGTCCAGCCAGTGCTTGAAGCGCTGCAAACGCTCGGTGTAGCGGGCGTCCAGGTGCTCACCCAGGCCCAGCTCCTCGCTGGCGGCGTACATCGAAATGCCGCGCTCGGTGGAATAGTTACCGAGCTTTTCCAGGGTGGTGGAGCCGATTTCGCGGCGCGGTACGTTGATTACCCGCAGGTAGGCGTTGTCATCGTCCGGGTTCACCAACAGGCGCAGGTAGGCCATCAGGTCCTTGACTTCCTGGCGGCCGAAGAAGCTGTTGCCGCCCGACAGGCGATACGGCACCTGGTGGTGCTGCAGCTTCAGTTCAATCAGCTTGGCCTGGTAGTTGCCACGGTAGAGGATGGCAAAATCGCTGTACGGGCGGTTGGTGCGCAGGTGCAAGGTGAGGATTTCCATGGCCACGCGTTCGGCCTCGGCTTCCTCGTTCTTGCAGCGGATGACGCGGATCTCGTCGCCCACGCCCATCTCGCTCCACAGTTGTTTCTCGAACGCGTGCGGGTTGTTGGCGATCAGCACGTTGGCACAGCGCAGGATGCGGCTGGTGGAGCGGTAGTTCTGCTCGAGCATGACGATCTTCAGGGAGGGGTAGTCCTCCTTGAGCAGCATCAGGTTTTCGGGGCGGGCACCGCGCCAGGCGTAGATCGACTGGTCGTCGTCCCCCACCACGGTGAACTGGTTGCGCATGCCGATCAGCATTTTCACCAGCAGGTACTGGCTGGCGTTGGTGTCCTGGTATTCGTCCACCAGCAGGTAGCGCACGCGGTTCTGCCAGCGCTCCAGTACCTCGGGGTGCTCCTGGAACAGTTTGACCGGCTGCAGGATCAGGTCGTCGAAGTCCACCGCGTTGAACGCCTTGAGCGTGCGCTGGTAGTGGGTGTAGACAATGGCGGCGGTCTGCTCGCGCGGGTTGCGCGCCTTTTCCAGGGCCTCGGGTGGCAGGACCAGGTCGTTCTTCCAGGCACCGATCATGTTCTTGATCTCGTCGATGCCGTCGTCGCCGGAGTATTCCTTCTGCATGATGTCCGACAGCAACGCCTTGATGTCGGACTCGTCGAAGATCGAGAAGCCTGGCTTGTAGCCCAGCTTGTCGTGCTCCTTGCGGATGATGTTCAGGCCCAGGTTGTGGAAGGTACACACCGTCAGGCCACGGCCTTCCCCCGGGCGCAGCAGGGTGGCGACCCGCTCCTTCATCTCGCGTGCGGCCTTGTTGGTGAAGGTCATCGCCACGATGTACTGGGCACGGATGCCGCAGTTCTGGATGAGGTGGGCAATCTTGCGCGTAATCACGCTGGTCTTGCCCGAACCTGCACCGGCGAGCACCAAAAGAGGGCCGCCGACGTAGTCACGGGCTTCTTGCTGCCTGGGATTGAGTCGGGACATGCTAGAAACCGGGGGTCGCCAGAAAATAGCCGCGCATTCTAACAGGCATGGGGCGGTTGTGGCGCGACCGTCTGACGTCTGAGTCAGACTTTTGTCCGCCTCATTATTAGCGCCACTAATGCTAGCAACTGAAAAAATCATATTTGCCGGCTCGTCTGGTTTCGAGCACGATGCACGACAAAATACGTCGGGATGCTACGCCCGCAAATGCATGTATAAAAGTGAAAATCATTTTCATTAATGCAGTAGCATACTGGCAGATATCGTTGCACCGTGAAGTCCTAAGGAGCCCGCTTGTCCACGCCTGTCGAACCTTTGCGTTTGCTGCTGTTGGCTGATGAGCCGCAATGGGCCGCCTTGTTGCACGCCTGCATGCCTGCCCTTAACGGCAGTGCCGTGCTGCTGACCGCGCCTGACTGGGACTCGGTCGATAGCCTGTTCAGCCATGATCGCCAGGCCGTGGTGCTGGCAACTCCGGCCTTGCAGCCGGTGCCTGGGCGTTGCGAGCTGCCAACTATTCTGCTGCTGGACCACGAGCCCGAGGTGGCGCCTAGCGCCGTCAGCGACTGGCTGGTACGCGACCAGCTCAATGCCGACACTCTGCGCCGCTCGCTGCGCCATGTGCGCGAACGCGGGGTGCTGGTGGCCACCTTGCAGCGCCTGGCCGAACAGGACCCACTGACCGGCATCGCCAACCGCCAGGGCTTCCAGGCCTTGCTGACCGCGCGCCTGGCCGAGAACGAGGGCCGTGGCATTGCCTTGGGCCACCTGGACCTGGACAACTTCCGCCACGTCAACGATGCGCTCGGCCACCAGAGCGGCGACCGCTTGATCCTGCAGGTGGTGGCGCGGCTGCAAAACCAGCTCGAAGCAGGCGACCAGCTGGCTCGCCTGGGCAGCGACGAGTTCGCCTTGCTGATCGACACCCGCCGCGACGCCAACCGTGCCGAGTGGATTGCCGAGCGCATCGTCGAGGCCCTGGCCGAACCCTACTGGATCGACGGCGAAAGCCTGCTGCTGGGTTGCAGCCTGGGCCTGGCCCATGCCCGCGCGCAGAGCGGTGCCGACCCGCTGATGTGGCATGCGCACATCGCCATGCGCCAGGCCAAGGGCAGCCAGGGCTGCACTTTCCATGTGTTCAATGAACGCATCAATCGCAACGCCCGCAGCCTTGCCGACCTGGAAAGCGAGCTGCGCCGTGCGCTGCGCCGTGACGAACTGGAGCTGCATTACCAGCCGCGGCTCGACCTGGCCGACGGGCGCATTGTCGGCCTGGAGGCGCTGGTGCGCTGGCGCCATGCCGAACGCGGGCTGTTACCGCCCAGCGAATTCGTGCCTCTGGCCGAGCAGAGCGGCCTGATCGTGCCCTTGGGCTACTGGGTCATCTCCCGTGCCTTGCGCGACATGCAGGCGCTGTGCGAGCGCGGCCTGGAGCCGCTGCACATGGCGGTCAACCTGAGTTTCCGCCAGTTCCAGGATAGCCAGCTGCTAGCCACCCTGAGTCGCCTGATCCTTGAGCATGGCGTGGACGCCCGCTGGCTGGAATTCGAACTGACCGAAACGGCGGTGATGCGCCGCAACGAGCTGGTACGCCAGACCATGGACGCCCTCGGCCGCCTGGGCGTGCGCTTCTCGCTCGACGATTTCGGCACCGGGTTTTCTTCGTTCGTACACCTCAACAGCTTGCCGATCACTTTGCTGAAGGTGGACCGCAGTTTTGTCGCGGGAATGGAAATGCGCGAGGAAAACCGCAAGCTGGTGCACGCCATGATCAACCTGGCGCACAACCTCAACCTCGAGGTGGTGGCCGAAGGGGTGGAGAGTGAAGAGCAGCTGGCCTTGTTGCGCGGGTTTGGCTGTGACCAGGTGCAGGGCTTTTTGGTCAGCAAGCCGCTGCCGGTCGGGGAGTTGATCGATTTTTTGCTGAAGGTGCCTGGCTGTCCGTTGGACGCTGTCCTTTAGGGCCCTTTCGCGGGCACGCCCGCTCCCACAGGGACCGCGCAATCCTGTGGGAGCGGGCGTGCCCGCGAAGAGGCCCCGAAGTCAGGCCGAAGCAGCAGCCTCTGCACGCGCTTGCGCCTTCCCCAATAACCGTTTCATTCGCCACTCAAAGCCAAATGTCAGCGCCACTGCCGCACATGCCAGGCCCAGCGCCAGCCCCCACCAGATCCCCACCGCCCCACCGCCCAGGGTAAAGGTGAACAACCAGGCGCTCGGCGCCCCCACCAGCCAGTAGCACACCAGCCCGATCAGGAAGGTGGTCTTGGCATCCTTCAGCCCACGGATCGAGCCCATGGCAATCGTCTGCATGCCATCGAACAGCTCGAACCACGCCGCCACCATCAACAACTGCACGGCCACCTGGAAGATCGCGGCAAAGGCCGGGTCATTGCGGTCGATGAACAGCCCCACCAGCGCTTCGGGCAGCAGCAGGAACAGGGCGGCGAAGGCAAACATGATCATTGCCCCGAACCCGATACCCACGCGCCCGGCACTGCGCGCCGCCAGCAGGTTGCCAGCGCCGTAGTACAAGCCCACGCGCATGGTCACCGCATAGGACAAGCCCGTCGGCACCATGAACGCCGTGGACACGATCTGCAGGGCGATCTGGTGTGCCGCCAGTTCGGTACTGCCCAGCACGCCCATGCACAGCGCGGCGAAGGCGAACAGGCCCACTTCCACCATGTAGGTACCACCAATTGGCAGGCCCAGCCGCCACAGCTCGCGCAGGGCTGGCAGCGACGGGCGTGACAGGCCTTTGCGCAGCGGGTAGGCGGCGTAGGCCGAATGCCAGCGGATGTACAGGGCAAGGGCGATGGCCATGCCCAGCGATACCACTGCGGTGACCAGGCCGATGCCCATCAGGCCCAGCTTTGGCAGGCCGAACATGCCTTCGATCAACGCCACGTTGAACAGGTAGTTGAGCACCGTTCCGACCACACTGATCACCATCACCGGGGTCGAGCGACCCAGCGCGCTGGTAAAGCCACGCAAGGCCATGAAGGTCAGGTAACTGGGCAGCGCCAGCGGCAGCAGGGTGAGGAATTCGGCGGCCGAGGCAACGTTTTCGGGCTGTTGCCCGAACATCAGTAGAACAGGCTCCAGGTTCCACAGCGCCAGCGCGGCAACCAGTGACAGCCCCCAGGCCAGCCACAGGCCGTTCTGGGCCAGGCGAGTGGCGCCTTCGATGTCGTTGGCGCCCTTGCGGATCGCCACCAGGGTGCCGACCGCAGCGATCACGCCCAGGCAAAAGATTGACACGAATGAGTAGCTTGCTGCGCCCAGGCCGCCACCGGCCAGCGCTTGCGGGCTGATACGGGCCATCATCAGGGTGTCGGTCAGCACCATCAGCATGTGCGCCAACTGCGAGGCGATCAGCGGCCCGGCCAGGCGCAGCAAAGCCTTGAGTTCTGTGGTGGGCGCGACATGCATGGGGTGGTCCTTTTTCCTGGGGAAAACAACGAAGGGCGATTCTGAGGCTTCGGTCAACTTTGCACAAAAGGATAAAAGCGATCCTTGGCATGAGTCTGACTCATGTATATATGCTCATTGGTGATTCGCTCCACAGTCCCGTATGGCAGGTGCCTCATGTCCCGACAGCTCCCTCCGTTGTATGCCCTGCGCGCATTCGAAGCTGCTGCACGGCTTTGCTCGTTCACCCGTGCGGGCGAAGAGCTGTCGATTACCCAAAGTGCTGTCAGCCGGCATATTCGTACATTGGAAGAGCACTTTGCCTGCCGCCTGTTCGTGCGCAGTGGCCGCAGCCTGCAGTTGACCGAAGCGGCGCGGGTGCTGTTGCCCGGGGTGCGCGAAGGCTTTGCGGCGCTGGAGCGGGCCTGCGATAACTTGCGCGGCGAAGATGACATCTTGCGCATGAAAGCCCCATCGACCCTGACCATGCGCTGGTTGCTGGCGTGCCTTAGCCGGTTCCGCCACCTGCAACCGGGCAACGAAGTGCAGCTGACCAGCGCATGGATGGACGTCGACCATGTGGACTTCAACCAGGAACCGTTCGATTGCGCAGTGTTGCTCAGCGACGGCGTGTTCCCGGCGGAGTGGGAGGTGCGCAAGCTGTTTCCGGAGTTGCTGATCCCGGTCGGTGCGCCCGACCTGCTCGACGAAGAGCCTTGGGACGTGGGCCGGCTGGCCTCTATCGAACTGCTGCACCCCACGGTAGACAAGCGTGACTGGCGGGAATGGCTGGAGCGCATGGGGCTTGGCGACAAGGTTTCGCTCAAGGGCGGGCAGGTGTTCGACACCCTGGAGCTGGGCATGATTGCCGCTGCACGGGGCTACGGGATTTCCATGGGCGATTTGCTGATGGTGGCCGAAGATGTGGCGCAGGGGCGGTTGAGCCTGCCTTGGCCGACAGCAGTGCCCAGTGGGATGGACTACTACCTGGTATGGCCGCGCACCCGGCCGGGTGGCGAACGGTTGCGGCGCTTGAGTGATTTTCTGGCAGACGAGGTGGCGGCGATGGATTTGCCGGATGTGGAAATCCTGCCGCCTCTCTGATCGCCTGTACCGGCCTCTTCGCGGGCTCGCCCGCTCCCACACGGATCGCACAGCCTTTAATACTGTGCATTACCTGTGGGAGCGGGCAAGCCCGCGAAGAGGCCCGTACGGTTTTACATCGAACCCAGGTTCAACGCCTGCGCACAGGCCTGCAGCGAGCGGCGCTCGCTTTGCGCATACAGTGCCAGTTCATCCTGCACCTGCAGCCCCAACGCCGCTTCGAACGCATCGCGGTTGGCATTGCTGCCGTATTCGGCCTGTGCATCGTCGCCCAGGTTGGACTGGAAGATCCCCGCCGCACTCACCGGCAGGAAGTCCTCGTACACCAGCGCCTCGAAATGCACATGGCCAGCGTCGATCAGCCCTTGCAGGGTGGTCGGGCGGCCCTCCTGGTCACGCGCAGCCAGGCCTTTCTCAGTGGCAAAGTAGCGGAAGTACGCCAGGCCCTGTTCACGCATCTGCGCCAGGTCATCCGGGAATTCGGCAAAGGTATCTTTGAGCAAGGTCATGTAGCGCTCGGCATTGGCTTCGGCCGGTGCGCCACCCAGGGCGGCGCGGGTGGCGTCAAGCAGCTTGTCGTACAGCTGGCGGCCTTTCGGCGTCAGGGCCGCGCCACGTTGCTCGATCTCGCCAAAGCGCGCGGTGTGGCTGCCTTCGCTACCCTGCTGGTCGCTGAACGCGACCTTTTCCTGCAAGGCCTTGAAGCTGGTCTGGCGCAGCAGGATCGGGTGGCGGCGGGTGGGCGGGCCTTCGACCACGGCCTTCGGCGGGATGCCCTTGGCCGGCATGCCGAGCTGGATCGCATCGATGTCCAGGGTGCGTGGGGTGAGGTGGTTGATGTGTGGGCCCTTGAAGGCCACCACATCGGCAATCAGGCGGTGCTGGTCGTGCAGTTGCTGGTACTGCTCGGCGGTGACGGTGGCGTCATGGTGCCAGCGGAAGGTGTGCAGCGCTTCCTGCACGAACGCTTCGGCATCGGCTGCGTTCAGGCCGCCATCGCGTTCGCACTGGGCGATCAGTTCCAAGGCGCGGGTGGTGAAGATCTGGCGCTTGGCCAGGATGCTCTGTGCCAGCTCACGCAGCTGCGGGTTGTCGATCAGCTCCAGGCGCAGCAGCGAGGTGAACACACGGAACGGGCTGACGTGCAGCGACTGCTCATGTACCGCGCGAAAAGCGGTGGAGTGCACCGGCACGCCGGCGGAGCTCAGGTCGTAGTAGCCGACCGGCTGCATGCCCATGACTGCAAAAAGGCGGGCGATGGTGGCCAGTTCTTCGGCGGTGCCCACGCGGATGGCGCCGTGGCGCTCGTGGTCCAGGCGCTCGATTTCGCCGGTCCAGCGCAGGGCTTCGGCAACCTTGGGCTGCTGGGCCATGACCTGCTGGTTGATTTCGCTCACCAGCTCCAGCAGCGTGCCGTACAGCGGCACTTCCTGTTTGTACATGAGCGACATGGCGGCAGAGAACTGCGCGCGAATGCTGTCTGGGCTGACGAAATCGTGGGCGGGCATCGCTAGCTTCCTGGTTGGGTTCGGACACTTACATGAAAGCTGGGAATGCACTTGGCTCACAAGCGAAAAAAAGTGAGTGTGTCATTCCTTTTTTGATCGACCTTCAGGGCCCTATCGCCGGCAAGCCAGTTGCTCCCACAGGCACAGCACAAGTTTCAGCAACTGTGCTGTTCCTGTGGGAGCTGGCTTGCCGGCGATAGGGCCGCAAAGCGGCCTCGGCAATCTCAAGGCTGAAGCTGCTCGTGAATCCACTCCACCAACGCCCGCACCTTGGGCACCTCCGCCGCATGCTCGGCATACGCCAGGTAATGCGCCCCGGCACTGCGCATGGCATGGTTCCAAGGCACCACCAGGCTCCCTTCCGCCAGTTCCTTCGCCGCCAGGTAACGCGGCACCAGCGCCACCCCGCACCCAGCCTGCGCCGCGCTCAAGGCCATATAGAACGTATCAAAGCGTGGCCCGTGGTAGGCGCTGACGCTCTGCAGCCCCAGCTCCAGGAACCACTCATGCCAGGCCTCGGGCCGTGACGTGCTTTGCAGCAGCACCAGGTCGGCCAGGTCTGCAGCATCGCCCAGCGTGCGCCCGGCCAGCAGCTCCGGCGCACACACCGGCACCACCTCTTCGCGGAACAGCTCCACGCAGGTGGCACCCGGCCAGGTGCCCTGGCCATAGAAGAACACCACGTCCGCCGAACCCTGCAGCAGGGCGAACGGCTCCATCTCGTTGCGGATGTCCAGGTGGATGTTGGTGTGGCGCTTGCCAAAACCCTTGAGGTGCGGGATCAACCAGCGCACGCCAAAGCTCGGTTGAGTGGCTACCTTCAATATCTCGGTCTGCTCGCCATAGGTGAGCACGTAGCGGCTGGACATATCCACCTGGGTGAGGATCTTGTTGACCTCGGCCAGGTACAGGCTGCCGGCCGGGGTCAGTTGCAAGCGCCGCCGGATGCGCAGGAAAAGGTGGTGGCGCAGCATGTCTTCAAGCTGCGCCACCTGCTTGCTGACGGCGCTCTGGGTCAGGTGCAGTTCCTCGGCGGCACGGGTAAAGCTCAAATGGCGGGCTGCAGCTTCAAAGCACTGCAGGGCGGTCATGGATGGCACCAGGCGTTTGGACATAGCGGTCTCTGCGGCTCAAATCATTACCTGACGGAATGATATGCGGAATAAAGGTCGTTTGTTGTACCTATGTGATCGGATTAATACTGATCCACATCATTTTTCCACCCCATCACCGATGTAGGAGATGCACAAATGGTTGCTGGATTGCTCGAGCGCCTTGGCGTTGCCGCCGAGGCTTATACCCAGGGCGACTACCCTGTTCACACGCCGATCGACGGCAGCCAGATCGCCTCGGTGAAACTGCTCGGCAAGGCCGAGACCATCGCGCGCATCGATCAGGCCCAGAGCGCTTTCGACGCCTGGCGCACTGTGCCGGCCCCGCGCCGTGGCGAACTGGTGCGCCTGTTCGGTGAAGTGCTGCGTGAGCACAAGGCCGACCTGGGCGAGCTGGTCTCGATCGAAGCCGGCAAGATCACCCAGGAAGGCCTGGGCGAAGTGCAGGAAATGATCGACATCTGCGACTTCGCCGTGGGCCTGTCGCGCCAGCTGTACGGCCTGACCATCGCTTCCGAGCGCCCGGGGCACCACATGCGTGAAACCTGGCACCCGCTGGGCGTGGTTGGCGTGATCAGCGCCTTCAACTTCCCGGTCGCCGTCTGGGCCTGGAACACCGCCCTGGCCCTGGTGGCCGGTAACTCGGTGGTGTGGAAACCGTCTGAAAAGACCCCGCTGACCGCCCTGGCCTGCCAGGCGCTGTTCGAAAAAGCCCTGAAAGCCTTCGGCGACGCCCCGGCTGGCCTGGCACAACTGGTAATCGGTGGCCGTGAAGCCGGCGAAGCCATGGTCGATGACCCGCGCGTACCGCTGGTCAGCGCCACCGGCAGCACCCGCATGGGTCGCGAAGTCGGCCCACGTGTGGCTGCCCGCTTCGGCCGCAGCATCCTCGAACTGGGCGGCAACAACGCCATGATCCTGGCGCCGAGCGCCGACCTGGACCTGGCCGTGCGCGGCATCCTGTTCTCGGCTGTCGGCACCGCCGGCCAGCGTTGCACCACCCTGCGCCGCCTGATCGTGCACCGCTCGATCAAGGACGAAGTGGTTGCCCGCGTCAAAGCCGCCTACGGCAAAGTGCGTATCGGCGACCCGCGCAAGGACAACCTGGTGGGCCCGCTGATCGACAAGCTGTCGTTCGACGCCATGCAGGGCGCGCTGGCCAAGGCCCGCGACGAAGGTGGCCAGGTGTTTGGTGGCGAGCGTCAGCTGGCCGACCAGTACCCGAACGCCTACTACGTGTCGCCTGCCATTGCCGAAATGCCGGCGCAGAGCGACGTGGTGCGCCACGAAACCTTCGCCCCGATCCTGTATGTGCTGGCCTACGACGACTTCGAAGAGGCCCTGCGCCTGAACAACGAAGTGCCACAAGGCCTGTCGTCGTGCATCTTCACCACCGACATCCGTGAAGCCGAGCGCTTCCAGAGTGCTTCGGGCAGCGACTGCGGTATCGCCAACGTCAACATCGGTACCAGCGGCGCCGAGATCGGCGGTGCGTTTGGCGGCGAGAAGGAAACCGGCGGTGGTCGTGAGTCGGGTTCGGATGCCTGGAAAGGCTACATGCGTCGCCAGACCAACACCGTGAACTACTCACGCGAGCTGCCGCTGGCGCAGGGTATCGTGTTCGACTGATGTATTGATGCTGCATGGCCGGGGGCATAGCCCCCGGTTCGCGGCACAAGGCCGCTCCTACACAGGCATCGCGATCTCCTGTAGGAGCGGCCTTGTGCCGCGAATGGGCTGCGAAGCAGCCCCAACAAGAACAAATTGCTGGAGCCGGCCATGTCCGAACTGCGTCAAGAATGCTTGTGGGAATTCGTCAGCAAACCGACCGTTGCCGCCCAGGCCCTGGCCGGTGAGCACAAGGCTGATGTCTGCGTGATCGGCGGTGGCATCACTGGCCTGTCGGCGGCCATCCACCTGCTCGAACAGGGCAAGTCGGTGATCCTGCTTGAGGCCTGGAAGATCGGCCACGGTGGCTCCGGGCGCAACGTCGGCCTGGTCAACGCCGGCACCTGGATCCGCCCCGACGACGTCGAGGCCACCCTCGGCCAGAAGCAGGGCAGCCGCCTGAACAAGGTGCTCGGCGAAGCCCCAGGTGAAGTGTTCGCCATAATCGAGCGCCTGGGCATCGACTGCCAGGCCCAGCACAAAGGCACGTTGCACATGGCGCACAACGCCACCGGCATCGCCGACCTCGAGGCCCGCCACGAACAATGGCGCCGCCGTGGTGCCGACGTGGAGCTGCTGACCGGCGCCCAGTGCCAGGAATACTGCGGTACCAACAAGATTTCCGCCGCGTTGCTCGACCGCCGCGCCGGCACCATCAACCCCATGGGCTACACCCAGGGCCTGGCGGCTGCCGTGGCGCGCCTGGGTGGCAAGCTGTTCCAGCAGTCTTCGGTCGAAGGCCTGGAACGTGATGGCGATGGCTGGCGGGTGAAGACTGCGCGTGGCTCGGTGCGCGCCGACAAGGTGGTTATTTCTACTGGCGCCTACACCGAAGGCGACTGGAGCAACCTGCAGAAGCAGTTCTTCCGTGGTTACTACTACCAGGTTGCGTCCAAGCCGCTGCAGGGAGCCGCGGCCGACAAGGTGCTGCCACATGGCCAAGGCTCGTGGGACACCCGTACCGTGCTCAGCAGCATCCGCCGCGACGACCAGGGCCGCCTGCTGCTCGGCAGCCTGGGCCGGGTCGACAACAAGCCGGCGTGGTTTGTGCGCAGCTGGGCAGACCGTATCCAGAGCCACTACTACCCAGAGCTGGGCAAGGTCGAGTGGGAAATGCACTGGACCGGCTGTATCGACTTTACCCCTGACCACCTGATGCGCCTGTTCGAGCCGGCGCCAGGGTTGGTCGCGGTTACGGGTTACAACGGGCGGGGCAACACCACGGGTACCGTAATCGGCCGTGCGTTTGCGGAGTTTCTGCTCAAGGGTGACGCGGACAGCCTGCCGATTCCGTTCTCGCCAATGAGCGGCGTGAGTGCGCCTTCGCTGCGGACCGCGTTCTACGAATCCGGCTTCTCGCTGTACCACGCGGGGCAGTGCCTGCGGGTTGTGTTGTAAGTACTGGCCTCTTCGCGGGCACGCCCGCGAAGAGGCCGGCGCAGGCTTACTTGTGCAACCAGCTGAGGAACCCGCCTTTCTTGATCAGGGCCGGCTTTTGCAGCAACAACGACTCCCGGCTTTGCCGCCGGAACCGCTGCAGTTTGCTCAACGCGGTCTGCACCTCGCCTCGCTGCTGCAAACAGCTCTTCACCTGTTCCTTTTCGATGCGGTACAGCACGCAACCGGTCAGTGTGCGGAACTCGGCGAACGAGTCGTCCTCATCGATGATCCCCTCGATCCCCAGCACCTCACCCGGCCCCATGCGCCCAGCCTCGATCCGCTTGTCGCCATCACGCACCGACGCCGACACCACCCCGCTGCCAATCACCAGCAGGTGCTCGGAATGCTCGCCCACGCCCAGGATCACCTGGTCCGCCAGGTACTCCACCGCCGTCATGCGCTGGCTCAGCGCGTCACGCTCCTCATCGCTTAGCGAGCGGAACACCCGCACTTCGTCCAGCACCTCGCGCTGGCGGCTGCGCGGCGGCATGGCCAGGTCCACGTTCCACATCACCCCGCTGGCCTCCAGGTGCCGGTGGGCAAGGTCGAACAGCTGATTGCGTGCGTCGCCCTTGGTGCCCGCATCGGCCACGAAGCCGCTGGCCTCGTACTCCACGGACTCCAGCGTCGAGGCCTTCACCGTCACCTTCGGCTTTGGGGTCGCAAGAATGGCACTCACGCCCTGCAAGGCCTTTTCCAGCGCATCGAACACCCGCTTGGGTCGCACCTTGGCCGGTACCACCACGCTGATCGACACCCCATGCACATCGGCCGGGCGGCTGTGGTTGAGCAGCCGCGCCTTGGCCGCGACCGAGTTGGGGATCACCGCCAGGCTGCCGGTGCCGGTCAACAGCCGTGTGGCGCGCCAGTCGATGTCCAGCACCTTGCCTTCGGTGCCGTCGATGGAGATTGAATCGCCAATCTGATAGGGCCGCGTGGTGTTCAGCACGATGCCGCTGAACACGTCCGCCAAGGTGCTCTGCAACGCCAGGCCGATGACGATGGCCATCACCCCGGACGTAGCCAGCAAGCCCTTCACCGGCAGTTGCATCACATAGCCCGCGGCAGCCACTACAGCGACCAGAAAGATCAACGCCCCCAGCACATCCTGCAGCAACCGCCCGCCATGGCTGCCCCGGGCCACCAGCAGCAGGCCGAACACCACCGTGACCGTGCGCGCGCCAAACAGCCACCAGCCGATGGCCAGTACCGTGGCCATGAGGTTGCGCGAAACATCGTCGGGCCAGGGTGGTGGTTGCAGCGGGCTCATGCCGGCGGCCACCAGCACCGAGCTGAACAGCAGGAATATCACCAGCCGCGTGCCGATGCGCCAGGCACGGCGCTGTATGGGGATGACTTGCCAGAGCACGAGGTCGAGCAGGATTAGGGTAGTGCCGAGCAACAACGGGGACGACTGGATGAACGCCAGCATGGTGGTCTCGGGGGTGAGGGGAGGGCTGTGGGTAGTAATAGAGCAGGTTGCTGCTGCAGGCAATGGGGCCTGCACCGGCCTCTTCGCGGGTAAACCCGCTCCCACAGGGACTGTGCATGACTTACAGGATGCGCGATCCCTGTGAGAGCGGGTTTACCCGCGAAGAGGCCAGCAAAACCAACGCCAATGTATCGTTCCTAAAACAGAACGCTAAAGCCAAAAACCGCTATCTACCGCTCCAAAGGTGATGGTTTTAATCTTCTCCCATCAACGCGAAACACCCAACTTACTGTAGACAGAAACCCTTAGGAGCAACGACCATGACCAACTTCAAATACAACCGCCTGAACAAAGACGATGCCGCCGTACTGCTGGTCGATCACCAGGCTGGTCTGCTGTCCCTGGTCCGCGACATCGAGCCGGACGCGTTCAAGAACAACGTGCTGGCCCTGGCTGACCTGGCCAAGTTCTTCAACCTGCCGACCATCCTCACCACCAGCTTCGAGCAAGGCCCCAATGGCCCACTGGTGCCGGAACTGAAAGCCCTGTTCCCGGACGCCCCGTACATCGCCCGCCCCGGCCAGATCAACGCCTGGGACAACGAAGACTTCGTCAAGGCAGTGAAGGCCACCGGCAAGAAGCAGCTGATCATCGCTGGCGTCGTGACTGAAGTGTGTGTGGCTTTCCCGGCTCTGGCGGCCCTGGAAGAGGAGTTTGATGTGTTCGTGGTGACCGACGCCTCCGGTACCTTCAACGCCATGACCCGCGATGCCGCCCATGACCGCATGAGCCAGGCCGGTGCGCAACTGATGACCTGGTTCGGCGTAGCGTGCGAGCTGCACCGCGACTGGCGCAACGACGTTGAAGGCCTGGCCGCGCTGTGCTCCAACCACATCCCGGACTACCGCAACCTGATGACCAGCTACAACGCCTTCAACGCCAACAAATAAGCGCAAACGCCGCGGGCACCGCCAATCGGTGCCTGCCTAGGGCAGCACACCTATCCAATCCAGCGCCCGTCCGCCGTTGCACAGTGGATGCGGGCAAGCTCATCCCAAGGAACGCCGATGAACACCGCACTCCAGCACAACCGTGAAGTGGTGACCGTATGCCTGCAACACCAGGTTCTCGCTAGCCCGACGGGCGCCACGCCGGCCCAGCCGCCGCGCTGGAAGCAGGCGCTGCTGACCTACCTGGTGATCTGCCCGATGACCATGGTCGTTCCGCAACTGCTGGCGCCGTTGTTTGCACGCTTCCCGCAGCTGGGCGGCCCGATTACCGGCAACCTGATCGTCAACCTGTTCGTCATCCTGCCCGTGGTGTTCTACATCATGCCTTGGGTAACCCACCGCTGCGCCAACTGGCTGCGCGGCTGAGCGGCGCCTTTACCTCAATACTTTCAAGGAGATACCGACATGAGCACGTTCGTTACCCGCGATGGCACTTCGATCTATTTCAAGGACTGGGGCAGCGGCAAGCCCGTGCTGTTCAGCCACGGCTGGCCGCTGGATGCCGACATGTGGGATTCGCAGATGGAGTTCCTGGCCAGCCGCGGCTACCGCGCCATCGCCTTCGACCGGCGTGGGTTCGGCCGTTCGAGCCAGCCGTGGAACGGTTACGACTACGACACCTTCGCCGATGACATCGCCCAGCTGATCGAACACCTCGACCTGCGCGACGTGACCCTGGTGGGCTTTTCGATGGGTGGCGGCGATGTCAGCCGCTACATCGCCCGCCACGGCAGCGAGCGGGTAGCCGGGTTGGTGCTGCTGGGTGCGGTGACGCCGGTGTTCGGCAAGCGCGACGACAACCCTGAAGGGGTCGACCTGTCGGTGTTCGAGGGTATTCGTGCCGGCCTGCGTGCCGACCGTGCGCAGTTCATCGCCGATTTCGCGACGCCGTTCTATGGCCTGAACCATGGGCAGCAGGTGTCCCAGGGCGTGCAGACGCAGACGCTGAACATCGCGCTGATGGCGTCGATCAAGGGCACGCTGGATTGCGTGACGGCGTTCTCCGAGACCGACTTCCGGCCGGACATGGCCAAGGTCGATGTGCCGACTTTGGTGATTCATGGTGACGACGACCAGATAGTGCCATTCGAGACCACCGGCAAGCAGGCGGCGGAGCTGATTCGTGGAGCTGAGCTGAAGGTGTATGCCGGGGCGCCGCACGGGTTTGCGGTGACCCATGCGCAGCAGCTGAACGAGGATTTGCTGGCGTTTCTCTAGCAGTAATTGTGGGAGGCATTCGCGGGCTCGCCCGCTCCCACAGGTACTGCACAGCATCTGAAACCTGTGATTTCCCTGTGGAAGCGGGCAAGCCCGCGAAGAGGCCAGCCCTGGCAGCACAAATGTTGATCAGGGCTAACCTTCTACAGCCCACCGCACATCCATCCAAGCCCTGACCCAGCAGCAACCGGCATGCTCCGCAGTTGCGCCTGACGCTGCCGCACCCAGAGACGGAGAACACCATGTCCCAGGACCGCAACGACAAGACCCGTCGCCAGTTCCTCGCCACCAGCACCGTGCTCGGTGCTGCCGGCGCGCTCTGGTCCGCATTGCCTTTCACCGGCCAAGCCGGTTCCGCTCACGCATCCATCCAAGGAGGTTCCATGACCGCCGACCTGATTCTGTTCAACGGCAAACTGCACACCGTTGACCGCGAAAAGCCCACCGCGACTGCTGTCGCCATCAAGGATGGGCGCTTCATCGCCGTGGGCAACGACGCCGAGGCCATGGCCCACAAGGGCACTAGCACGCAGATCATCGACCTCAAGCAGCGCACGGTCATCCCCGGCCTGAACGACTCGCACCTGCACCTGATCCGCGGTGGCCTGAACTACAACCTGGAGCTGCGCTGGGAAGGCGTGCCGTCGGTGGCCGATGCCCTGCGCATGCTCAAGGACCAGGCTGCGCGCACGCCAACCCCGCAGTGGGTGCGGGTAGTCGGTGGCTGGAACGAATTCCAGTTCGCCGAAAAACGCATGCCGACCCTTGAAGAGATCAACCAGGCTGCGCCCGACACACCAGTGTTCCTGTTGCACTTGTATGACCGCGCGTTGCTCAACCGCGCGGCGCTCAAGGCTGTCGGCTACGACAAGGCCACCCCGAACCCGCCGGGTGGCGAGATTCAGCGCGACAAGTTCGGCAACCCGACCGGCATGCTGATCGCCCGCCCGAACGCGATGATCCTCTACGCCACCCTGGCCAAAGGGCCGAAGCTGCCGCTGGAGTACCAGGTCAACTCGACCCGGCAGTTCATGCGTGAGCTGAACCGCCTCGGCCTGACCAGTGCCATCGACGCCGGCGGCGGTTACCAGAACTTCCCCGACGACTATTCGGTGATCCAGGAGCTGGCCGACAACAACCAGCTGACCGTGCGCATCGCCTACAACCTGTTCACCCAGAAGCCCAAGGAAGAGCTGGACGACTTCAAGAAGTGGACCTCCAGCGTCAAGCTGCACAGCGGCACCGACTTCCTGCGCCACAACGGCGCTGGCGAAATGCTGGTGTTCTCCGCCGCCGACTTCGAGGACTTCCTCGAGCCGCGCCCGGACCTGCCACAGACCATGGAAGAAGAGCTGGAGCCGGTGGTGCGCCACCTGGTCGAGCAACGCTGGCCGTTCCGCCTGCACGCCACCTACAACGAATCGATCACGCGCATGCTCGACGTGTTCGAGAAGGTCAACCGCGACATCCCGTTCAACGGCCTGCCGTGGTTCTTCGACCACGCCGAAACCATCACCCCCCAGAACATCGAGCGCGTGCGCGCCTTGGGTGGTGGCATCGCCGTCCAGGATCGCATGGCCTTCCAGGGTGAGTACTTCGTCGACCGCTACGGCGCCAAGGCTGCCGAGCAGACCCCGCCCATCAAGCGCATGCTCGACATGGGCGTGCCGGTGGGGGCCGGGACCGATGCCACCCGCGTGTCCAGCTACAACCCGTGGACCTCGCTGTACTGGCTGGTCAGCGGCAAGACCGTCGGCGGCATGGAGCTGTACCCGGAAGGCCTGGATCGCGACACCGCACTGCAACTGTTCACCCAGGGCAGCGCCTGGTTCTCCAGCGAGCAGGGCAAGAAGGGCCAGATCAAGGTGGGCCAGTTGGCCGACCTGGCGGCGCTGTCGCTGGACTTCTTTAGTGTCGATGAAGAGGCGATCAAGGGCATCGAGTCGGTGCTGACCATCGTCGATGGCAAGGTGGTGTACGCGGCGGGAGAATTCGATCGCCTTGGCCCACCGCAGGTGCCAGTGCTGCCAGAGTGGTCGCCAGTAACCAGGGTGCCAGGGCACTGGCGCGTGGGTACGCCATCGTTGGCGGCAGCCGTGCATCAGTGCTCGGGGCCGTGCGGGGTACATGCGCACAGTCATGACAAAGCGCGCAAATCGAGTGTGCCGGTGAATGACTTCCAAGGCTTCTGGGGGGCGCTGGGTTGTTCTTGCTTTGCTTTCTAAGCTGAGCTGATGTGAACAAGGGGCCAGTTTTTGGCCCCTTTTTTGTGTTGACTGTTCTGGCCCTATCGCCGGCAAGCCAGCTCCCACAGGATTACACCACCCTCAAGGCCTGTGGAGGTCCTGTGGGAGCTGGCTTGCCGGCGATGGGGCGAGAAAGGCCGACATCAATGATGAGCCTTGTGCTCCCCACCCGCCAACAGATGCCGAATTCTCACCTCAACCCCTTCAGTCTGCAGCATCCGCACCCGCGCCTCGATCTTCAGCTCACCCCGGGTCACCCGATGGTGATGCCTCAAATGCTCCAGCCACGATTCCTCGAAGAAAAATTCCAGCCAAAGCGCCGGGTCAGCACTGTCGCGCATCAACCCCCAGGACAACGCCCCATTGCGCTTGCGCATCGCCTCCAGCTCCCGCGCGGCCTGCTGGAACGCCTCGGCCTTGGCCGGGGCGATGTGGTACTCCACGGTAACCATCACCGGCCCGCTTTCCTTGTCCGTGTCATCGCTCAGCAACGGCACCGGCCAGTGCAGCGACGGTGTCAGCTGTTCGGCTTCGGTTTCTGGCAGGGTCACCTTGCAGGTCAGCAATGTACCCAGCGCCAGGCCACCTGCAGCCAGGAGCAGGCTCAGGGTGATCGATGCATGGCTGGCCAGCGTGCCCCACAGCAACCCGCCACAAGCCATGGCGCCGAAGAAGATCAGGATGTACACCGACAAGGCCCGCGCCCGCACCCAGGCCGGGACCGAGGTCTGCGCCGCCACCTGCAGGTTGGACAGCACCGCAATCCACGCCGCGCCGCTGAGCAGCATCGCCGGCAGCAGCGCATAGAAGTTGCGCACCAGCGCCAGGGCCAGTAGGAAAAGCGCATACAGCAGGCTGGCAAGCAGCACCAGGCGGTCGCGGCTGATGCGTTCGCGCAGGCGTGGCAGCAGGGTGGCACCGGCCACGGCACCGATGCCGATGGCCGCCAGCAGCAGGCCGAAATCGGCGGCGGTGCCGTGCATTTCGCCGCGCACGATCAAGGGCAGCAACGAGGTGCCAGCGCTGGCGCAGAAGAAAAACGCCACGGCCCGCAACAGCACGGCCTGCAAGGGTTTGGCACTGCGTGCGAAACGCAGCCCGGTACGCATGGCGCCGACAAACCGCTCAGCCGGCAGCAGCGGTTCCTTTACTTCACGCTTCCAAAGCAACAGCACCAGGATCACCCCGGCGAACGAGACGGCGTTCAGGGCAAAGGTCAGCCACGGGCCGACCAGGCTCACCACCACACCCGCCAAGGCCGGGCCGATGGCGCGCGACACGTTGATGCCGACGCTGGAAATGGCCACCGCATTGGCCAGGTCTTCCTTGCCCACCAGCTCCGGTGTCAGCGCGCTCCAGGCCGGCATCATCAGCGCTGTGCCGATGCCCAGCGCCAGGGTCAGCACCAGCAGCAGGGTAATGTTCATCAGCCCGAGCAGGGTCAGGGCCGCCAATACCACGGCGACCGAGGACATCCACAGTTGTACCAGCAACAGGTAGCGACGTTTGTCGACGATATCCGCCGCCGCGCCAGCGGGCAGGGCAAGGAAGAACATCGGCAGCGAGCCGGCGACCTGGATCAGCGCCACGTGCAGCGGGTTGGCCGACAGCGTGGTCATCAGCCAGCCGGCACCCACCTCGTGCATCCAGGTGCCGATGTTGGAGGCAATGGTGGCGATCCACAGCATGCGAAAGGTGGTATTGCGCAACGGGCTCCAGGCGCCTGAAGGGGAAGTGCTCATGTCAGAAGCTGCCTTTGAGTGGGTATTCGATGACCAGGTAGATGCGATCGATGTCATCGCCGGCCTGAGCCTGGTTGGCGCGGTGGCCGACATGGGAGAACGACAGGCTCAGGTCTTTGGCCGCACCTGACTGCACCACGTATTTCAGATCGATGTCGCGTTCCCAGTGCTTGCCGCCCTGTCCGTACTGGCCGGTGTAGGCGCCACCCGCTGGTGCATGGCTGCCATCGATACCACGGCCGCTGACGTAGCGGCCCATCAGGCTCAGGCCGGGCACGCCGAGGGTGGCAAAGTTGAGGTCGTAGCGCAGTTGCCACGAGCGCTCGCCGGGGCCGTTGAAGTCGGCGTACTTGATCGAGTTGGCCAGGTAGATGGAATCACCACCGACGAAGTCGAACGGGGTGTCGCCCTCGACCTTCTGGTAGGCCAGGCTCAGGGCCTGGGCACCGAAGCTGTACCTGGCCAGCAAGCTGTAGGCGAGGGTGTCGATGGCCCCGGCCCTGGCACTGCCGGTGTCGCGGGTGTTGTAGAGGTTGCCGTCCACGCGCCAGTTGCCTTCGGCCAGGTTCAGGTGGAGGTAGGCCTGGCGCCAGGTGTCTTCCAGCTGCCCGGCATACAGTGCGGCGCCGAACGGCCCGTTTGGCGCGAAGGTGGCACCGGCCAGGCTGATGGCCCGGTTGTGGGTGGTGGCGCCGTAGCCGCTGAAGTCATCGTGGCTGGCGCTGTTGTCCTGGTTGCTGAAGGCGTTGAAACGCCCGGCCTGCAGGTGCCAGTCGGGCAGGTCGGCGTTTTCCACGAACCAGCCGGTGGCGTATTCCGGGTGCAGGCGTTTGTCGCCGGTGTCGAACACCGGGGTTTCCACGGTCATCTCGCCATAGCGCAGCTGGGTGTTGCCCAGGCGCAGCTTGAGCGCAGCCCCGGCGCTGGAATAGTCAGACTCGGCGCGGCCGTCGCTGTCGCGTGGCAGCAGGCCGGTGCCGGCATGGCCGCGGCCACCGTCGAGTTTGAGGCCGAGGAAGCCGTGGGCGTCGATGCCAACGCCCAGCGTGCCCTCGGTGAAGCCGGAGCGGATTTCGCCGATGAAGCCCTGGGCCCATTCCTGGCGGTAGTTCTGGCCGCTGGCGGAGGGCGAGCGGAAGTCGCTGTGCAGGAAGTAGTTACGGCTGAGCAGCGACCAGCCGGGTTCGTCGGCCTGGCTGATTGCCGGGCAGAGGGCGAGGGTGGCGAGCAGGGCACGGCCTGGTCCGGGGGTGGCGCGGATCATGAGGGCTCCGGGGGGGATGATCCGGGACTGTGGAGCAAGGATAAGTCAGGGGGCTTGTAAGGGTGTGCTGGGGGGAGCTGTATAATCTGTGCCGGCCTCTTCGCGGGCGCGCCCGCTCCCACAGGGTCAGCACCCGCCCCGAGCCCTGTGCACTACCTGTGGGCATGCCCGCGAAGAGGCCGGTGCAGGCAACCCAGGCATCAAGCCATGTCGCTGATGGCAAACTCCTCGGCCAGATGATCGATCAACGCCCGCACCGAGGGCAGCAGTCCCCGTCGCGAGGGGAAGATCGCATGCACAATGCCGCAACGCGGGTGCCACTCAGGCAGCAATTCCACCAGGCGCCCCGATGCCAGGTCCTCGCGCACCGCCACCCGCGGCAAGTGCGCGATTCCCACCCCGGCCACCACGAAATGGCGCAAGGCAAACAGGTCGTCAGTCACCATGCGCGGCGTATGCGGGATGACGATACTGCGGCTGTTGTCCTCACCCTGGAACAGTTCCCACTGGTACTCGCGCTGGGCGCTGCCCCAATGCACGCTGGGTAGCGTGCCCAGCAGCTGTGGGTCAAACCCTCTGGGTAGTTGCGCCAGGTAGTGCGGCTGGCCGACCAGGCACTGGGTGCTGTTGCTCAGTACCTTCATCACCATGTCGGTGTTCTCCAGCGGCGGAAAGCGCACGCGCAGGGCGATGTCGAAGCCCTCATGCAGCAGGTCGACACGGCGGTTGGTGCTCTCGATGAACAGTTCCACCTGCGGGTACTTGAGCATGTAGCGGGTCAGCATCGGCCCGACCCAGGAGTTGAGCAGGGTGGTCGGGCAACTGATGCGCACCAGCCCGCGTGGCTCGCTGCGGTTGCGCTCGATGATTTCCGCCGCGCCCTCGGCCTCCACGCGCATGGCCAGGCAACGGTTGTAGTAGGCCTGGCCGATTTCGGTCAGCGAGCAGTGCCGGCTGGTGCGGTGCAGCAGGCGCACGCCTAGGCGGTCTTCAAGGTCGGCGATGCGCCGGCTGAGTTTCGACTTGGGCATGTCCAGCGCCCGCCCGGCCGGGGCGAAGCCGCCGTGCTCCACGACTTGGGTGAAGTAGTAGAGGGAGTTGAGGTCTTCCAATGATCGTTCTCCAAACGGAACGCTAAGGACGGTTTTCGCAGTCTAGTGCAGCAAAGGTGATGATTTTAATCTGTGCCCATCAACGCGAAACACCCCGGATTGCTGAAAAATTCATAACCCTTAGGAGCACAGACCATGAGCAAATTCACCTACAACCGCCTGAACAAAGACGACGCTGCCGTACTGCTGGTCGACCACCAAGCGGGGCTGCTGTCACTGGTGCGCGACATCGAGCCGGACAAGTTCAAGAACAACGTACTGGCCCTGGCTGACCTGGCCAAGTTCTTCAACCTGCCAACCATCCTCACCACCAGCTTCGAGCAAGGCCCTAACGGCCCGCTGGTGCCAGAGCTGAAAGCGCTGTTCCCGGATGCGCCGTATATCGCCCGCCCAGGCCAGATCAACGCCTGGGACAACGAAGACTTCGTCAAGGCGGTGAAGGCCACTGGCAAGAAGCAGCTGATCATTGCCGGTGTGGTGACTGAGGTCTGCGTAGCCTTCCCGGCGCTGTCGGCGCTGGAAGAAGAGTTCGATGTGTTCGTCGTGACCGATGCCTCCGGCACCTTCAACGAAATGACCCGCGATGCCGCCCATGACCGCATGAGCCAGGCCGGTGCGCAGCTGATGACCTGGTTCGGCGTGGCCTGCGAGCTGCACCGCGACTGGCGCAACGATGTCGAAGGGTTGGCTGCGCTGTGCTCCAACCACATTCCGGATTATCGCAACCTGATGACCAGCTACAACGCGTTGACTGCGGGTAAGTAAGCAAACCAGTAGCAGTACGCACAAAGGCCGGCTCCCTCTGTAGGGAGCCGGCCTTTTTTTGTTTGCTGTGCCGGCCTCTTCGCGGGTGAACCCGCTCCCACAGGTACTGCACAGTTTCAGAGCCAGTGGTGATCCTGTGGGAGCGGGTTCACCCGCGAAGAGGGCGGTACAGGCAGCATCAATTCATGGGCTGTGGCTCAATCCCTTTCCGCAACGACTCAAGCAACCTTCTGCCGTTTCGAGCGCATTCAGGTTGCTCCGGAACAGGCTTTTGCCGGTGTCATCTGTTCACGCAGGAAGTGGTGAGCATGACGTGCGCCCCACGCTATCACCCTTTTTGGGAAATCTCCTACATGAAAGAGCGTAAGGCGTAACGGCGCTAAACGGGCACGCCAAGAGCAAACTGAGCACCCGGAAATTTTTCAGGAGTGACTCCATGCGCAGCGTCAACGCTAGCTTGAAAAGTGTAAGGTGCGACCTTACACTCAAGCATCAATGATAAGAAGTTTCAGGCACAAAGGCCTGAGGCTGCTCCATCAGCAACGTGACACGTCTGGAGTGCGTGCAGATCATGTGAATCGCTTGCGGCGTTTACTGGCTTCTCTTGAAGTTGCACAAACCGCAGCAGACATGGACCGGCCGGGTTACCGTCTTCATCCACTGCACGGAAAGCTGGAAAGCTATTGGGCAGTAAATGTCTCGGGTAACTGGCGAGTGGTGTTCCGCTTCGTGGGTACCGATGTGGAGCTTGTTGACTATCTGGATTACCACTAGGAGGCTTGAGTCATGCCTATGTTCGATCCTCCCCATCCTGGGGAGTCTTTGCGCGAAGATGTGTTGCCCGCAGTTGGCATGAATGTTTCTGAGTTAGCTCGCCACCTCGGCTATTCGCGGGGGCAATTGTCCACCGTACTCAATGGGCGCGCCGCCATTTCTGCCGATCTTGCTTATCGACTTGAGCTGGCAGGTCTTGGCCCTGCCCGGCAATACCTTGCCGAACAGGCAGCTTACGATCTTTGGCAAGCCGCTCAGCGTGAGCATCCTCAAATAGAGCGGTTGGTGTTCGCCTGACTACTCAATCCGCATCCGAATCAAACAACCGCTCCAGCTCCACCCGCGCCTCCTTAGCTGTCTGCATCACCTTGGCCCGGTCATCGCGCACTTGCCCCTGGGCCACCAGCACTTCTTCGTCATGCTGGGTAAACCGCGCAATCCGGTCCGCGGCCTGTTCATCGCTCAAGCCCAACCCCACCAGTGCCCGGCGGGTCATCTCCAGGCTGGAGTAGAACGTCTCGCGAATCGGCTCGGCGCCTGCATCCACCAACTTGTGCACATGCTGGCGGTTACGTGCCCGGGCCAGCACTTTCAGGTGTGGGTACAGGCGTTTCACTCGTTCAGCGGTATGAATGGCCGCTTCAGGGTCATCGATGGTGATGATGAAATACTCCGCTTCACCCACCTTGGCAGCGTGCAGCACCTCGGGGCGCAGCGGGTCGCCGTAGAACACCGGCACCTGTTCGAACATGCGGGTCATCTCGATGGTGTCCACCGAGGTTTCCAGGGCAATGAACGGGATCTTCTGTGCCCGCAGGATGCGTGCGACGATCTGGCCCATGCGGCCCATGCCGACGATCACCACCCGCGGTGTATCCGTCTGGATCTGCTTGTACTGCTCGGGCACTTCACGCGCCGGTTGCGGGCGTTTGAGGGCGCGGGCGCAACCCAGCATCAGCAGCGGGGTGATGGCCATGGACAGGGTAATGGTCATCAGCAGCAGGTCGTAGGTCTGGGTGTCGAACAGGCCTTGGTCCTTGCCCAGCTTGAACACCACAAAGGCGAACTCGCCACCCGCCGCCAGCACCATGCCCAGGCGTAGGGCGCTGGCGCTGTTCAGGCCACCGACCAGGCGCCCGACGCCTATCAGCAGCACCAGCTTTACCGCCACCAGCAGCAGCGTCAGGCCCAGTACCACCAGCGGCATGTCTAGCAGCAGGCGCAGGTTGGCACCCATGCCCACGCTGATGAAGAACAGCCCCAGCAGCAGGCCCTTGAATGGTTCGATCTGCGATTCCAGCTCGTGGCGGTATTCCGAGTCGGCCAGCAGCAGGCCGGCGAGGAAGGCGCCAAGGGCCATGGAGATGCCGGCTTCTTCCATCAGCCAGGCTGTGCCGATCACCACCAGCAGCGCGGTGGCGGTGGACACTTCCGGCAGGCCGGTGCGGGCCACGGTGCGGAACACCGGGCGCAGCAGGTAGCGGCCACCGACGATCACCACGGCGATGCTGGCGAATACCTTCAGGCCGTGTTGCAGGCTGTCGCCGTGGTTGGTGTCCGGGCCACTGGCGGCCAGCAACGGTACCAGGGCAATCAGCGGGATGGCGGCGATGTCCTGGAACAGCAAGATGGCGAACGCCAGGCGGCCGTGCGGGGCGTTGAGCTGCTTGCTCTCGGCCAGGCTCTGCAGGCCAAGGGCGGTGGACGACAGCGCCAGGCCCAGGCCGAGCACGATGGCTGCCGGCAGTGTCTGGCTGAAGCCGAACAGGGCAATGGCGCCGATCAGCGCGCCGGTCAGCAGTACCTGGGCGGTACCGACACCGAACACCGACTTGCGCATCAGCCACAGGCGCTTGGGCGACAGCTCCAGACCAATGATGAACAGCAGCAGGACCACGCCCAGCTCGGAGATATGCGCCACGCTTTCGGTGTCGCGGATCAGGCCAAGTGCTTGCGGGCCGATGGCCACACCGGCCAGCAGGTAGCCGAGCACTGCGCCCAGTTGCAGGCGCTTGGCCAGGGGGACGGCGACGACTGCGGCAAGCAGAAAGATCACCGCAGTTTGCAGAAGGCTGCCTTCGTGTGGCATTGGCTCTTACTCCATGAGCTGCCGGGGCAGCGTTTGAACAGTTTGGCCGACGATTCTGGGGAATGTGGGGTTGTTAGACAATGTGCTTTCGGGGAGAAAGATTGTCCCGTTACAGGTGACAGTCTGTGGTGGCCCTAATTCGCAGGCACGCCCGCTCCCACAGGTTCACCTAAACCCCTAAGGCCTGTGTTATCTCTGTGGGAGCGGGCATGCCCGCGAAGAAGGCGGTGCAGATCTAACTATTCATCGCCACCAAACTGCGCCCGATACTGCGCCGGCGTCATGCCAATGCGCTCACAGAACACCTTGCGCAAATGCCGGTCACTGCCAAACCCGCACTGCGCCGCCACCACCTTCAACGGCAGGTCGCTGCCTTCCAGCAGCTTGCGCGCCCGATCGATCCGGGCATTCTGCAAATACTGCAACGGTGTTATCCCCACCTCGCGCTGGAACGTGCGGGCGAAATTTCGGCTGCTCATGGCCACCAGGTCGGCCATGTTCTGCACGGTGAGTGCCTGCTCGATATGATCGACGATGTGCGCCTGTACTCGGGCAATGGGCGAATCATCACGCGGTATCGCTGCCAGCAACGGCCCGTACGGCGTTTGCCCGCCTTGGCGATGGCGGGCGACCAACAGCACCTTGGCCACTTCTAGGGCCAGCGCCTTGCCGTGGTCCTCGGCCACCACCGCCAGCGCAAGGTCGATGCCTGCGGTGATCCCGCCCGAGGTAATCAGGCAGCGGTCGATCACGTAGATCTGCTCGGTCTCGACCTTGGCCTGGGGGAATGCTCGAGCCAGGCGCTCCACGTAGTTCCAGTGGGTGGTGCAGCGGTAGCCGTCCAGGAGCCCGGCCCGGCCCAGCAGGAATACCCCGGTGCAGATGGCACCAAAGCGCCTGGCACTGCGTACTGCCTGTGGCAACCAGCGTTCCAGTGCTGGCATGGCGATGTCATACGCCCCCGGGCCGCCGGGTACCAGCAACAGGTCGACAGCCGCTGGCAAGTCTTCCAGGCGCAGGTCTGCCACCACTTTCAGCCCGCATGAGCCGCGCACCGCTGCTAGCCCTTCGGCCAGGGTGAGCAGACGGTATTGCCGCTCTGCCGGCAAAAACCGGTTGGCGATGGCGAATGCATCCATCGGGCCGGTGACGTCCAGCAACAGCACGTCGTTGAACAGCACCATAGCCACGGTGCGGTGAGCGTTGACCTGCATGCTTCTTCGTTCGGTAGCTGAGTACAGCCTGCATCTTACGGTATACCGCTGCGCACAATTAAGAACAATTCAGCTTTGGCTCAGGACTTTGTCATGTGCCGGGGGCGAGACTTTCTGCATTCAAGAGGAGAGTCGCCATGCACCACGGCACGCCCCAAGAGCCGCTGCAAACCACCGGCGCACTGACGCCCGCACGCTTGCGCCAGGCCAAGGAACTGATGCTGCGCAGCTCGCTGTCGATCATCGAGATCGCTGGCGTGTGCAACCTCACCCGCAGCCATTTCTCCCGTGCCTTCAAGGTCAACACTGGCCTCTCGCCCCAGGCCTGGCGCCTGTTGGCGCGCATGGAAAAGGCCAAGCGCCTGCTTGCCACAGAGGTCCCGATCACCCATGTGAGCCTGGAGTGCGGCTTTTGCGACCAGGCCCATTTCACCCGCGCGTTCAGCCGCCTGGTTGGCCAGCCGCCCAAGGCCTGGCGCCAGGCGCAGGCCATTCCTTAAGCCGAAGCTATCCACCGGTATAAGCCCTTGCGGACAGTGCCGGCCCGTATTCCCAACCCAAGGAGTCACCCCATGAGCCAACCCGATTACAAGCGCTTGAACAAAGACGACGCCGTGGTCCTGCTAGTGGATCACCAGACCGGCCTGATCTCTCTGGTGCAGGACTTCTCGCCCAACGAGTTCAAGAACAACGTGCTGGCCCTGGGGGACCTGGCCAAGTTCTTCGGCCTGCCGACCATTCTCACCACCAGCTTCGAGCAAGGCCCGAACGGCCCGCTGGTACCCGAGCTGAAAGAGATGTTCCCGGACGCGCCGTACATTGCCCGCCCAGGCCAGATCAACGCCTGGGACAACGAAGACTTCGTCAAGGCGATCAAGGCCACCGGCCGCAAGCAGCTGATCATCGCCGGCGTGGTGACCGATGTGTGCGTGGCTTTCCCGACCTTGTCGGCACTGGCTGAAGGCTTTGAAGTGTTTGTGGTGACCGATGCCTCGGGTACCTTCAACGAAACCGTGCAACAGGCGGCGTGGGTGCGCATGACCCAGGCGGGCGCGCAGATGATGAACTGGTTCTCGGTCGCCTGTGAGCTGCACCGCGACTGGCGTAATGACATCGAAGGGTTGGGTAACCTGCTGTCGCAGCGCATTCCTAACTACCGCAACCTGATGAACAGCTATTCGGCATTGACCTCGCGCTGATTTAGAGCGGGGCCGCTGGGCGGCCCAATCGCCGGCAAGCCAGCTCCCACAGGTACAGCGCCAGGGTTGAATACTGTGGAGTCCCCTGTGGGAGCTGGCTTGCCGGCGATTGGCCGGTACAGGCTAAGCAGGATTCACAGGCAGAGTGAAGCGAATCCGACATCCACCCAACTGAGACACCAGCGCCTGCAACTGCCCGCCATGGGCCTGCACCACCGAACTGCAGATCGCCAGCCCCATCCCCATGCCACCACTCTTGGTGGTGTAGAACGCCCCGAATACCTGCTCCCGTTCCTCGGGTGCAATCCCTGGCCCGTTGTCGTCCACACAGATCTCCACCCCGTTCCCCACCACCGTCGACGCAATCCGCAGCACGCCATCGCTGCGATACCCCGCCAGCGCTTCCAGGCCATTGGTGATCAGGTTGAACACCAACTGCTGCAACTGCACCGGTTCGGCCGTCACGGTCACCCCCGCGTGCAGGCATGTCTGCACGTCCACCGTGGCCTTGGCGGCATCGGCCGAAGTCAAGCGCACCACCTCGCGGATCAGCTCGTCCAGCTTCACCGCCTTGAGTTGCATCGGCGACTGCTTGGCCAGCGAGCGCAATGCACGCACGATGTTGGCGGCACGTTCGCTGTCGTTGCGGATGTCTTCCAGGCCGGCGATTGCCTCTTCCAGGTCGGGCTTGGCGCGCTTGAGCCAGCGCAGGCTGGCGGCGGCGTTGGAGGTGATGCCCAGCAGCGGCTGGCTGATCTCGTGGGCGATGGACGCCGACAGCTCGTTCATCGCCTGCAGGTGCGCACTGCGCGCCAGTTCCGCCCGTGAGCGGCGCAGTTCGGCTTCCATCTGCGCTCGGCTCTGGTTGTCTTCGGCCAGGCGCGTATAGAACTTGGCGGTCTGCAGCGAGACCGCTGCCTGCGAGGCGAGGATTTCCAGCATGGCCAGGCGCTGGCTGCCGAACAAGTTGGGTACCAGGCGGTTCTCCAGGTACACCAAGCCGATCAGCACGCCCTGGATCACCAGCGGCAGGCACAATACCGAACGTGCGTTGCGCGCCTGCAGCTCCTGGCGGAAAGCCTCGGGGCAATCGCTCTGGGCATCATTGAGGACCAGCGGCTTGCGCGTGCGCATGGTGGTGTTGATGATCGACAGCGGTGCCTGGGTCATGAACTTCTGGCAGTTGTCCATGCTGACGTGCAGGCCGGCATCGTCGATATAGGCGAGGGCGGCCATCTGGAATTCGGCGCCGCTGACGATCAACAGTGCGCCGTGGTCGGCACCGGAATGCTGGGTCAGGTGGCCCATCAGGGTCTCGATCAGGCCTTCGAGCAGCACCTCCTCGGACAGCGCGCGCGCGGCTTCGATGCCGGCTTCCAGGTCGAGCTTGGCCTGGTGGGTGGCGCGGTAGGTTTCCTGGATGGGCTGGGTGCGCAGAAACGGATGCAAGGCCTCCAGCTGATGCACCTTGCCCGTCGCACCCCAGATATGGAAGCAGTCGCGGGCGATGCGCAGGTGCAAGTTGGCGCCGGAAATCAAACCGCTGGGGATGCACACCTCGGCCAGCTGTTCATGGGCCAGGGCCTGCTCGTGGATGAAGCCCGCTGCGGTGGCGGCGATCTGCGCCTGGTCGAAGCAACGGATGGCGGCCAGGCCGTCACCTTCAAGCTTGGCGATGACGCCTTCGATCAGCAGCAGCTTGTTGCGGAAGGTCGCCGGGTTGAAGCCGGCCCAGCGACTGAAACGCTCACGCAAGCCTTGCAGCTCGCTCAGCTTGTCGGCCAGGCTGGCGGGGGCCTCCGGGCTGCCCAGGGCCAGGCCGTGGAACAGGTGGTAGTCGGCGAGGTTGATATGCGCAGGCGCCGCCCAGGCATTGTCACCGGCCTTGGCCAGGTGGCGCATGGCGTGTGGGATGTTGCCCAGGTAGAAGGCCGACATGCCTGTGAACAGGTGCCGGAAAAACAGCGTGGTCGCTGAGTTGACCGGCGTGGTCGAGGCCACGCAGGCTGCGCCGCTCAGGTTGGCGACGAACGCTTGCTGGGCCTGCAGGATCTGTTCTATATCGCTGTAGCCGCAACGGCGAACGGTGGCCAGGCCCTGTTTCACTTCCTCAGCGACGTCCGGCAGATAGCGGCCCATGAACAGCGAGTCGGAGACCAGATGGTTGCGGGCATAGCAGCCCATCGCCAGGTCGCCGCTCAGGCGTGCCGAGTCGACCGCTTCCAGTGCGGTGCGGCGGGCGAACTCCATCGGCGAAGTCCATGCGCTGACCTGGTCCAGGGCCAGCAACGCGCTGGTCAGGTCGCCCTCGAAGCCGTGCCGCTCGATCAGCTTCAGCGCGGCCAGGCAATAGGCATGGCCGTCGTGGTAGGCACCGAAACGCTCGGCGATCATCACCCCGAACCAGGCCAGGCCGTAAGTGCTGCCTGGGGCAACGCCATGCAGCAGCGACAACTCCATGAGCTTGGCCAGGTGCAGGAAGCCAAGGTCGTCCTGGACAAAGAACGATGACGACAGCGTGGCCAGCAGGCCGATCGCCACCGCCACTTGCTCCGAGTCGGCACGCGGCAGCGACTCCAGGCAGTGGCGGCCCTTTTGTTCGATCATGGCCAGCACACGGGCATGGCTGGCTTCTGCCTGTTGCCGGTCGACGCCGCGTGCCAGGCGGATACCCAGCAGTTCCAGGCCTGATAAGGCGCTGTCGATGGCTGCCTGATAGTCGCTCTGCAAGGTGAACAGGCGGGCCTGCAACTGGCACAGCCGGGCCCGATCCAGCGTCGAACGTGCGCGCTGTCGGCACTCGCTGAGCTGGGCCTCGGCCGCAGCCATGCGCGACAGTTGCATGTCGCACTCCGCCGCCATGCAGGCGATGGCAAAGCCGTGCGTGGCGCGGCTTTCCAGGGTGCTGCCGTGGTGCAGCAGCTGCTCGGCCGTGTGCAGGTAACCCGCAGCCTGTGCAAAGGCGCCGCTGTCGCGCGCGCGCAATGCCGCTTCACGTAAAAGCTGCAGGAACACTTCGCAGTCATCCGCTGAAAACCCGCGTGGGCTGGCGCGTTGCAGTTGGTGGGCGGCCTCGAAAAGCACCTCGTGCAAGTGCTCTGGCCAGGTTTGCAGCATGGCCTGGGCAATGCATGCATGCAGCGATTCGCGCTCGCGCACGGGCGTGAGTTGATAAGCCGCTTCCATCACCCGGTCGTGGGCAAAGCCCAGGCCTCTCTGGCTCGGCAGCAGGAAGCCTGCGCCAATCAAGGCCTGCAACGGTTCGCCCGGCGCTTGTGCAAGGACCCGGCGGAGCAAGCGTTCATCGCATCGGTTGCCTGCTGCGCTGACGATGCGCAGCACGTCGCGTTGCGGCGCGGGCAGGCGCACCAGGCGGTGGACCATCAGGTCGGCGACATTGTCGGAATAGCGGTGCCGGGCCACGGCCTGCAGGCACCACGACCAGCGCATGGCCTGGGTATCGAAGGTGAACAACTGGTCCTCGACCATCGCCCTGAGGATCTGGTTGATGAAAAACGGGTTGCCGGCGGTCTTGTCGTGCACCAGTTCGGCCAGTTGCAAGGTCTGGTCGGGGGCGACGTGGTAGCGTTCGCCGATCAGCTCGGCCACCGCGCCAACGGCCAGCGGGCGCAGGTTCAGGGTAGTGCTGCGCACGCCTGCGGGCAGGGCAGGTGGAGCGCTGCTGGCTTGCATGTCATTGCCCCGGGCAAAGATCAGCAACAGGTTACCGGGCGCCTGTGCCAGCAGCTGTGCCAGCAGCTGCTGCGTGGCGTCGTCGGCCCACTGCATGTCATCGAGAAACAGCACCAGTGGCTGGCCAGGACGGCTGAACACCTGCAGGAATTCAACGATCGCCCGTAGCTCCTTCTGCAGTCCGAGGCGTGTGGGTTTTGCTGGCAGCGCGGGCAGCGGGCCGAGGATCAACTGCAGGTCTGGGGCCAGCTTGCCCAGCAACCGGCCATGGCCTTTGATGCGGCGCAAGATCTCGCGCCGCAGGGTGTCGAGGTCCTGGCTGTTCTTCGCCAGCAGCTGGGTGGTCAACGCGCCGAGAATCTCCACCCAAGGCGCATAGGGCACGGCCTGGGCCAGGCTGTTGCACTTGCCGATGGCCCAGTAGCCGTGGGCGTTGCCCTTCAGCGCGGCCTCGACCAGGCTGGACTTTCCCATGCCGGCGGCACCGTTGATGAACAGCACATGGGGTGTGCTGTCGCGGCGCAGGCCCTTGAGCATCAGGGCGATGGCTTTTTGTTCTGCGCTGCGGCCATACAGGCGTGTGCGGTTGGGCGCGACCGGGTCGGCGCAGCCTGGGGTGAACGCTGCCATGGTCTTGCTGCTGGCCCATTGCCGCTGGCAGTAGGCAAGGTCTACTGCCAAGGCGCGAGCGCTCTGGTATCGCGCGTCCGGTTCTTTGGCCAGGGCCTTGGCCAGGATCCGGCTCAGAGGCTGCGGCACGTTCTTGTCCACTTCGCAGGCTGCCCTTGGCTGCACGCCGGCATGCAGCTGGCGCCAGTGTTGGGTGTCGCGCCCGGCCAGCGGCAATTCGCCCAGCAACAGCTGGTAAAGGATCGCGCCCAGGGCATAGATGTCGCTACGCCGGTCGCTGCTGCTGCCATGGGGGCAAACCTGCTCCGGCGCCAGGTAGGACCAGTTGCCGAGCGGGGTGCCCTGTTCGCTGATCAGTTGCGCCGGGCCTGCGCGAAAGCAGCCCAGGCGCACCCGCTGAGGGCCTTGCAGGCACACATGTTCGGGTTGCAATGCGCCATGCAGCACATTGCGTTCGTGGGCCCGGGCCAGGGACCTTGCGGCGTTCACCGCGATGTCGAGAAACGGCTCCAGGGCCGCCGGGCCTTCGCTCAGCAGGTCGGCAATGGAGTGGCCGGCCGGGTACACCAGCAGCGGGCCCTCGGCCGAGCGCACGAACGCCGAGGGGATTACCGCCCACTGAGGGTCCAGCTGTAGTTGGTAGTCACGCTCCAGGCGCTGGCAGGCTGCGGGTGCGTCGAGCGGAGCGCGCGCAGCGATCCACGACTGGCCGGTGACGTCGTCGCTCAGCCGGAAGTAGCTGAGCTCGCCTTCCTGGCCCAGCGGTGTGACAGCGCACCGGTTCAGCCAGCCCTCGTCAATCGACTGGTCAAAATCGATGGGCCTGTGAGCGAGGCGTTCATCGAGCATCTGGAACCCCCTGGCAGCGACATCCTGACGCGCGAGTATACGCAGCGAGCCCAGTACGGATGCGGGTTGCAGCCCGTTTGGCAGGAACGGGTACGCTATTGTCCGTTATCGTACCCTGAGGGCCGACCGGCACTTGTATAGTGCTTGGGCCAACCTATCCCTCGGGATAATTGTCTCAATGTGTGCGTCGGCCTAGGCTGCCCGGGCCGGCGCAAACGCCCGTGCCCGTGCGAGGAAGCCATGATCCGAATAGGCAATGCCCAGGTGTCGCTGGAGCGGCGCGAAGCGTTTCTCGACGGTAAGCCGATCGTGTTGGGCGGGCGCGCATTCGAGGTGCTGGCCACGCTGATCAAGGCCAAGGGCCGGGTGGTCGGCAAGGACGAGCTGTTCAGCCAGGTGTGGGCCGGCACGGTGGTCGAGGACAACAACTTGCAGGTGCAGGTGTCGTTGCTGCGTAAAGCCTTTGGCGACCGCAGGCTGATCCAGACCGTGCCGCGCCGGGGTTACCGCCTGGCCGCTGAGATCAGCTTTGATGTCCCTTCCCATGAGCTGGTCCAATCGCCGCTGTGTGCTGGGGCCGACAACCTTGAGCCGTTGGATGACAGCACTCACGTGCCGGTGCTGGTGGTGGACGATGACCCGTCGGTGCGGACGGCACTAGGCCGCCTGCTGCGCTCGCAGGATATCCCGCATCATCTGTTTGCCAGTGCCGAGGCGCTGTTCGACGCCCGCCTGGAAACCCCCTATGCCTGCCTCCTGTTGGACATGCACCTGTCCGATACCAACGGGCTTGAGGTGCAAGATGCACTGCGCCGGCTGGCACTGCCCTGGCCAATCGTGTTCATGACGGGCTTCGGCACAATCCCGATGACGGTGCAGGCCATGCGAGCCGGTGCTGTGGAGTTCCTGACCAAGCCTTTTGACGAAGACCAGCTGCTGACGCTGCTGCAGGCCGTGCGGCACAGGGCCGTGGCTGATGGGCGTAAATGGCGCCACGCGCGGCAGGTCGAGGAAAAGTACCAGCGCCTGACCCCGCGTGAGCGCGAGGTTTTCTCGCTGGTGGTCGATGGCTTGTCGCACAAGCAGATCGCCAGGCAGATCGGCACCAGCGAAGTGACAACCAAGGTGCACAAGAAAAACATCATGAACAAGATGCAGTCCCGCTCGCTGGTCGAACTGGTGGCCATGCACACCGTTATCGGGGCGCGGCCTGAGGGCCTAGGCGGCGCATGAACAGATGGGTGTGCATCGTCGACGACGATGCTTCGGTGCGCAAAAGCCTGGCTAACCTGCTGCGTTCGGCCGGGTTCCAGACCTTGTCGTTTGCTGCGGGGGATGTGTTCCTCGGTTCGGAGCTGGCCCGGCAGGCCGGTTGTGTGTTGCTCGACCTGAAAATGCCGGGGATGGGTGGGCTGGACGTGCAGCGTGAGCTGGCCCGGCTGGGGTGGCGTTTGCCGGTTATCTGCATGTCGGCGCATTGGGATGATGGCGCGGTGCACTCGGCGATGAGCCATGGGGCGCTGGCCTGCCTGGGCAAGCCTTTTTCTGAAGAGGTGTTGCTGAAGGTGGTTGAAGAGGCATTGTCTGGCGGGCAGTGATGTGCTGCCTTTACCGGCCCTTTCGCGGGCACGCCCGCTCCCACAGGTACGGCACTGGCCTCAAGAACTGTGCAATACCTGTGGGAGCGGGCGTGCCCGCGAAGAGGCCAGTAGCTTAAACCTCCATCTCAGCACACTTGCGCAATCAATCACTGGCTCATTGGGCCATGCTCCCAGGTTGATCGATTAGCGAGCCCATGCCATGTCCCGCCTGAAACCCTTCCTCGACCCTCAGTCACCTACCCTGACCGCCACCGGCTTGTTGTTCATGCGCGTAATGGCCGCCTTGCTCTTGTTGTTCATCCACGGCCTGCCCAAGCTATTGAACTGGAGCGGGGAGTTGCAGCGTATCGAAGACCCATTCGGCCTGGGCCCACCGTTGACCTTGGGTCTGGCGGTTTTTGCCGAGGTAGTTTGCCCGCTGTTGCTGCTTTTGGGTGTTGCCGCACGCCTGGCTTGCCTGCCGGTGCTGGCGGTGTTGCTGGTGGCCCTGGTGGTAGTGCATCCGGACTGGACGCTGGAGCAGGGGCAGTTTGCCTGGTTGCTGATGGCGCTTTATGGCGGGCTGGCATTGACCGGGTCTGGGGCGTATTCGGTTTCCGGTATGTTCTGCCGAAATCGGGTTGCTTGATGGCTTTTGGGGCTGCAAAGCAGCCCCGGCAATCTAGCTGCTCCCCGGCCGGTACTGCAGGGCCTCGGCCAGATGTGGCCGGCCGATCGCCTCACAGCCCTCCAGGTCCGCCAGTGTCCGCGCCACTTTCAATAACCGGTGCGCTGCCCGCAACGACAAGGTCAACCGTTCGCAGGCCCCTTCCAGCCACGCCTGGTCCGCCGCCGTCAATCCGCAATGGAGGCGCAACCCTTCGAGGTCGAGAAACGCATTCACGCACCCTTGGCGGCGCTGCTGTACCTCCCGCGCCTGCGCTACCCTGGCTGCCACGTCGGCACTGGCTTCACCACAGGGCTGGTTGTTCAGCGTGGTGCTTTCGCGGGCCACGGTCAGGTGCAGGTCGATGCGGTCCAGCAGCGGCCCGGACAGCTTGTTGCGGTACCGCGCGATCTGCTCGGTGCTGCAACGGCAGCGGCCAGTGGGGTCACCCAGGTAGCCGCAAGGGCATGGGTTCATCGCCGCCACCAGCTGAAAGCGTGCCGGAAAGCGCACCTTGTCGCGGGCGCGGGCAATCACGATCTCGCCCGACTCCAGCGGCTCGCGCAGTACCTCCAGCACACGCCGCTCGAACTCTGGCAGCTCATCGAGAAACAGCACGCCATGGTGGGCGAGGGTGATTTCGCCCGGTTGCGGACGGCTGCTGCCACCGACCAGTGCCGGGCCGGATGCGGAGTGGTGGGGGTGGCGAAACGGTCGCTGCGGCCAACTGCTCAGCGGTGTATGCCCGCTGACCGACTGGATGGCCGCCACCTCAAGCGCCTCGTGCTCGTCCAACGGTGGCAGCAGCCCGGGCAGGCGGCTGGCGAGCAAGGTCTTGCCGGTGCCGGGTGGCCCGGTGAATAGCAGGTTGTGCGCCCCAGCCGCCGCCAGCATCAATGCGCGTTTGGCCGCCAGTTGGCCTTGCACCTCGCTCAGGTCAGGGTAGGGACGTGGATGCAGGACCAAACCGTTGGCCGCGTAAGGCGCCAGCGGCACCTGGCCGTTCAGGTGGGCGACCAGCTCCAGCAGGTGCCCCACCGCATACACCACCAGCCCGCCGGCCAGGCTGGCTTCCTCGGCATTCTCCCGTGGAACCACCAGCGAGCGGCCCGCCTCGCGTGCCGCCAAGGCCGCCGGCAGCACGCCTTGCACCGCCCGCAATTTGCCCGACAACGCCAGTTCGCCCAGGCACTCGACCTCTGCAAGGCTGGCCGCTGGCACCTGGCCGTCGGCGGCCAGAATGCCTAGGGCAATGGCCAGGTCGTAGCGCCCGCCGTCCTTGGGCAAGTCGGCGGGGGCCAGGTTCTGGGTTATGCGCCGCTGTGGATAGTTCAGCCCGGAGTTGACGATGGCACTGCGTACCCGGTCTTTGCTCTCCTTGACCGTGGTTTCTGGCAGGCCAACCAGGGTGAGATGAGGCAGGCCGTTGGCCAGGTGGGTTTCGACGCTGACCGAGGGTGCCTGCACACCCACCTGGGCGCGGCTGTGGACGATGGCTAGGGACATGGACGCTCCGTTGTCGCTGAAAAGGGCCGCTTCCTGCGGCTGGGTCAAGGATAGCGATGGTGGCCACGACAGGCGCAACAAGTGTGCGTCGTGGTTTTGCAGAGCAGGTTTTTTCCCTGTGTTTTCTTAAAAATCGGCAAAAAATGGATCCAATAATCTTTGCGCAGGTGGGTGGTATGGCTTAGTGTTGTTGGGCAAATGCCGTTGCCATGGGATGGCACAGCGTCTTCTTTCAAATGGACTTGAGGTATTGCGCCGTGCAAACGCTCACCCAGATGCGCCAGGTAATCCGCGAACTGGTGCAGGCCAATTCATTCATTGAACTCACCTGCTTTTTCGACAGCCTTGAGGCGCAATGGCGCCAAGCCCCGCCCGGCGAGTTCCCGGCCTACCTTGTGGCCATCGAAGGGCACATGTTGGTCGACCCGCAAAGCCAGGGTGACAGGGCCCTGAGCCAAGTCATCAAAGCCTGGATTCACGCCTGCCCGAAGGCTTATCACCCACAGGTGGTAATGGGCATGCACTGCTTCCACCGGGCTTGCCAGGTACAGGGTGCTGGCCAGCGCAACGCTGCGCGCTTGCTGGCCGTCGAGCAAATATGTGAAACCGCGACCGCGCACCTGTTGCGTGCAATGGACCGCTGCGCACAACCCGTGGCAGCGGCCATTGGCATGCTGCGTATCAGTGCGCAGCTGCGCGAGCCTGGCTGGTTGATCGAACTGTTTCAGGGGCAGCCTGCGCGGTACAGGCCCAGCGCCCATGCCGATGTGGAAGTGCAGGAAGCCGCGGCGCCCTTACTGGTGAAGCATGGGTTGTTGCCCTTGGCCGAGCTGCCCCAAGCGTTGCCGGCGTGCCTGAGCAGGCGGGTCGATCACGAAAACGAAGCACCACGCTATTACTGGTTGCGCCATGCGCTGGTGGCACGCCCTGGTTGTTATGAAGCGATCCAGGCCCTCGCCGATTACCTGCTGCCCCGTTGGGGCGCCAGCTTCGATGCGTTAGACCTGTTGGCCAATGGGCCATTGTGCGAGGCGTGGGACGAAGCGTTGCGCAATGCGTTGCGCTGGATGGCCGTCGAAGACCGGCTGAAACTGCCACATAGCGAACAGTTGCAGGCTGTCGCCGACTGGCAGCAACTGTTCGATGCCTGGTTGCAGCGCCCGCTGAGGCCAAGGGAAAGCGCCGTTGTGCTGGCTTGGCGAGGCGCGCTGCGTAGCAGTGCCTTGCAAGACCATGCCGGCGGTATGCGCGATTTCGCCGCGAGCTTGGCGTGTAACGCCGATCACGGTGGCATCGCTGCCATGGGCGAGCCATTTCGCTGCCTGGTCGGGCTGATACTTCGCGATGGCATGGCAGATGAACACCAACTGTTGCGCACCGCCATCGAGCGCCTGTGTGAAGGCCGCTCGCATGCTGGCGCCTGTGCAATGCGTGCTGCCGGGCATCGCTTCGGCCTGTGGGGGCTGCCACGTTCGGCCGAGCAGGCAAGGCTATGGTCGCAGGTGGCGGTAACGCGCCAGCGCGCGGGCCAGGCGCCAGGCTTCGAGGTGCTCGCTGTTGCGCGGCTGCTGTGGGCTGCCAACCGGCATGAGGTGGCGTGTTACCTGTACGAGCGCTGTGCCGAGCTGAGCTTGCCGGGGGCTGCCCTAGGCATGTACGAGCTGCACAGCGGCAGCCTGGGCAACACCCCGGCGCACTATCTGGATGACGAGGCGGCTGAGTATTGGCTGCAGCGTGCGGTAGAGGCGGGCAGCAGGCAGGCCAAGTACAACCTCGCCTGCCTGCGCATGGATGGCGATGAGGACCTGAATGAGCGAAGTGCCATGCTGGCCGTCAGGCGCCTGCTGGTCGATGCGTTGGGTAATCCGCAGACCAATGCTCGCGCGCGCTTGCATCTGGGAATGCTGTTGCGCCAGTTTGGCGAAGCGCAGGAGCGATCCGAGGCGGTTGCCTACCTGTCGAGCCTGGTCGAGCACCCGGACGCGTGGATTGCCGGACGCGCCAGTGCCGAACTGGGGTTGGCCTGGATGCAGGGGCGCGGCACCCGCAAGCAGAGCCGTTTTGCCGCCATCGAATGGGCCAACCGTGCGGCTGCCTTGCAGCCTGGGGATTCGGCCATCGAAGACATCCAGGCCGAGATCCTCAACTCGCACAACCGGGTGAAGACCCTGGTTACCCAGTGTGGTGCGACCTTGTTTCGCGGCACCTTGCATGCCAGCGAGTTGCCGCCGAAACAGGCAATCCTCGAGGCGGCCCGCATGGGGGCCTCGGCCTGACACCGTGGCACTGACCGCGACGGGCTGAACGTCGGTGACTTTGCCTTCAAAGCATTGCGTGCGCTGACTTTGGTGGCAAAAGCGCCTTGTATCGCGAGTTATTCTTGCGCGCCGGGCGTCATGCGTGCTTCCAGCTCGGCAACTTGTTTTTCCAAGGCCTCCAGGCGAGCGCGGGTGCGCGCCAGCACGACCATCTGGCTGTCGAATTCGTCACGGCTGACCAAGTCCAGCTTGCTGAAGGCACCTTGCATCAGCACCTTGAACTGGCTTTCCAGTTCTGCACGGGGCTGGGCGGTATCGCTGCTGAACAGGCGCGAGGCCTGGTCGCTCAGGGCATCGAGAAGGGCTTTGGGCGCAAGCATGGGGCTGTCCACTGAAACTGAGAAATGGCCGGCAGTGTAGCACGCACAAACCCGACGCTTGAGTGCACATTGCCCCTTGTGGGAGGGGCTTGTGGGACCGGTGACGTTTTCAATGGATTGCACATTTATCGCGCAATGCGCCCTGCCGGTGCGCACCGAAACTGTGCATGTTTTCAATGCTGGCGACTGGCCAATCCCGACCCTCTCGCATAACTCGCTGTTTTCTGGTGATTTGCCGGAACTGGCAAGGTTTCTGCAAAGACCTGTACGAGCCATGCACTGATGCAGTTCCTTGTGACCAAGCAGTGCGCACGCGGAGCCGGATGCCGACGACGCGTTACAAAGCCAACCGCTGCGCTTAGACTTGAGACGGGTTTGTTTTCCTGGGGCAAGTCCACCAAATCGGGAGAGAGTTTCATGAAGCTAGTCACAGCCATCATCAAGCCGTTCAAGCTGGACGACGTGCGCGAGTCGCTGTCGGAAATCGGCGTGCAGGGCATCACTGTTACTGAAGTCAAAGGCTTCGGCCGGCAGAAGGGCCACACCGAGCTGTATCGCGGTGCTGAATATGTGGTCGATTTTCTGCCCAAGGTGAAGATCGATGTCGCCATCGATGACAAGGACCTTGATCGGGTAATCGAAGCCATCACCAAGGCAGCCAACACCGGCAAGATCGGTGACGGCAAGATTTTCGTGGTGAATCTGGAGCAGGCGATCCGCATCCGTACCGGCGAAACCGATACCGACGCGATCTAAGCAGCAAAAAAGCCTCACCAAACCCAACGCCCCAGGAGAAAACAACATGACTCTGCGTAAGATCGCAGGGCTAGGAGCCCTATTGTCCCTCGTAATGCCCGGGCTTGCCCTGGCAGAGGAAGCTGCCCCAGCGCTGAACTCCGGCGACACCGCCTGGATGCTGACTGCAACGGCGCTGGTGCTGTTCATGACTATCCCGGGCCTGGCCCTGTTCTATGGCGGTATGGTGCGTTCCAAGAACGTGCTGTCGGTGATGATGCAGTGTTTTGCAATCACCGGCCTGATGAGCATTCTCTGGGTCGTCTACGGCTACAGCATGGCCTTCGATACCACCGGTATGGAAAAGGGCGTGCTCAACTTTAATTCCTTCGTCGGCGGCTTCTCCAAGGCCTTCCTCAGCGGCGTAACGCCCGAGAACCTGACGTCGGCCACCGCGCTGTTCCCTGAAGCGGTCTTCATCACCTTCCAGATGACCTTCGCCATCATCACCCCGGCACTGATCGTGGGTGCTTTCGCCGAGCGCATGAAGTTCTCCGCGATGCTGGTGTTCATGGGCATCTGGTTCACCCTGGTGTATGCGCCGATCGCGCACATGGTGTGGAGCGGTGACGGTGCACTGATGTGGGACTGGGGTGTACTGGACTTCGCTGGCGGCACCGTGGTGCACATCAACGCGGGTATCGCAGGCCTGGTCTGCTGCCTGGTGCTGGGCAAGCGCAAGGGCTACCCGACCACCCCGATGGCCCCGCACAACCTCGGCTATACCCTGATGGGCGCCGCCATGCTGTGGATCGGCTGGTTCGGCTTCAACGCAGGCTCCGCCGCTGCCGCCAACGGCACCGCTGGCATGGCCATGCTGGTCACCCAGATCGCCACCGCTGCTGCTGCACTGGGCTGGATGTTCGCCGAGTGGATCGGTCACGGCAAACCCAGCGCACTGGGCATCGCTTCGGGCGTGGTTGCCGGCCTGGTTGCCATTACCCCGGCTGCAGGTACCGTGGGCCCGATGGGCGCCCTGGTGATCGGCTTGGCTTCGGGTGTGATCTGCTACTTCTGCGCCACCACCCTCAAGCGCAGGCTCGGCTATGACGACTCGCTGGATGCCTTCGGCGTGCACGGCATCGGCGGCATCATCGGTGCCATCCTTACCGGTGTGTTCGCAGCCCCGGCGCTGGGCGGCTTCGGTACCGTCACCGATATCGGCATGCAGGTCTGGATCCAGGCCAAGGGCGTGATCTTTACCGTGGTCTACACCGCCATCGTCACCTACGTGATCCTCAAGGTGCTGGATGTGGTGATGGGCCTGCGGGTCAACGAAGAAGAAGAGTCGGTCGGCCTCGACCTGGCTCAGCACAACGAACGCGGCTACAACCTGTAACTGCGACGCGGTAAAAACTTGCCCGGCTTGCCGGGCATTTTTTTTGCCAGATTTTCAGTATTTCGCGCTTGGCAAACGGTTTATCCGTCACATTCGCGACGTAGGTAAAAAACTTACAAGTCGTAGGGCGTTTATGGTGCTTTGCTTTTTCCACGGGCGCGCTAGAATGCGCGCCGAAGGGTGTTTGACGTGTAGTCCACACACTTCGCCAGCCTTTGCTAGGCTTGCCAATAGCGTGTGGCCAGCAGGGGCTAGATGGATTTGTCAGGTCCTGCCAGGAGCAGGGCCTGCTGGGTGCCGCCTCCCATCAGGAGCGCCGACCCAAGGGCAGTGGCCTAACCCACGGCCAGTTGAATTTTCACTGGTGGCTGCCGGTCTACGGCTGCACTGGTCTATAACCAACCTGCTTTTCGCAAGTCATGAGGTAGAACATGAGCGACGACGATCTGGAAAACGACGACCTCGAAGTAGGCGATGAAGACGAGGCTGATGAGGGCCTCGAAGCGGCGGCTGACGACGGCGTTGAAGACGCTGGCGATGACGACAGCAGCCCGGCACCTGCTGCCAAGGGCAAATCCAAGGCGGCTGTCTCGGTAGACGAGATGCCGAGCATGGAAGCCAAGCAGAAGGAGCGTGATGCACTGGCCAAGGCGATGGAAGAATTCCTTTCGCGCGGTGGCAAGGTGCAGGAAGTCGAGGCCAACGTGGTCGCCGACCCGCCCAAGAAGCCGGACAACAAATATGGCAGCCGCCCTATCTGAGTGGCTGAACGCAAAAAAGCCCGCCGTCGCTGCGGGCTTTTTTGTGCCTGTCAGTTTTGCGCTGGCTGTACTGGCCCTATCGCCGGCAAGCCAGCTCCCACAGGATCACCGAGGGCCTCAGCCTTGCGTGCTCC
>NZ_JBLZWV010000072.1:0-67338 GCF_056098905.1 Pseudomonas sp. TSO6 | reverse complement strand
AGCCTTGCGTGATCCCTGTGGGAGCTGGCTTGCCGGCGATAGGGCCGCACAGCGGCCCCTGTCAGCGCCAGCGCGAAAGGACGTCGGGCAGCTGCGACAGGCGCTGGATCTCGGCATCCGGTGCCTGCTCACCCGTCCAGGCCTTGCCCTGGGGGTTGAACCAGACGGCCCGTAGCCCGGCGCGCTGGGCGCCGGCGATATCATCGCCGGGGTGGTCGCCGATGTGAACGGCGGCGCTGGCGTCCGCCTCGCCGCGGCGCAGGGCTTCCAGGAACGGTGCCGGGTCCGGCTTGCCGATGCCGAGGTCTTCGGCGCACAGGGCAAAGCGGAAGTAGTCCGCCAGCCCCAACCGGCTCACGTCGGCGTTGCCGTTGGTGACCACGCCCAGGGTGTAGTGATGGCGCAAGATCTCCAGCACCGGCTGCACCTCGGGGAAGATCTCCACCTGGTGGCGAGCATGCAGGAACACTTCAAAGCCTTCGTTGGCCAGCGCCTGCGCTTGCTTCTCGCTGTAGCCGACCTCTTCCAGGGCATGGAACAGCACCCGTCGGCGCAGGGCGCTGATGCGGTGCTTGAGGCCGGGCTCGGCCTGTACCAGGCGCTCGCGGATGGCGAACAGGTGCTCCACCGGCACGCCGCCCAGGATCGGGGCGTTGGCTTCGAGCCAGTCGCGCAGCACGACTTCAGCGCTGGCGATGACCGGCGCGGTGTCCCACAGGGTGTCGTCGAGGTCGAATGTGATCAGCTTGATGCTCATGAGTCTGTGCCTTTGCTGCGTTTGGCCCGAGGGTGGGCGCTGTCGTACACCGCGGCCAGGTGCTGGAAGTCCAGGTGGGTGTAGATCTGCGTGGTACTGATGTCGGCATGGCCGAGCATCTCTTGCACCGCCCGCAGGTCCTGGGACGATTCCAGCACATGGCTGGCGAAGGAATGGCGAAGCATGTGCGGGTGCAGGTGCTGGCCCAGCTCGCGCTCACCCGCCTTCTTCACCCGTTGCTGCACAGCCCGTGGCGTGATGCGGTTGCCCTGGCGGGTGATGAACACTGCGCGGTCACGCGGGTTGCCGATGCCGCGCAGGCGGTACCAGGCCTGCAGCGCCTCGCGGGCCTTGCGGCCAACCGGCAGGACGCGGGCCTTGCCACCCTTGCCCAGCACCTGCACCAGGCCGGCGGCGAGGTCGATGTGATCGAGGTCGAGGTTGGTCAGCTCGGACAGGCGCAGGCCAGACGAATAAAACAGTTCAAGAATGGCCTGGTCACGGCGGGCGATGAAGTCGTCGTCGACGCCGCCATCAAGCAGCTGCAGGGCGCGGTCGGTGTCCAGCACCTTGGGCAGCCGGCGCTCACCCTTGGGCGCGCTCAGGCCGGTGGCCGGGTCGTGCTGGCACAGGCCTTCGCGGTTGAGGTAGCGGTACAGGCCGCGCACCGCCGATAGCAGCCGTGCCAGGCTGCGCGAGGACTGGCCATGGTGGTGCAGGCGCGCGATCAGCTGGCGCAGCTGCTGGATCTGCAGCGCCTGCCAACCGTCAATTGCGTGTTCCTTGCAATAGGCGATGACCTTGTCCAGGTCGCGACGGTAACCCAGCAAGGTGTGCTCCGACACCTGGCGCTCGTTGCGCAGGTGTGCGCAATAAGCCTCCAGCTGGCGTTCCATCAGCGTACCGAGCGCAGGGTCTGGGTAACGCGCGGTACAACGCGGCCGAGCACTTCGGCGATGTAGCCGAGGAACAGGGTGCCGACGCTGCTCTTGTAGTGTTGCGGGTCGCGGCTGCCGATCGCCAGCACCCCGTGCAGCCCCTGGTATTCGAGGGTGGCCACGGCGCTGGAACCCACCTCCCGGCGCTGTTCTTCACCGAACAGGAACGCCAGCTCGTGTTCACGGAGGTTGCCACTGACTGTCTTGCCGCCGCCCAGCAGGGCACCGATGGCCTGTTGCGCCTCGGCGTTGCTGACCCAGCGCCCGACCGGCGCAACGTTGTCGCCGAACAGGATGAGGCTGACGAAGGGTACCTGGAACTCCTGGCGCAGGCTGTCTTCGACCGCCATCACCACTTCTTCCAGGGTACCGGCGTCGAGCAGGTCGAGGATCAGCCGTCGGGTCTTGTCGAACAGCCGGTCGTTGTCGCGGGCCACGTCCATCAGTTGCGACAGGCGATGGCGCATCTCGATGTTGCGGTCACGCAGCAGCTTGAGCTGGCGTTCCACCAGCGACACGCTGTCGCCACGCTGGTGCGGGATGTGCTGTTCGATCAGCAACTCGTCGTGCTCGGCGAAGAAGGTGGGGTGGGCGCGCAGGTAGGCGACCACCGCTTCGGCATCGAGCTCGGCGGACTGCTGGGGTACAACCTTGGGCTGATCGGTCATGGCGGTTACTCGCTTAGAGACGAACCTGTCCTTCGTAGACGCGCACGGCAGGGCCGGTCATCAACACGGGCTTGCCGGGGCCGGCCCATTCGATGTGCAGGCGGCCACCGGGCAGGTCGAGGGACACCGGGGAATCCATCCAGCCTTGGCTGATCGCTGCCACGGCCGCGGCGCAAGCGCCGGTACCGCAGGCCTGGGTTTCGCCCGCGCCGCGTTCCCACACGCGCAGGTTGGCGCGGTGGCGGTCGATGACCTGGAGGAAGCCGGCATTCACCCGCTGCGGGAAGCGTGGGTGGTTTTCGATCTTCGGGCCCAGCTCATGCACGGGGGCAGTATGCACGTCGTCGACGCGCAGCACGGCATGCGGGTTACCCATGGACACGGCAGCAATCGAATGCAGCTGGCCGTCGACTTCCAAGGGGTAGTTTGGCGCCTGCGCGTCAGCGACGAAGGGGATTTCGGCAGGAATGAACCGCGGTGGGCCCATGTCGACACTCACCTGGCCGTCGTTCTGCACGTCCAGCACGATGATGCCGCTTTTGGTTTCCACGCGAATGCGCTTTTTCGCGGTCAGGCGCTTGTCCAGCACGAAACGGGCGAAGCAGCGCGCACCGTTACCGCACTGTTCCACTTCAGAGCCGTCGGCGTTGAAGATGCGGTAGCGGAAGTCCACTTCCGGGTTGTTCGGCGCCTCGACGATCAGCAACTGGTCGAAGCCGATGCCGGTATGGCGGTCACCCCATTGCTTGGCGTGCTTTGGCTGGATATGCGCGTGCTGGCTGACCAGGTCGAGGACCATGAAGTCGTTGCCCAGGCCGTGCATCTTGGTAAAACGCAGCAGCATGGGCTTACTCCGGCAGCAGGCTTTCGCCAGCGTACAGTTCGGCGATGGTCTCGCGGCGGCGTACTTCGAACGCCTGGTCGCCGTCGACCAGGATTTCAGCGCAACGGCCACGGGTGTTGTAGTTGGAGCTCATGACAAAACCATAGGCGCCCGCGGACTGCACGGCCAGCAGGTCGCCTTCGGCCAGGTTCAGCACACGGTCCTTGCCGAGGAAGTCGCCGGTCTCGCAGATGGGGCCGACCAGGTCGTAGGCACGGCCTTCGCCTTCGCGTGGGATGACCGCGCTGACACCCATCCAGGCCTGGTAAAGGGCCGGGCGAATCAGGTCGTTCATTGCCGCATCGATGATGGCGAAGTCTTTGTGTTCGGTGTGCTTGAGGTATTCCACGCGGGTCAGCAACACGCCGGCGTTGGCCACGATGTAGCGGCCCGGCTCGAACACCAGGGCCAGGTCGCGCTTGCCTACGCGTTCGCGAATAGCCTTGATGTAGTCGGCCACCAGCGGTGGCTCTTCGTCGCGGTAGCGCACGCCAACGCCGCCACCCAGGTCCAGGTGGCGCAGGTGGATGCCGCAGTCGGCGAGGCGATCGACCAGGTCCAGCAGGCGGTCGAGGGCATCGAGGAACGGCTCCACGGTGGTCAGCTGCGAGCCGATGTGGCAGTCGACGCCGACCACTTCCAGGTTCGGCAGCTGCGCGGCACGCACGTAGATGGCCTCGGCGTCGGCGATGGCGATGCCGAACTTGTTTTCTTTAAGGCCCGTGGAGATGTACGGGTGGGTGCCGGCGTCTACATCCGGGTTTACCCGCAGCGACACCGGGGCAACCTTGCCCATTTCGGCGGCCACGACTTGCAGGCGCTCCAGCTCGTCGGTGGATTCGACGTTGAAGCAGTGCACGCCCACTTCCAGGGCGCGGCGCATGTCTTCGCGGGTTTTGCCGACGCCGGAGAACACCACGCGGTCCGCGCGCCCGCCAGCCGCCAGCACGCGCTCCAGCTCACCGCCGGAGACAATGTCGAAGCCTGCGCCCAGGCGTGCCAGCACGTTCAGCACGCCGAGGTTGGAGTTGGCCTTGACCGCGAAGCACACCAGGTGCTCGGCGCCTTGCAGGGCGTCGGTGTAGCTGCGGTACTGGGCCTCGATGTGGGCGCGCGAATACACGTAGGTGGGGGTGCCGAAACGTTCGGCGACGGCCGACAGGGCCACCCCTTCCGCGAACAGCTGGCCGTCGCGGTAGTTGAAAGCGTTCATCTGGTTTCCTTACTGCGCAGGCGACTGCTCGGGCTCGGACTGCAGCTCGGGCTGCTGCGCTGGCGCCGTGGCCGGCTTGGCTTTTGGCTGGTGCTGGTGCGACTTGTGCGCTTTGCCGTTATCGCCGTCTTCAGGCAGATACAGCGGGCCTTTCTGGCCGCAGGCCGAAACGAGGCAGGCAACAGCGACCAGCGCCGCGAAGGAGGAAATCAGGCGCTTCATGGGTGAAATCCTTAGAAAAATGCAGTATTGCGCCCGAGTATACCGAGCGACCGGCGGCTTGCCTATGCAAGGGCCGGTCCGCCGGGCGGGCTATTCTTACCGCCTTCAATGGCTAATCTTTGCATTCGGCGCCAAGCGCCCGTATCTTGCCCGGCTTGCCTGTAACGCAGCCAATTTCGAGGTTCCTGCAATGAGTTTGAGTGAAGCGCGTTTCCATGATCTGGTCGACGCGACCCAACAGGCCCTGGAAGACCTGTTCGACGAGAGCGGCATGGACCTGGACATGGAGAACTCCGCCGGGGTCCTCACCGTCAAGTTCGAAGGTGGCGCCCAGCTGATCTTCAGCCGCCAGGAACCGCTGCGCCAGCTGTGGCTGGCCGACCGTTCCGGTGGCTTCCACTTCGACTACGACGAAGAAAGCGGCAAGTGGGTTTGCGAGAAGAGCGAAGAGCTGCTGGGCGAAATGCTCGAGCGCATCGTCTGGGAGCGGGCCGGCGAGAAGCTGGACTTCGACGAGATCTGACATGAGTAGCGCCCAGGCCCGGCCACCCAAGCCGCTCTACAGCAACATCAGCCCCGCCGTGCCATCGCCGTGCATCAGCGTTTGCCGGCTGGACGAACAGCGGGTGTGCACCGGCTGCCAGCGGCATGTGGAGCACATTCGTGAATGGCGTTCCGCCGATGACGAACGGCGTCGGCAAATCTGCCGCGAGGCCCAGCTCCTGCGCGGCCAGGCTAAGGCACACTGAGAGCAGGGGCTTGAGTATTTGCCCGGCTGTGGTAGTGTCGAGTTCTGCGTCGGTGACGCCAAAGCATTCACAAACCCCGCCCTTGGGCGGGGTTTTGCTTTATCTGCCCGACGAAAATCGCCTGTTCAAAGGAGTCTGACTGGATCATGAGCACCAAGCCTTCCCTCATCCTCACCCGATTGGACGTACAGCGTCTGGAGCGTCTTATCGACAGCCTCGACGAGAGTACGCCGGGTGTGCTCGCCCTGCAGGACGAGCTGGACCGCGCCGAGCAGGTGGTCGGTCACGAGGACGTGCCAGCGGGCGTGGTGACCATGAACTCGCGCGTGCACTGCCGTGAGGAAGCCAGCGGCAAGGACTACCACCTGACGTTGGTCTATCCGAAGGACGCAGGGCCGGAAGGCAATGTTTCGGTCCTGGCACCGATCGGCTGCGCTTTGCTGGGGCTGTCGGTGGGCGAGCAGATCGACTGGCCGGCACCGGGTGGCAAGACCCTCAAGCTGAAGCTGCTGGAAGTGGAGTACCAGCCCGAAGCGGCGGGCGATTACGACCTGTAAGGGTCAAGGGGGCCGCTGTGCGGCCCATCGCCGGCCAGCCAGCTCCCACAGGTCCGGCGCCGGCCTCGGCCCTGGTGAAACCCTTGTGGGAGCTGGCTTGCCGGCGATGGGCTGCAGAGCAGCCCTCGGTCATTCCCCCAGCACCTGCTCCAACCCCTCATTCAACGCCTGCTCCAGCATCCGCTTGTAGCTCAGGTACGCCTGCGTCGCGCCCAGCCGGTCATCCAGCAGCTCGGACAAATCCAGGTCGGTGATGTAGCACCGGTACTGTCCGGCACCGCGCCGTTGCCCGATGATCTGCCTGGCCACCACTGCATACAGCTGACCACCATGCTCCAGCTCGGAAAACTCTTGCTGGTCGCAGTACAGCGTCACATGTGCCGCACCCGCCATTCCGGCCTGGATGATGGCCTGCACCTCATAGTAAGGCTGGCCGCTGCCTTCGACCGGAGCCTGGCGCGCCTCGATGCTGCGCGCCTTGCCAGCGCCGGAAGGCAACAGTTGCGCGTAGTGGATGTCCAGCGAGGCAGCGCGCTGGGTATCCAGCGGCAGCCGGGCATCACGGCGCATCACCACTGATCGCAGGAAGCGTTGCAGTGGCAGCAGCAGGTGGGCTTCGTCATGCAGGGGAAGGCGCTGCTGCCACAGGGCATTGTATTCGTCCAGCACATACAACTCGGCCCAGCCACCCTGCAGGCGGTAGAACACCTGGATGCAAGCCGGGCGGCCCTGTTCCAGCACCAGGCGCAAGTCGTGGTCCAGCAGTGCGTTGCTATCCAGGTACAGCGGGCTGTAGGCGCTACGCTCCTCGCCCAGGTGGGCCAGCAGGGCTTCGTGCTCGGCCAGGGTGGCCAGGCCGACATGCCCGGCCAACAGCTCCAGCACATGGGTGTGTTGGGCCACCTGTAGCAGGTAGCGGTGGTTCAAGCCTTGGTCCAGCAGCAGCTGCACCGTGTCGAAAATTTCCTCCACGCGCTGGCCGATGGCCTGCGCGCGGCTCTGGCAAAAACAGCGCACCCGTACCCGTGGCCGGTGGCCGCGCAGCACCGGGTTGTTGAGGAAGTCCCGCAGGCAGCGCACCAGCGCGTGCTCACCGTCGTAGCGCTGGACCAGCACTTCGTTCCAGCTGTTCAGCGTGACCTGGTCCAGGGTCAGCACCAGGTTCTCGCGCACGCCTGCGTAGCTCAACGAATCGGTACGCTCGGTGGTCATCAGGATGTTCAGGTCGCGGTGATGGCGCAGCGGGTCGATGGCGACATTGACCAGCAACAGCACCTCGTCGGCAACGCTGGGCTGCAGCAGGCGCACTTCGCTGACGATCGGCAAGGGCAGGGGAATGCTTTGCTGCAGGCAACCCATCAGGTTGAACAGCTCGAACTCGCTGAGGTCGCTGACGCCCGGGTGCAGCGCCAGGCGCGTGCTGCTGTCGATCACGCCGTTGCGGTGGGCCCAGGCCAGCAGTTCAAGCAGCTCGCGGCAGCGTTTGATCGGGCTGAAGTGCTCCACCTCGTGGGTACTCAGGTTGCCGCTGTACAGCTCCCAGTGGTAGCTGCCGGGCTCCTTGCGGTTGGGCGCCTGGACCAGGGTCAGGGTGCCTTCGGCCAGGTCCGGGGCGATGCCGGGGTTGATCACTTCGACCTTGCCGGCGCGGCGCTCGAAGGCCGCATACAGGCGCCGGCCCAGCACATTGAGGTCGCGCTGGTCGGCGCGGCTGCTGGCGTTCTGGGTGCTGGCAAACTGGCTGAGGAAGCGGTAGCTATGGTTCAGCTCGGCCACCAGTTCGCGGCGCTCGACAGCGACTTGCTGCACTTTCCATTGGCTGCGGCTATCCAGCAGGGCCAGCTGACGCTCGTCCCAACCCCACTCGTCTGCCAGGCGCTGCAACAGCCGGCGCTGCCAGCCACTGGCGCGGCCCTGGTCGCTGAGCTTCTTGTTCACCTTCAGGTACAGGCTGCGCCTTACCAGCTCCAGGCGCGCAGGCTCGCCACGTTGCAGCAGGTAACGTTCGATGCGTCGGTACACCATCACATACGGGTCCAGCTCGTCGAGGTCGAGCTGGTTGGCGAACACCGCCTGCTTGTAATCCAGGCTCAGGCAGCGGACGGCCGGGTGTTCACTGGCGTAGGTCTCGGTCAGCAACAGCTTGAGCAGCGATTTGTAGGGCGAATCGATGCCCTTGAACAGTTGCCACAGGCCGGCACCGACGAACTCGCCGGGCGGGATGTGCGCCAGGTTGCCGAGGTCGAGGGCATCCTGGCTGCGGATGAAACGCTTGGTCAGCAGGGTCTGGGTGTAGGCGCGGTAATTGTGCTCCTGGTAGACGGGTACCAGCCACCACAGGGGTGTGCGCCCTGCCAGCCAGAGGGTGGTGCGGTAGAACTCGTCCAGTAGCAGGTAGTGCTGGGTGGTACCGCAGTCGTCGGAGCCCAGTTGGCCGTCGCGTTGGCCCTGGGCAAAGCCTTGCGTGTCGATCAGGAAGAAATGCGCCTCGGCGCCCAGGCTTGCCGCCCAATCCTCCAGCAATTGGCACTTGCGGCGCAGTTCTGCCAGCAAGTGCTCGGGCAAGCCGGGCGCATGGCACACCCACAGGTCCATGTCGCTGTGCTCGGCCTGGGCCAGTGAGCCCAGGCTGCCCATCAGGTAGAGGCCATGGATCGGGCGTGGCGGGTTGCCATGGCGGGCCTTGTAGGTGAACGAGCGGGCCAGGCGCTGGGCCTCGACCACCAGCTCGGCACCTGGCTCGTAGCCCGACACGCCAGCCGGTGTGCTACCCGAGACGTAGCCCGGCAACAGCGGATGGTTCACGTGAAACAGCAGCGGCAGTAGCGTCAGTACCTGTTGCTGGCGTGTCGACAGGCCTTCCATTGCCCGTTGCAGCCTCCCCTGGTTCAGCTGCAGGAAACGCGCACGCAATGTCGCCAGGACCTTGCGATCGATGCCTTCGTCCAGGTCAGGGCGGATTTCGTGAGGGTGGTTCATTGTGCGCTCGGGCAGGCCAGTAAAGCTGTGGCGAGTGTAGCCTGAGTGGTGGGGCCGGATAAGCGCTAATTGGGATTTTTGGCGCCATTTTTCCAGCGCGCGCCTGCTCCAGCTTTTGCTGCGCTTCAGGCATGATGGGCGCACTGATTTCATGTAGAGAAATTCCGATGCGTGTATGGATCGATGCCGACGCCTGCCCCAAGGCGGCCAAGGATCTGATCGTCAAATTCGCCCTCAAGCGCAAGTTCGAAGTGGTGATGGTAGCGGGCCAGGCCGTGGCCAAACCAGCGTTCGCGATCGTGCGCCTGATCGTGGTACCCAGCGGCATGGACGCAGCGGACGACTACCTGGTCGAACACGCCGTGCCGGGCGAGCTGGTGATCTGCAGTGATGTGCCGCTGGCTGACCGCCTGGTTAAAAAAGGCGTGACCGTGCTGGACCCGCGCGGGCGCGAATTCGACGAGCGCAACATGGGCGACCGCCTGGCGGCGCGCAACCTGTTCACCGAGTTGCGTGAGCAGGGCCAGGTGGGGGGAGGGCAGGCGGCTTATGGTGAACGTGAAAAGCAGGCGTTTGCCAATGCGCTGGACCGGATCATTGCCCGGCTGAGTAAAACCTGATGCGGGGCTGCGCAGCGGCCCCAAAGGCTTACTGGTCACCCTCGTGCGTGAGTTCCAGGATTCGGTCCACCAGCTTGTAGATCCCGCCCGCCGCTTCGCTGATGGACTTGGCCTCCATGTAAGCCGGGGTAGTCACCAGCTTGCGCTGAGTGTCTTCGACAATGTCGTGTACATCGCACTCTTCATGGGTGCCGCCCATTTTCTCGACAGCCGCCGCAGTGCCTGCGTCGCTACCGATGGTGCAGACCACGCCCGGCCCGTAGATCTTCGCGGCCAGTGCCGGCGAAATGCAGATCAGGCCAACCGGCTTGCAGGCGTCGGCAAAGGCTTCGGCCAGGGCGAGCACGTCCGGGTTGACGCTGCAGTTGGCGCCTTCCACGGCGAAGTTGGACAGGTTTTTCGCCGCCCCGAAGCCGCCAGGCACGATCAGCGCATCGAAGTCTTCAGCCTTGGCTTCGCGGATGTCCTTGACCTCGCCGCGGGCAATGCGCGCCGACTCCACCAGCACATTGCGCGACTCGGGCATTTCTTCGCCGGTCAGGTGGTTGATGACATGCATCTGCGCAATGTTCGGCGCGAAGCACTGCACCTGCGCACCGCGCTGGTCGAGGCGCAGCAGGGTGATCACGCTTTCGTGGATTTCGGCGCCGTCATACACGCCACAGCCGGAAAGAATCACCGCTACTTTTTTTGTCATGCTCATTACTCCAGTGTCGAGGCGCTAAATGTCCTCTAGTTTGGCAGATGTCGCCATAGGGGTTGCCGCAGGCGCGGCCTAATCTTGATGGATACCGCCTGAGGCCGTACCCATGGACCTGATATTGCTGGCCGTGCCGTTCTTCTTCGTGCTCATCGCCGTGGAGCTGGTGGCCGACCGTGTGCGTGGCCAGCGCAACTTTACCCTGGCCGACTCGATCAACAGCCTGAGCACTGGCGCCCTGTCGACCAGCACCGGGTTGCTGACCAAGGGAGTAGGGCTGCTGACCTATGCCCTGGCGTTCGAGCACCTGGCGCTGTTGCGGCTGCCGCCCGAAGCCTGGTGGGTATGGCTGCTGGCCTTTGTCCTGTACGACTTCTGCTACTACTGGCTGCACCGACTGGGCCATGAACGCAACGTGCTGTGGGCCGCGCATTCGGTGCATCACCAGAGCGAGGAATACAACCTCACCACCGCGTTGCGCCAGACCAGTAGCGGGTTCATCTTCTCGTGGGTCTTCTACCTGCCGCTGGCACTGCTGGGCGTGCCGCCACTGGTGTTCATCACCGTGGCATCGCTCAACCTGCTGTACCAGTTCTGGGTACATACCCGGCACATTCCCAAGCTCGGCTGGCTTGAGTGGGTGTTGATCACACCATCCAACCATCGCGTCCACCATGCGCAAAACCCTGTTTACTTGGATCGCAACTACGGCGGTGTGTTCATTCTCTGGGACCGTCTGTTCGGCACCTTCAAAGAGGAGGACCCGGCCGAGCCTGTGGTGTTCGGGGTAACCACGCCGCTGGCCAGCTGGAACCCGCTGTGGGCCAACCTGCAGTTCTATGCCCAGCTCTGGCATGACGCCCGGCACACTGCCAGCCTGCGGGACAAGTTGCGCATCTGGTTCATGCCCACCGGTTGGCGCCCGGCTGATGTGGCCGCACGTTACCCACAGGCCAAGCAGGACCTGGCGCTGTTTCGCAAGTTCGAGGTTGCCCTGGGCCGCCCGCAACAAGCCTACGTGGCGACGCAGTTCGTTGTTTATGTGGCCTTGGGCAGCTACCTGATGGACGTAGCCGAACGCGTGCCGGCCGCCGCGCTGGTGCTCGGCTGGTCGCTCATGGCGTTTGGTCTGTTCGTACTGGGCGGGTTGCTGGAGAACCGGCCCTGGGCCGCGCGCCTGGAACTGGCGCGGTTGGTGGTGAATGCGCCGGCGCTGTACCTGGCCGGCGCACTGGGCCTAGCGGTGGTCGCGCCGCTGGCCTGGGTCCTGCTCGTGGTCTACAGCCTTCTCAGCCTGTGGGGCCTGGGCCTGGTCCGCCGCCTTGCGCTCCGCGCGCAAGGTGCGGAAGCGCCGGCGCAGCCACAACAGCACGCCCAGCCCCACCAGGCCACCAAGTACCCATAGCTCGTAACGCTTCACGTTGCCCAGCAGGCCTTCGAGGATGGCGCCGAAGTGGTACGCAGCCGCGCCCAGGGCTATTGCCCAGATGGCCGCGCCAAGTCCATTGAGCAGAAGGTAGCGGCGCGGCGGGTAGCCCGACAGGCCAATGGCCACCGGCATGACCGTACGCAGGCCATAGACGAAGCGGAAGCTCAGCACCCAGATGTCGGGGTGGCGGCGAATGTGGTCCAGCGCCCGGTCACCCATTGCTTGCCAGCGTGGTTTGCGCGCCAGGATCCTGCGCCCATGGCGGCGGCCCATGAAGTACCACAGCTGGTCGCCGGCATAGCTGCCGAGGAACGCCACCAGGCACACCAGTTTGATGTCCATGTACCCACGGAACGCAAGGAAACCCGCAAGCACCAGGATGGTCTCGCCTTCGAAGAAGGTGCCTAGAAAAAGGGCAAAGTAGCCGAAATCCTGCAGGAATTGTTGAAGCATTTTCTGAGGTGCTGGCGAAATGAACGCGCAGCCTACCCCTTCGCGCGCATTCGTGAAAGTGTCCAAATGTGTCTCGACGTGAACAATTCCTACACAGACAATGCCAGAGGCCACGCGCCATGGCTTGCCCTGGTGTGTAACACAGGCGTCATAATGGGCGCTTATCTTGCCGCTCAATTGATGATAGGGCGTTAACGTCCTCAGGAACGCCAGATGAATAATGAAGTGCTCACCCCTGTCGCGATCAAGGAAGCCCAGGAGCTCCCGGAAGAGTTGGTGCAGACCCCGCCAGACCTGCCGCCGGCGCCCGAGCCGGAGCCTGTAGAGGAGCAGGTCGCCGAGCCTGTGGCCGCAGCGCCGGCGCCCGCGCCGGCCCCTGCAATCACCGTCCCCGGCCTGGACGACAGCAGCCTGTACATTCATCGCGAACTCTCGCAGCTGCAGTTCAACATCCGCGTGCTGGAACAGGCCCTGGACGAGAACTACCCACTGCTCGAACGCCTCAAGTTCCTGTTGATCTTCTCCAGCAACCTCGACGAGTTCTTCGAGATCCGCGTCGCCGGCCTGAAGAAGCAGATCAACTTCGCCCGTGAACAGGCCGGTGCCGACGGCCTGCAGCCGCACCAGGCGCTGGCGCGTATCAGCGAGCTGGTGCACATCGAGGTAGAGCGCCAGTACGCGATCCTCAACGACGTGCTGCTGCCGGAGCTGGAAAAGCACCACATCCGCTTTATTCGCCGCCGTTACTGGACGCCCAAGCTCAAGACCTGGGTGCGCCGCTATTTCCGCGACGAAATCGCCCCGATCATCACCCCGATCGGCCTCGACCCGACCCACCCGTTCCCGCTGCTGGTGAACAAGAGCCTCAACTTCATCGTCGAGCTGGAGGGGGTCGATGCCTTCGGTCGCGACTCGGGCCTGGCGATCATCCCGGCCCCGCGCCTGCTGCCCCGGGTTATCCGCGTGCCTGAAGAGGTGGGCGGCCCGGGTGCCAACTACGTGTTCCTGTCGTCGATGATCCACGCGCACGCCGACGACCTGTTCCAGGGCATGAAGGTGAAGGGCTGCTACCAGTTCCGCCTGACCCGTAACGCCGACCTGGCGCTGGACTCCGAAGAAGTCGACGACCTGGCCCGCGCCCTGCGCGGCGAGCTGTTCTCGCGCCGTTACGGCGACGCCGTGCGCCTGGAGGTGGCCGACACTTGCCCGAAACACCTGTCGGACTACCTGCTCAAGCAGTTCAGCCTCAGCGAAAGCGAGCTATACCAGGTCAATGGCCCGGTCAACCTCACCCGCCTGTTCAGCATCACCGGCCTGGACAGCCATCCGGAGCTTCAGTACACGCCGTTCACCCCGGCGATCCCCAAGCTGCTGGTGAACGCCGACAACATTTTCAGCGTGATCAGCAAGCAGGACATCCTGCTGATGCACCCCTTCGAGTCCTTCACCCCGGTGGTCGACCTGCTGCGCCAGGCCGCCAAGGACCCGCACGTGCTTGCCGTGCGCCAGACCCTGTACCGGTCCGGGGCCAACTCGGAAATTGTCGACGCCCTGGTAGACGCTGCGCGTAACGGCAAGGAGGTCACTGCGGTGATCGAACTGCGCGCGCGCTTCGACGAAGAGTCCAACCTGCAGATGGCCAGCCGCCTGCAAGCGGCCGGTGCGGTGGTGATCTACGGCGTGGTCGGTTTCAAGACCCACGCCAAGATGATGCTGATCCTGCGTCGCGAGCAGGGCGAGATCGTGCGTTATGCGCACCTGGGCACCGGCAACTACCACGCCGGCAATGCCCGCCTGTACACCGACTACAGCTTGCTGACCTCAGACGACGCCCTCACCGAGGACGTCGGCAAGCTGTTCAGCCAGCTCATCGGCATGGGCAAGACGCTGCGCATGAAAAAGCTGCTGCACGCGCCGTTCACCCTGAAGAAGGGCATGCTCGACATGATTGCGCGCGAAACCCAGTTTGCCCTCGAAGGCAAGCCGGCGCACATCATTGCCAAGTTCAACTCGCTGACCGACGCCAAGGTCATCAAGGCGCTGTACAAGGCTAGTCAGTCGGGTGTGAAGATCGACCTGGTGGTGCGTGGCATGTGCTGCCTGCGCCCAGGCATTCCGGGGGTTTCACACAATATCCAGGTGCGCTCGATCATCGGCCGCTTCCTTGAGCACACGCGGGTGTTCTACTTCCTCAATGGCGGCGAAGAGCAGATCTACCTGTCCAGTGCCGACTGGATGGAGCGCAACCTCGACAAGCGCGTCGAGACCTGTTTCCCGGTGGAAGGCAAGAAGCTGTTGCTGCGGGTGAAGAAGGAGCTGGAAGGCTACCTGACCGACAACACCCACGCCTGGACCTTGCAGCCAGACGGGCGCTACGTGCGCATCACCCCGACCGGCAACCAGAACCCGCGCAGTGCCCAGGCGACCCTGCTGGAGCGCCTGAGCAACCCGGTCCTCAACGTACGCTGAGGACGAAGCCGACCCGGGCCAGCCACTCCGCCTCGTTGGCGAAGTCGGCCTGGGTCAGCTGGTTCTGTTCCAGCCAGCCTTCAGGGAAGGCCACATCCAGGCTTGCATCGCCAGCCTTGAGCACCACCTTCGGCATCTGCTGGTTGCCACGGATGTGGTGAAACAGAATGGCGAAACGCAGCAGCACGCACAGGCGCAGCAGCTTGATGCCTTCGTCACCCAGCTCGGCGAACTTGTCCTTGGGGATGTTGCGGCGGTGGCCGCGTACCAGCAAGGCCATCATCTGCTGGTCCTCGCGGGAGAAGCCCGAAAGGTCGGAGTGCTCGATCAGGTAGGCGCCGTGCTTGTGGTAGTGATAGTGGGCGATATCGAGGCCTACTTCGTGCACTTTCGCGGCCCAGCCCAGCAGATCGCGCCAATTTCCGTCTTTCAGCCCCCAAGCATCGGCCACTTGGTCGAAGGCATGCAGTGCCTTGCGTTCCACGCGCGCAGCCTGGCCCTGGTCCACGTGGTAACGCTCCATCAACGAGTTGAGGGTGCGTTCGCGCACGTCTTCATGGTGGTGGCGGCCGAGCAGGTCGAACAGTACACCTTCGCGCAGGGCGCCGTCACAGTGGTCCATGCGCTGCAGTTCCAGCGCGTCGAAAATCGCTTCGAGAATGGCCATGCCCGCCGGGAAGATCGTGCGGCGGTCCGGCTTGATGCCGTCGAAGTCGATCTTGTCGACTTCCCCCAGCTTGAACAGCTTGCGCTTGACCCAGGCCAGGCCCTCGGCGTTGACCTCGCCATTGCCCAAGCCGCCGGCCTTGATGGCGGCGCCGATGGCGCGGATGGTGCCGGACGAGCCAATGGCCTCGTCCCAGGTCAGGCGATGCAGGGCATGCTCGATACTCATCAGCTCCAGGCGCGCGGCCGTGTAGGCCTGGGCGTAGCGGGCCGGGGTGATCTTGCCGTCGCGGAAGTAGCGCTGGGTGAAGCTGACGCAGCCCATCTGCAGGCTTTCGCGCAGCAGCGGCTCGAAGCGCTGGCCGATGATGAACTCGGTACTGCCGCCGCCGATGTCCGCCACCAGGCGTTTGCCGGGGGTATCGGCCAGGGTGTGCGAAACGCCCAGATAGATCAGTCGCGCCTCTTCACGGCCGGAGATGACCTCCACCGGGTGGCCGAGGATGGCTTCGGCACGCTGGATGAACTCGTTACGGTTGCGCGCTTCGCGCAAGGCGTTGGTACCGACGATACGCACGGAGCCTGCCGGCATGCCGTTGATCAGCTGGGAAAAGCGCTTAAGGCAATCCAGGCCTCGTTCCATTGCCTCTTCACTGAGTTTGCGGTCTTCGTCGATGCCGGCGGCAAGCTGAACCTTCTCGCCGAGCCGCTCGAGAATGCGGATTTCGGTATGGTGGGCCTTGGCCACGACCATGTGAAAACTGTTGGAGCCAAGGTCGATGGCGGCGATCAGGGACAGGTTCTTCGCGATGGTATGCGGCATGATCTGGTTGTTCTCGGTCGTTAACCCGGCAATCGTGCCACGATAGCAGGCTGACGCCAACGCGTGACACGCAGCCGATGTGCTGGCCTTGATGCAAGGCAATGTGCCATTCGATTCTATGACGGCTGTATGACAGTTTCGATTCGCGGCGTCTTGCGCAACTATAGTTACAGTCAATCGTCCGTGGCTTCCTGTCGGCGGCGGGGGCAGCTATGATGGGCAACGTTTTTTATTGCTTACGACCTTGGAGATTTCCATGAGCGACAAAATCAAACACGTCACCGACGCCAGCTTCGAAGCCGACGTACTGCAGGCTCAAGGCCCGGTGCTGGTCGACTACTGGGCTGAGTGGTGCGGCCCATGCAAGATGATCGCTCCGGTTCTGGACGATATCGCTACCACCTACGAGGGCAAGCTGACCGTCGCCAAGCTGAATATCGACGAGAACCAGGAAACCCCGGCCAAGCACGGCGTGCGTGGTATCCCGACGCTGATGCTGTTCAAGAACGGTAACGTCGAAGCCACCAAGGTTGGCGCGCTTTCCAAGTCGCAGCTGGCCGCGTTCCTCGACGCCCACCTGTGATGTGAAAAAAGCCCCGCAAATGCGGGGTTTTTCTTTTCCAGAGCACTAGACGCAGAAAAAAGCAAGTGTTACATTCGGCCTCGCACTGCTTTTCCAGTGCCCTCTACACGCCGTCGCCGAAGCATCCCTAATTCGAATCAGTACGCGATCCTGTCGCCATCTAGCGGCGCGGCCTCATTAAGCCAGAAGCTTAATTCTCCCTTCTTACATGATTACGTCACTCCCCTTATGAACCTGACTGAACTCAAGCAAAAGCCGATTACCGATCTTTTGGAAATGGCCGAACAGATGGGCATCGAGAACATGGCCCGTTCGCGCAAACAGGACGTGATCTTCGCCCTGCTGAAGAAGCACGCGAAGAGCGGCGAAGAGATTTCGGGTGACGGCGTGCTGGAGATTCTCCAGGATGGTTTCGGTTTCCTGCGCTCGGCTGATGCGTCCTACCTGGCCGGCCCGGACGATATCTACGTCTCGCCCAGCCAGATCCGCCGTTTCAACCTGCGTACCGGCGACACCATCGTCGGCAAGATCCGCCCGCCGAAGGAAGGGGAGCGTTACTTCGCCCTGCTGAAGGTTGATACCATCAACTTCGACCGTCCGGAAAACGCGAAGAACAAGATCCTGTTCGAAAACCTGACGCCGCTGTTCCCGAACAAGCGCCTGAAGATGGAAGCCGGTAACGGCTCTACCGAAGACCTGACCGGTCGCGTCATCGACCTGTGCGCCCCGATCGGCAAAGGCCAGCGTGGCCTGATCGTCGCCCCGCCAAAAGCGGGCAAGACCATCATGCTGCAGAACATCGCGGCCAACATCACCCGTAACAATCCCGAGTGCCACTTGATCGTGCTGCTTATCGACGAGCGCCCGGAAGAAGTGACCGAAATGCAGCGCACCGTGCGCGGCGAAGTGGTTGCTTCCACCTTCGACGAGCCGCCAACCCGCCACGTGCAGGTTGCCGAAATGGTGATCGAGAAGGCCAAGCGCCTGGTCGAGCACAAGAAGGACGTGGTCATCCTGCTGGACTCCATCACCCGTCTGGCGCGTGCCTACAACACCGTGATCCCAAGCTCCGGCAAGGTGCTGACCGGTGGTGTCGACGCCCACGCCCTGGAGAAGCCGAAGCGCTTCTTCGGCGCCGCGCGTAACATCGAAGAAGGCGGTTCGCTGACCATCATCGCCACCGCGCTGGTCGAAACCGGCTCGAAGATGGACGAAGTGATCTACGAAGAGTTCAAGGGCACCGGCAACATGGAGCTGCCTCTGGACCGCCGCATCGCCGAGAAGCGCGTGTTCCCGGCCATCAACATCAACCGTTCCGGTACCCGCCGCGAAGAGCTGCTGACCGCCGACGACGAACTGCAGCGCATGTGGATCCTGCGCAAGCTGCTGCACCCGATGGACGAAATCGCCGCCATCGAGTTCCTGGTCGACAAGCTCAAGCAGACCAAGACCAACGACGAGTTCTTCCTGTCGATGAAGCGCAAGTAAGCTTCCCGACCAAGCCGTAATTGGGGCCGCTTCGCGCCCCTTCGCGGGCACGCCCGCTCCCACAAGGATCGCACTGAACTTGTGGGAGCGGGCGTGCCCGCGAAGGGCTGCGAAGCGGCCCTAGTGCATTTTTGCCCCCAAACAATGCCCGAACGGCGCTACACTCTGCACCCCGACCGATACGGCCAACACGAGGCTTTTGCATGCAGTATCGCGACTTGCGCGACTTCATCCGTGGCCTGGAACAGCGCGGCGAGCTCAAGCGCATCCAGGTACCGATCTCCCCCGTCCTGGAAATGACCGAGGTCTGCGACCGCACCCTGCGTGCGAAGGGCCCGGCATTGCTGTTCGAAAAGCCCACCGGCTTCGATATTCCGGTGCTTGGTAACCTGTTCGGCACGCCAGAGCGCGTGGCCATGGGCATGGGCGCCGAGTCGGTCGAAGAACTGCGCGAAATCGGCAAGTTGCTGGCCTTCCTCAAGGAGCCAGAGCCGCCGAAGGGCCTGAAGGACGCTTGGTCCAAGCTGCCGATCTTCAAGAAAGTCGTGTCGATGGCACCGAAAGTGGTCAAGGACGCGGTATGCCAGGAAGTGGTGGTCGAGGGTGACGACGTCGACCTCGGCGCACTGCCGATCCAGCACTGCTGGCCAGGCGACGTGGCGCCGCTGATCACCTGGGGCCTTACCGTCACCCGCGGCCCGAACAAGGATCGCCAGAACCTGGGCATCTACCGCCAGCAGGTCATTGGCCGCAACAAGGTCATCATGCGCTGGCTGAGCCACCGTGGTGGTGCCCTCGACTACCGTGAGTGGTGCGAGAAAAACCCCGGCCAGCCGTTCCCGGTTGCCGTGGCCCTGGGTGCTGACCCGGCGACCATCCTCGGTGCCGTGACCCCGGTGCCGGACACCCTCTCCGAATATGCCTTCGCCGGCCTGCTGCGCGGCAATCGCACCGAGCTGGTCAAGTGCCGTGGCAGCAACCTGCAGGTACCGGCCACCGCCGAAATCATCCTGGAAGGCGTGATCCACCCGGGCGAAATGGCCCCGGAAGGCCCGTATGGCGACCATACCGGCTACTACAACGAAGTGGACAGCTTCCCGGTGTTCACCGTCGAGCGCATTACCCACCGGCAGAAGCCGATCTACCACAGCACCTACACGGGCCGGCCGCCAGATGAGCCGGCGATTCTCGGCGTGGCATTGAACGAAGTGTTCGTGCCGATCCTGCAGAAGCAGTTCCCGGAAATCACCGACTTCTACCTGCCGCCGGAAGGCTGCTCGTACCGTATGGCGGTGGTCACCATGAAAAAGCAGTACCCGGGCCACGCCAAGCGCGTGATGCTGGGTGTGTGGTCGTTTCTGCGACAGTTCATGTACACCAAGTTCGTTATTGTCACCGATGACGATATCAACGCCCGTGACTGGAACGATGTGATCTGGGCCATCACCACGCGCATGGACCCCAAGCGTGATACGGTGATGATCGACAACACGCCGATCGACTACCTGGACTTCGCGTCGCCGGTATCGGGGCTGGGGTCGAAGATGGGCCTGGACGCCACGCACAAGTGGCCGGGCGAGACTACACGCGAATGGGGGCGGGTCATCGTCAAGGACGAAGCCGTCACCCGCCGTATCGATGAGCTGTGGGATCAGTTGGGAATAGATTGATGCAGGTAACGTTGCAGCCGTCCGGGGCGGTGCTGGCGCTCGAACCCGGGGAACGGATCCTGGATGGAGCGCGGCGGTTGGGCTATGACTGCCCGAATAGCTGCCGCAATGGCAATTGCCATGTCTGCGCCGCGTTGTTGGTCGAAGGGCGGGTACGCCAGGACGGCGAAGTCCGTGACCATGGCGAGCTGTTTACCTGCATTGCCGAACCGCTGGAGGACTGTGTGTTGCTCTGGGATGGTGTGCTCGCCCTGGGCGAGCTGCCGGTACGCAAGCTGGCGTGCAGCGTCAGTGAATGCGTCGACGTTGGTGGCGACGTCTGGCGGGTGCGCCTGCGTGCGCCAGCCGGCAAGCCACTGCGATACCACGCCGGGCAGTACCTGATGATCGAGCGCGAGGGCGGCAAGCCTGCCGCGTTTTCGCTGGCCTCCGCACCCCACGCCGGGCGAGAGCTGGAGCTGCACGTGCTGGCGCGTGAGCCCAGTGCATTGCAACTGATCGAGCAGCTCAAGCGTGATGGCTTGGCCCGCATCGAAATGCCGTTTGGCGACACCCACCTGGCCGAGCTGCCCGACGGGCCACTGGTGCTGATTGCCGCGGGCACCGGCATGGGCCAGATGCACAGCCTGCTCGAGCATTGCCGCGCCAACGGCTTCAAACACCCGGTACACCTGTACTGGGGCGTGCGTCGGCCCGAAGACTTCTACCAGATAGAGCACTGGGACGAATGGCAGCGCCTGCCCAACCTGTTTCTGCACCAGGTCGTCAGCGACCTGTGCGGCTGGGAAGGCCGCTGCGGCATGCTGCATGAGGCGGTCTGCGAGGACATCGCCGACCTCAATACCGTGCATGTATATGCCAGCGGTTCACCGAACATGATCTATGCCACCCTCGACGCCCTGGTCGAAGCCGGTATGGATGCCCACCGCATGCGTGCCGATGTGTTTGCCTACGCGCCACGCGGTTAATAACCGAAGTTTAAAAGTGTGGGAATAAGGCGGTATATATTTACCGCCTTGGCGAATAACTTTCACAGTTGCCGAAACAATACTTTCCAGTCGTCGGAACCGCGTATAAAACGCTTGCGCGAGGGCTTGAGTATTCCTGCAATTTTGGCCTATGGTTACTGCAAGCGCCCTTGGTACAGCGGCCTGGGGTCGCAGCGTAGTCAAATTTCGCTACATCCGTAGTTTACAGGGATAACGGCGGCGGTTTATGTCGGTAATTGAAAGCTTGTCCTGGGCAGTTTCATATCCTCCGGCTCTCGACTTTGGTCAGCAACATACTCGCGAACAGTTGTTCAACTCGATGAAGACGACCATGTCTCGACATCAGGGTGGGCCGGTATGGTTGTTTGCCTATGGTTCGTTGATCTGGCGCCCGGAGTGCAGTTCGGTAGAACGCCAGCGCGCGCGGGTACATGGTTATCACCGTGGTTTGTACCTGTGGTCGCACGAGCATCGCGGTACCCCGGAAACCCCCGGGCTTGTGTTTGGCCTGGACCGTGGTGGCTCCTGCAGCGGCTTTGCCTATCGGCTGGATGAAAGCAGCCTGGATGACTCGTTGATGGCCCTGTGGCAACGAGAGATGCCGTACCCGGCCTACCGGCCGCACTGGCTTAGCTGCCGGCTGGGCGATGGCAGCAAAGTGCAGGCCTTGGGCTTTGTGCTGGAGCGGCATTTGCCGTGCTATGCGGGCAACCTGCCGGATACCTTGCTCAGCCAGATCCTGGCCAGTGCCAAAGGGCGTTATGGCACTACGCGTGACTATGTCGAGCAGACCTTGAATGCCTTGCGCAGCCACCAGATGCCAGATCGCAACCTGGAGGCGCGGTTCAGGCGTTGCCATAACCTGCGTGAAGTTTGAGGTTTTGGGGCCGCTGTGCGGCCCCAGAATAATCAATGCATCAACACCACCAACTTACCCACAGCCTGCCGCTGCCCCAGTTTCTCGATGGCAGCCCCGGCCTCGGCCAGTGGATAAGTCTGCGACACCAGCGGCTTCAACTTGCCTTCGGCATGCCAGGCAAACAGCTGCTTGAAGTTGGCCGCGTTATCCTCGGGCTGGCGCTGTGCAAACGCCCCCCAGAACACCCCCAGCACCGCCGCGCCCTTGAGCAGCACCAGGTTGGCCGCCAGCTGTGGAATGCTGCCGCTGGCAAAACCCACCACCAGCAGCCGGCCATTCCAGGCCAGCCCGCGCACTGCCTGCTCGAACAGCTCGCCCCCCACTGGGTCGTAAATGACGTCCACGCCCTGGCCACCGGTCAGCCGCTTGATTTCTTCGCGCAGGCTGGCCTGGGTGTAGTCGATCAGCTCATCTGCCCCGGCTGCCTTGGCCACGGCCAGTTTCTCGGCACTGCTGGCTGCCGCGATCACCCGCGCGCCCATGGCCTTGCCGATTTCCACCGCCGCCAGACCGACCCCACCGGATGCGCCCAGTACCAGCAGCGTCTCGCCTGCTTGCAGTTGGCCGCGCTGGCGCAGGGCGTGCATCGAGGTGCCATAGGTCATGCCGAAGGCGGCAGCGGTGGTGAAGTCCATGCTGGCCGGGATCGGCAGTACGTTGTAGAAGGGCACCGCCACCTGCTCGGCGAAAGCACCCCAACCGGTGAGCGCCATGACCCGGTCGCCGACCTTGAGCGCGCCGGCTTTTTCCCCGACCGCGGCCACCACGCCCGCGGCTTCGCCGCCGGGTGAGAACGGCAGCGGTGGCTGGAACTGGTATTTGCCTTCGATGATCAGGGTGTCGGGGAAATTGACACCGGCGGCCTGCACATCCAGCAGGATCTCGTTTTTCCTGGGCTGCGGGCTGGCCACGTCTTCCAGTACCAGATCGCGCGCCGGACCCAGGGTTTTGCACAACACAGCTTTCATCGGGGCTATTCCTTTGCGGGTAGTGGCCGATAAGTGTAGGAGGGCCGCTTGCCGGGTCAACGAGCATGGCCCGCCCTGATGGCCCGGCATAAGCCCGGGCTTGGGTTTGAGCGGCGTGCTGGGTAAGCTGGCGCCAACTGTATTGAGGAGCGAATTCGTGAAAGCGTGGATCTTGATGGTGCTGGCGCTGCTGCTGCCGGCTGCGGCCATGGCCGAAGAAGCCAAGGAAGGGGCGCCCAAGGTTGCTTACATCAGCCTGAGCCCACCCTTTGTGGGCAACTATGCCCTCGACGGCGGCCCGCGGCTGCGCGTGTACAAGGCCGACGTGGCCCTGCGCGTGACCGGTGACGAAGCGGCCAAGGCGGTAAAGCATCACGAACCGCTGATCCGCAACCAGCTGGTAGCACTGTTCACTCAGCAGACCGTGGACAACATGAGCAACGTCGAGGCCAAGGAACACCTTCGCCAGGAGGCGCTGAAGCAGGTGCAGCAGGTGCTGGAAGCGGAAGAAGGCAAGCCGATTGTCGAGGACCTGCTGTTCAACAACCTGATCGTGCAGTGATCAATTGTGGGAGCGGGCTTGCCCGCTCCCACAATTGCCGACCATAGATCCTGAGGTGTCAGGACGCCAGGCTACGGCGAAACCGCGCCAGGGCGACGCTGAAAAACACCAGGCCGATCAGCGCCAGCGCCAGGATATCCGGCCAAACCACCGCCCAGCCGGCATCCCGGAACAGGATCGCAGTGCCCAGGCTGACAAAGTGCGTCGACGGTGACCCCTGCATCACCCATTGCAGCCATTGGGGCATGCTGTCCAGGGGTGTGCTGCCGCCAGACAGCAACAGCATCGGGATGATCACCGGGATTGCCAGCAGGCCGAACTGCGGCGTCGAGCGTGCCAGGGTGGCGAGGAAGATGCCCAGCGCGGTACTGGCGAACAGGTACAGCGCGGTCACGGCCAGAAACAGCCCCATCGAGCCGGACAGCGGCACACCCAGCGCGCCTTTCACGACCACCACCAGCGAAACCCACGTGCAGATCACCACCACCAGCGCGTTGCTGCCGATTTTCGCCAGCATGATTTCCAGTGCGGTGAGCGGCAGCACCAGCAGGTGGTCGAGGGTGCCATGCTCACGCTCGCGCAGCAGCGCGGTGCCGGTGAGGATGATCGCCAGGATGGTGATGTTGTTGACGATCTGGATCACCGCCAGGAACCAGCCCCCCTCAAGGTTGGGGTTGAACAGCGCCTTGGGGTTGATCAGCACTGGGCTTTGCACGTTGCCGCGCTGGCTGTAGTCGAGCAGCTCGCGCTCGAAGATGCGGCCGATGTAGCCGGCGCCCATGAACGCCTGGCTCATGGCCGTGGCGTCGACGTTGACCTGCAGCTCCGGCGAGCGCCCGGCCAGCAGGTCGCTCTGGAAGTTCACCGGTACGTTGATCACGAAGGTGTACTCGCCGCTGTCCATGGCCTGGTCCAGGCGTTCTGCGGGCAGCGACACGGCGGGCTGGAACTCGGGCGGTTGCAGGGCCTGGGTCAATTTGCGCGACAGCAGGCTGTGGTCTTCGTCCACTACCGCGACGCTGGCGTTGTGTACGCCGATCACCGAGCCGGCGGCCGGCATGTAGATCGCCACGCTGAAGGCATACAGCAGGAACAGCAGCAGCACGCTGTCATGGCGCAGGCTGGTCAGTTCTTTCAGGCCCAGGCGCAGGGTGTGGTTCAGGCGCGACATGTCAGGCCTCCTGCTTCTTCAACATGGCCAGGCTCAGGCCCGTGAAGGCAGCGAAGAAGCCCAGCAGGATCAGGCACTGCGGCCACAGCTCACGCAGCCCCAGCGCCTTGGTGAAGGTGCCGACCGCGATATCGAGAAAGTAGCCCGCCGGGAACAGCTGACCCATCACCGCCGCTGCGCCGTCCAGCGACGAGCGTGGCACGATCAGCCCGGAAAACTGGATGGTTGGCAGGCTGGTGATGATCATGGTGCCCAGGATGGCCGCGATCTGGGTGCGGGTGAAGGCCGAGATCAACAGCCCGAGGCTGGTGGTGGCTAGCAGGTAGGCCACGCCACCACAGGCCAGGGCCAGCACGCTGCCCTTGAGCGGCACGGCGAACAGCCAGCGGTTCATGGCCACCAGCAGCGCCAGGTTGATCAGGCTCACGGCCAGGTAAGGCATCTGCTTGCCCAGCAGGAACTCCAGGCGGGTGAGGGGGGTGGCGTAGAAGTTGGTGATGGAGCCGAGCTCTTTCTCGCGGACAATGCCCAGCGCGGTGAGCATGGCGGGGATGAAAGCCAGGATCAGCGCCATCACGCCGGGGCCGATGGCATTCACGCTGACCACGTCCTGGTTGTAACGAAAACGTGTTTCCAGGCGCACCAGCTCCTGACGCGGCTGCGGCTCTGGGCTGGCCTTTGCCAGTTGCTCAAGGTTGGCCTGGTGCACGGCTTCCACGTAGTTGCGGCTGGTTTCTGCGCGGAACGGCATGCCGCCGTCGAGCCAGGCCGCCACCACCGGTTGGCGCCCGGCGTACAGGTCGCGGCCAAAGCCGGGCGGAATCTCCAGCGCCAGTTTGATTTCCGAGCGTTGCAAGCGCTGGTGCATCTCGCGGCTGTCACGAATCGGCGCCTGTTCGGCAAAATAGCGTGAGCCACGGAAGGCCTCAAGGTAGGCCCGGCTTTGCGGGCTCTGGTCCTGGTCGTGCACGGCGAAGGCAAGGTTTTCTACATCCAGCGAAATGCCGTAGCCGAAGATCACCATCATGAACAGCGCGCCTGCCAGGGCGAAGGCCAGGCGTACCTTGTCGCGCAGCAGTTCCTTGCCCTCACGGCTGGCCACCGCCAGCAGGCGGCGCAGGCTGAAGCCCTGGCGCAGCGGCGGAGCGGGCGTAGCTGCCTGCTCCAGCACGGCGTTGTCCGCGGCTGGCGGCGCGAGCTCCTGGGCCTGCTCCAGGCAACGCACGAACGCGTCCTCCAAAGTGTCACCTTGGTACTGGCGCTGCAGGGCATCGGGTGTGTCGCAGGCCAGTACCCGCCCGGCATGCATCAACGAGATGCGGTCGCAGCGCTGGGCTTCGTTCATGAAGTGGGTGGAGAGGAAAATGGTCACGCCCTGTTCGCGTGACAATTCCACCAACAGGCGCCAGAAGCCGTCGCGAGCGGCCGGATCGACGCCGGAGGTCGGTTCATCGAGAATCAACACTTCCGGGCGATGCAGTACCGCCACCGCCAATGACAGGCGCTGGCGCAGGCCAAGGGGCAGGGCGCCGGACGGTTGGTCGGCAATAGCGGCGAGGTCGAAGCGCTCGATCAGCTCATCGATGCGTTGGGCGCTCTCGGCTTTGGGCAGGTCGAACAGGCGGGCATGCAAGGCCAGGTTCTGCCGGGTGCTGAGCTCGCCATACAGCGAGAAACTCTGCGACATGAACCCGACCCGCTTGCGCGTGCCCAGGTCACTGGCGTCCACCGGGCGGCCGAGCAGGCTGGCGCTGCCCTCGCTGGCCGGCATCAGCCCGGTGAGCACTTTCATGGTGGTGGTCTTGCCGCAGCCGTTGGAGCCGAGGAAGCCGAAGATCTCGCCACGGCCAATGGCGAAACTGACCTTGTTCACCGCCGTGAAGTCCCCAAAGCGCAGTGTCAGGTCGTGGGCCTCGATGGCGACCGGGCTGTCCGTCGCCGGGCGCGGCGGGATGCGCAAGGGTTGCTGCTGCGCCTTGCCCTCGCCCTGGTAGTGGGTGAAGGCGTCGTCCAGCTTGCCGCTGGGGGTGACCGCAGCCAAGTCGTGGCTGGGGCCTGCGGCGAGTAGGCGGCCGCCATCGAGCATCAGGCAATGCTCGAATTGTTCGGCCTCTTCCATGTAGGCGGTCGCCACCAGCAGGGTCAGCTGCGGGCGCTGTGCGCGAACCTGTTCGACCAGCTCCCAGAAGCGCCGACGCGACAGCGGGTCCACGCCGGTGGTGGGTTCGTCGAGGATCAGCAGGTCCGGCTCGTGGATCAGCGCGCAGCACAGCCCCAGCTTCTGCTTCATGCCACCCGACAGCTTGCCGGCCGGGCGCTCGGCAAAGCGTTGCAGGTCGGTGGCCTGCAGCAGGTTGGCCATGCGCTGTTCGCACTCGCGGCGGCCCAGGCCGAACAGGGTGGCGAAAAAGCGGATGTTCTCGCTGATCGACAGCTCCGGGTACAGGTTATTGCCCAGCCCCTGCGGCATGAACGCCACTTTTGGGTACAGCGCCGCGCGATGACGGCGCTGGCGGATCGAGCCACCCAGCACCTGCAGCTCGCCCTGTTGCAGCCGTTTAACGCCGGCGATCAACCCCAGCAAGGTCGATTTGCCGGCGCCGTCAGGGCCGATCAGCGCGCAGCGGGTGCCCGCAGGCAGGCTGAAGTCGAGGGTGTGCAGGGCCACCAGGTCGCCGTAGCGGTGGCCGATGCCCTCGGCCAGCAGTGCCGGGGCGTTCATTGCAGGTTGGCCGGCCAGTCCACCTCAGCCGTGCGCACATACCCGGCGCCTGGCATACCCGGTTTGGCCTGCGGCACTGCGCCGGGGTCGGTCAGGCGAAGCTTGACGCGGAACACCAGCTTTTGCCGCTCGTCGCGGGTTTCGACCTGCTTGGGGGTGAACTGGGCCTTGGCTGCGACAAAGGCCACCTTGGCCGGCAAGGCGCGCTCGGGCAGGGCGTCGAGCACGATGCGCGCCTGGTCGCCTACGGTCAGCGTGCCGCTGGTGGAAGCCGGCAGGTACAGATTCATGTACTGGTCGCTGGGGTCGATCAGCATCAGCACGCGGCCGCCGGCACCCAGCACTTCACCGGGCTCGGCCAGGCGCAGCTGGATAATGCCGTTGATGGGCGCACGCAGGCTGCTGTCGTCGATTTCGCTTGTGAGCTGGGCCACCTGGGCTTCGGCTGCGCCGATGGCGGCTTTGATCGCTGCCAGCTGGGCGCGGGCGGCGACCACGGCGGCGTTGGCGGTGTCAAAGCGTGCCTGTTGCTGGTCGAGCAGTTGCTGGCTGGCGTATTTGCGCTGGAAGATTTCGCGCACGCGCTTGAGGTCCTGGCTGGCCAGCAACAGTTCGCTCTGGCGCAGCTGTACGCTGGCCTGGGCCGCGGCGTAGTTTTCCCGCGCGCGCAGCACTTCGGCTTCGGCCTGGGTGCGCTGGGCTTCCATGGTGCGGGTGTCAATGCGCGCCAGTAGCTGGCCGCGGGTGACTTTGTCGCCTTCGTCGACCAGCACTTCGGCCAGGCGGCCGGGGACCTTGCTGGCGATCTGCACTTCGGTGGCTTCGAGGCGGCCGTTGCCCATGCTCAGGCCTTCGGGCAGCTGGTCGTGGAGCGACTTCCAGTACCCCAGCCCCGCGGCTGCAGCGAGCAGGGCGATCAGCGCGGTGGCGAAGATTCTGGGGGCGTATCGGTTCATCGATCTGCATCCTTGCGGTTCTGCACACCACATCATGGCGCGAGGCCATTCGTGGCGTGTTGATATCGGTCAAACCCTTGACCATAGCCAGTGTTTCAACGCAACGCGACAATCACCGCCCATTGTTCGGGTGTCACCGGCATCACCGACAGGCGGCTGCCTTTTTGCACCAGCGGCAGCTCGGCCAGGCCGGACTGCTGCTTCAGCCTGCCCAGTTCCAGCACCCGTGGCAGGGTTTGCACATGGGCCACATCCACCGCACTCCACGGGTTCTTGTCGGGCGTGGCCTTGGCATCGTAGTAGTGGCTTTGTGGGTCCAGCGCGGTGGGGTCGGGGTACGCTGCGCGGGTGATTCTGGCAATACCGGCGATGCCCGGTTGCGGGCAGCTGGAGTGATAGAAGAAGAATTCGTCACCCACATTCATGGCCCGCAGGAAATTACGCGCCTGATAGTTGCGCACGCCGTCCCAGCGCGCTTCGCCAAGGCGGCCGAGGTCTTCGATGGAGAGTTCGTCGGGCTCGGATTTCATCAGCCAGTAGGCCATGGATGCTGCTCCTGAAAAGGTTTGAAATAACCTGTTGCACGAAACCGACAGCCGGTTGGCGTCAAGGTTTGCGTGCGGACGCAGGTTGTCGGAAAATGCGCCCCGTTTAAAGCGCGATGCGCTGGCGATACCCAGAAAATCGCCACGCACTGAACAGTTTGCCTGGGGGGCAATCTTCAATGAATCAACGCAAAAAGCCGGATCTGCTGTGGATCCTGGTGTTCATTTTTGGCCTGGGTGTGGTCACCACCGGTTATGCGCAGGGTTTGTGGGAGCGCAAGCTGGACAGCGCCTACCAGATGCCGGTCGACGCCAGCCAGCCACAACGTTGATGCCCCCGCTGGCGCCGCTCAACGCGGTGCCAGGTACCAGCCACGGTCCGAGACCGTCCCCTGCAGCGGTACATCCCAGCTGGCCTGCGCCAGCCGCTCGACCTTCTGGCATTCGTGCGCCAGCCCCAGCAGCAATGGTTTTTTCCAGGTTTGCCGACGCGCCTGGTAGGCCAGGCTGCGATCATAAAAGCCGCCGCCCATTCCCAGGCGCCCGCCCACTTCGTCAAAACCGACCAGCGGTAGCAGGATCAGGTCCAGCGCCCAGACCGGTCGCTGCCGCTTGCGGTCGGTCACCGGCTCGGGAATACGGAAGCGGTTGGGCCTGAGCTTTTCGCCCTGCTCGAACCGCTGGAATACCATGCGCGTGCGCGGCCAGGCGTGCAGCACTGGCAGGTAGGTACGCTTGCCGCGACGCTGGGCTTCGCGCAGCAGCAGGCAAGGGTCGATTTCGCCGTCGTTGGGCAGGTACAAGGCAATGTGGCGGGCGCGGCGGAACAATGGGTGTTGCGCCAGCTGGCGGTACAGGCCGAGGGTGGCCTTGCGTTGCTGGGCAGGGGTAAGGGCGCGGCGGGCATTGCGAAGCAGGCGACGGAGCTGGGGGCGGGTGAGCGGCGCGGTGTCGGTCATGGCACGGGCGATCCCAGATGTACTGGCCGGCACTGGACGGTCGGCCAAAACGAATTGCCCGCCTGAAGGGGCGGGCAAAAAAAATTCAGGCTCCCCGATCAGACCGCTGTCGGTGTAGCCCTTGAACCCGAAAGTTCAAGGTGGAGATTGCAGGGGGCGTTAAGGCTTTCCGTCGGGCGGACATGCACACCGGCCCCAGCGTGCAACCCCCGTGGTTGTGCGTATCGGCTCAGGGACATAACCGACTGGCGCATCCACCAGGGAGTGGCGCCAGTATACCAATCTCAGCCGATTTTGGTATCCGTGTCGTCGGACAAAGCCTTGTCTACCCGATCCAGCAGGTCACGCACCTGTTCGCGGTTGGCGCCGCTGGCCGGGGCTTCGGCGCGGTCTTCCTGGCGATGCAGCATTTCGTGGGTAATGTTCAATGCCGCCATGACCGCGATGCGGTCGGCGCCAATCACCTTGCCGCTGCTGCGGATCTCGCGCATCTTGCCGTCCAGGTAGCGCGCGGCGCTGACCAGGTTGTTGCGCTCTTCCGGCGGGCAGATGATCGAGTATTCCTTGTCGAGGATCTGCACGGTGACGCTATTGCTTGAACTCATGAGTCTTGCTCCAGAGCCTTGAGGCGTAAGATCATCGACTCGACCTTGCGCTTGGCGATCTCGTTCTTTTCGATGAGGTGGGCGCGCTCTTCGCGCCAGGATTTTTCCTGAGCTACTAGGAGTGCATTTTGCCGTTTTAGTTGCTCGACGCGTTCGATCAGCAACTCGAATCGGCTCATCAGTGCCTGAAGGTCGTTCTCTTGCGTGGGTTGCACTCGATTCGCTCCGTCGTTGAGTCACCTGGCGATGATGCCTCTCCCTGGGCGGCGACGGCCAGTGCCGATGGTCTTGGCGCGCCTGCCGGTGCTAGGATACAAGGTCTCCATTCTAGTCATTGCGCCGTCTGGCGCCTAGCTGCCCATGCCCAATACCCAATCGCCTTACATCGCCTTCGCCATGCTGCTCTCGAGCAATGGTCATCCTGTCACCCCGGCCGAACTGCACGGCCTGCTGGTCGGCCGCAGCTGCGCCGGCGCCGGCTTCGACGCCGATGCCTGGCTGGCCGATGCCGCCCAGTTGCTGGAAAACGAGCCCGGTGACACCGTGCGCAACGCCCTGATCGGCCTGCAGGAAATGGTCAAGGGCGAGCTGACCAGCGACGACATGGCCATCGTCCTGTTGCTGCCTTCCGACGACGCCGCCCTGAGCGACCGCGCCACCGCGCTGGGCCAGTGGTGCCAAGGCTTCATTACCGGTTTCGGCCTGAATGCCGGTGGCAAGGACTTGTCTGACGAAGCCAAGGATGTGCTGCAGGACCTGGTGGCCATTTCCCAGGTACAGGAAGCCCTCGAAGAGTCCGAAGACGGCGAGAGCGACTACATGGAAGTCATGGAGTACCTGCGCGTGGCGCCTCTGCTGCTGTTCTCCGAGCTGGCCAAGCCGGCCGCACCCGCGCCCAAGCCATCGCTGCACTGATCAACCGGGGGTAGTCTGCCCATGAGCCACATTCCCAAGGGCGAGTATGCCCGTCGGCGCAAGGCGCTGATGGCGCAGATGGTCCCCAACAGCATCGCCATCCTGCCCGCCGCCGCTGTTGCCATCCGCAACCGCGACGTCGAGCACGTGTATCGACAGGACAGCGACTTCCAGTACCTCAGCGGCTTTCCGGAGCCTGAGGCGGTCATTGCGCTGATCCCGGGGCGTGAACATGGCGAGTACGTGCTGTTTTGCCGTGAGCGCAACCCGGAGCGCGAGCTGTGGGACGGGCTGCGGGCCGGCCAGGAAGGCGCGGTGCGCGATTTCGGCGCCGACGATGCCTTCCCCATCACCGACATCGACGAGATCCTGCCGGGCCTGATCGAAGGCCGCGAGCGGGTGTACAGCGCCATGGGCAGCAACCCCGAGTTCGACCGGCGGCTGATGGACTGGATCAACGTGATCCGCTCCAAGGCCCGCCTGGGCGCCCAGCCGCCGAACGAGTTCGTTGCGCTGGATCATCTGCTGCACGACATGCGCCTGTATAAATCGGCGGCGGAAGTGAAGGTGATGCGTGCCGCTGCAGCCATCTCGGCGCGGGCCCATGTGCGGGCCATGCAGGCGTGCCGGGCGGGGCTGCACGAATACAGCCTGGAAGCCGAACTGGACTATGAGTTCCGCAAGGGCGGCGCAAAGATGCCCGCCTACGGCTCGATTGTCGCGGCCGGGCGCAATGGCTGCATCCTGCACTATCAGCAAAATGACGCCCCGCTCAAGGATGGCGACCTGGTGCTGATCGACGCCGGTTGCGAAATCGACTGCTACGCCAGCGACATCACCCGCACCTTCCCGGTCAGCGGGCGCTTTTCCCCCGAGCAGAAGGCCATCTACGAGCTTGTGCTCAAGGCCCAGGCCGCGGCGTTTGCCGAAATCGCCCCAGGCAAGCACTGGAACCACGCCCACGAGGCGACCGTGAAGGTCATTACCGAAGGCCTGGTCGAGCTTGGCCTGCTTTCGGGCGAGGTGCAGGCGCTGATCGACAGCGAGGCCTATCGCGCCTTCTACATGCACCGTGCCGGGCATTGGCTGGGCATGGATGTGCACGACGTGGGCGAGTACAAGGTGGGCGGCGAGTGGCGGGTGCTGGAGCCCGGCATGGCGCTGACCGTCGAGCCGGGCATCTACATAGGCGCCGACAATCAGGCCGTGGCCAAGAAATGGCGCGGCATTGGCGTAAGGATCGAGGACGACGTGGTGGTGACCAGGCAAGGTTGTGAAATCCTGACTTCGGGCGTGCCGCGCACGGTTGCCGAGATCGAGGCGCTGATGCAGGCCGCCCGCAAGGACGCGGCATGAACCGCGTGAACCTGGCGATCATTGGCGGTGGCCTGGTGGGCGCAAGCCTGGCCTTGACCCTGCAGGCCGGGGCCAAGGCGCGCGGCTGGAAGATCTTGCTGATCGAGCCGTTCGCCCCCGGCGACAGCTTCCAGCCCAGCTACGATGCGCGCTCTTCGGCGTTGTCGTTCGGCACCCAGCAGATCTACCAGCAGCACGGCCTGTGGCAGGCTATCGGCCGCCGTGCCGAGCCGATCCGGCAAATTCACGTTTCCGATCGTGGCCGTTTCGGCGCCACCCGTCTTGATGCCCAGGAAGAGGGTGTGCCGGCGCTGGGCTACGTGGTGGAAAACGCCTGGCTTGGCCAGTGCCTGTGGCAAGGGCTGGACAGCGACGTGGTGAGCTGGCGCTGCCCGGCGGAAGTGACCTCGATGGAGGCGATCGAAGGCGGTTACCGCCTGGGGTTGAATGACGACACCCAGCTGGAATGCGACCTGGCGGTACTGGCCGACGGTGGCCGTTCCGGCCTGCGCGAGCAGTTGGGGATTCACGTGCGTCACACGCCCTACCAACAGAGCGCGTTGATTGCCAACATCACCCCGGGTGAAGCCCACGGCGGCCAGGCGTTCGAGCGCTTCACCGAAGAAGGCCCCATGGCCTTGCTGCCGTTGCCGGACAACCGCTGTGCGCTGGTGTGGACTCGCCAGGGCATGGATGCGCGGCGCCTGGCCGACATCGATGAGCGCAGCTTCCTGCGCGAACTGCAAGGCGTGTTTGGCTATCGCCTGGGCGCGTTGCGCCAGGTCGGGGCACGGCACCTTTACCCCTTGTCACTGATCGAGGCCCAGGAGCAGGTGCGGCCGCACCTGGTGGTCCTGGGTAATGCCGCGCACAGCCTGCACCCTATTGCCGGCCAGGGCTTCAACCTGTCGCTGCGCGATGTACAGTCGCTGGCCGAGGCGTTGCTGGCCGGCCCGCAGCAGCCTGGCGACCTGGCCACGCTGCAGGCTTACGCCCAGCGCCAGCGTCTGGACCAGGCCATGACCATCGGCTTTTCCGACCAGGTCACCCGGTTGTTCGGCAGCAACCAGCCCTTGCTGGCCGCCGGGCGTAACCTGGGGCTGCTCGGGCTCGACTTGCTGCCGCCAGCCAAAAGCTGGTTCGCCCGCCAGGCCATGGGCCTGGGCACCCGCCCCGATCCGCGGGGGCAGGCATGAGCAACCCGCGTAAACTGGCACGTCGTGCGCGTATGTTGCGCTGGATGCTGAACCTCTACCCGCCGTACCTGGGGGCGGGCATCCGCGTGCAGTCCATCAGCCCCGACCTGCGCAGCGTCAAGGTGGCGATGAAGCTGACCCGCTGGAACCGCAACTATGTCGGTACCCAGTTTGGCGGCAGCCTGTATTCGATGGTCGACCCTTTCTACATGCTGCTGCTGATCGAGCAGTTGGGCCGCGACTACATCGTTTGGGACAAGGCCGCCAGCATCGACTTCATCTCGCCGGGCAAAGGCCCGGTGTATGCCGAGTTCTACGTCGATGACGCGCTGCTGGACGACATCCGCCAGCAGACCGCCACCGGCAAGAAGTGCCTGCCGCGATTGCAGGTCGATATCCGCGATGGCGCCGGCGAGCTGGTGGCGCGGGTCGATAAAACCCTATACGTGCGGCTCAAGCCGCAAGCGAGGCTGGCGTAAGGCATGGAAATGCGCGCAGATCTGTTGATTGTCGGTGCCGGTATGGTCGGCAGCGCACTGGCCCTGGCGTTGCGCCACAGTGGCTTGCAAATCCTCTTGCTCGATGGCGGCCCGCTGACGGTCAAGCCCTTCGACGCCCAGGCGCCCTTCGAACCGCGTGTCAGCGCGCTGTCGGCGGCCAGCCAGCGCATCCTCGAGCGCCTCGGCGCGTGGGACGGCATCGCCCAGCGGCGTGCTACGCCATATTCCGACATGCATGTGTGGGATGGCAGCGGCACCGGGCAGATTCACTTCTCGGCCGCCAGCGTGCATGCCCAGGTGCTTGGCCATATCGTCGAGAACCGGGTGGTGCAGGATGGCCTGCTGGAGCGCCTGCACGACAGCGACATCGGCCTGCTGCCCAATGCGCGGCTGGAGCAGTTGCGTCGCTCGGGGGACGAGTGGTTGCTGACTCTGGCGGATGGCCGGCAACTGCGTGCACCGCTGGTGATCGCCGCCGACGGTGCCAATTCGGCGGTGCGGCGCCTGGCCGGTTGCGAAACCCGCGAATGGGATTACCTGCACCATGCCATCGTCACCAGCGTGCGCTGCAGTGCCGGGCACCAGGGCACGGCCTGGCAGCGCTTCACCGATGAGGGGCCGTTGGCGTTTCTCCCGTTGACCCGCGATGGCCAGCAGGATTGGTGCTCGATTGTGTGGTCGACCACCCCGGAGCATGCCGAGCAGTTGATGGCACTGGATGAAGCCGCCTTCCTGCAGGCCCTGGAGCGGGCCTTCGAGGGGCGCCTGGGTGACGTGCTGCAGGCCGACCCGCGGGTGTGCGTGCCGCTGCGCCAGCGCCACGCCAAACGCTATGTGGACGAGGGCCTGGCCTTGATCGGCGATGCCGCGCACACCATCCACCCGCTGGCGGGGCAGGGCGTCAACCTGGGCTTCCTCGATGCTGCGGTGCTGGCCGAAGTGCTGGTCAATGCCTGCGAGCGCGGTGAGCGGCTGGCAGATGTGAAGGTGTTGAGCCGTTACGAGCGGCGGCGCATGCCGCACAACCTGGCGCTGATGGCGGCCATGGAGGGCTTTGAGCGGTTGTTCCAGGCCAACCCGCTGCCGTTGCGCTGGTTGCGTAATAGCGGGTTGAAACTGGTGGAGCAGATGCCGGAGGCCAAGGCGCTGTTTGTGCGCCAGGCGTTGGGTTTGAGTGGTGATCTGCCGGATCTGGCCAAAGCCTGAAGGCTGTGCGCGATGCTTTGTAGGAGCAGCCTTGTGCTGCGAAGAGGCCAGTGAAACCAGCCAGTTTTGCTCGGTTGGCTGCCGGCCCTTTCGCAGCGCAAGGCTGCTCCTACAATGGGCGGTGCAAGCTCTGCAACATCCGGTAACTGCTAGGTAGATGAGCCAGAAAATGGGATTCACTACCATTCGCACCTCTCAAACGATCCGAGGAGTGCTTCCCATGTTGCCACGCAAGCCCCTACTGGCCGCCCTGGCCCTGACCCTGTTCGGCGGCACCGCCCAAGCGGCGGACGAAGTGGTGGTGTACTCCTCGCGCATCGACGAGCTGATCAAGCCGGTGTTCGATGCCTATACCGCCAAGACCGGGGTCAAGATCAAGTTCATCACCGACAAGGAAGCCCCGCTGATGCAACGCATCAAGGCCGAGGGCGACAACGGCGTGGCCGACCTGCTGTTGACCGTCGATGCCGGCAACCTGTGGCAAGCCGAGCAGATGGGCATCCTGCAGCCGATCAAGTCCGACATCATCGACAACAACATTCCGCCGCAGTACCGCGCCTCGTCCCATGACTGGACCGGCCTGAGCCTGCGCGCCCGCACCATCATCTACTCCACCGAGCGGGTCAAACCCGAAGAGTTGAGCACCTACGAAGCCTTGGCCGACAAACAGTGGGAAGGCCGCCTGTGCCTGCGCACGGCGAAGAAGGTGTACAACCAGTCGCTCACCGCCACCCTGATCGAGACCCATGGCGAGGCGAAGACCGAGCAGATCGTCAAGGGCTGGGTCAACAACCTGTCCACCGATGTGTTCTCCGACGACAACGCGGTGATCCAGGCCATCGAGGCCGGCCAGTGTGACGTGGGCGTGGTCAACACCTACTACTACGGCCGCCTGCACAAGCAGAACCCGAGCCTGCCGGTGAAGATCTTCTGGCCCAACCAGGGTGACCGTGGCGTGCACGTCAACCTGTCGGGTATTGGCCTGACCAAGCACGCGCCCCACCCGGAAGCGGCGAAAAAGCTGGTGGAATGGATGACGGGCGAAGACGCGCAAAAGCTGTTCGCCGACATCAACCAGGAGTTCCCGGCCAACCCGAAGGTGAAGCCTTCCGAGGAAGTGGCGGCATGGGGCAGTTTCAAGGCTGACAGCATTCCGGTGGAAATTGCCGGCAAGCGCCAGGCCGAAGCCATCCGCCTGATGGATCGGGCTGGCTACAACTAAGCGCCAGGCCTTATCCTTCCGGGGCCTTTCAGGGCCTCTTCGCGGGTGAACCCGCTCCCACAGGGATCGCACAATACTTGTATCTTGTGCAGTCCCTGTGGGAGCGGGTTCACCCGCGAACGACCGCGCAGCGGTCGCCATCGCACTCGAGATTTCAGCCTTGCCCCACACCCCCCAACGCCGCTGGTACCTCCCGGTCTCCCTGATCGCCGCCCTGGTGCTGCTGCCCCTGAGCGTTCTGCTGCTGTCGTGGCAGTCGATCGATATGCAGATCTGGTCGCACCTGCTCGACACCCAGATGAGCCGCCTGTTGGGCAATACCCTGACGCTGGTGGTGGGTGTGGGCATCGGCGTCACCGTACTGGGCGTCAGCCTCGCCTGGCTCACCAGCCTCTGCGAGTTCCCAGGCCGACGCTGGCTGGACTGGGCGCTGATGCTGCCGTTCGCCATCCCTGCCTATGTGCTGGCGTTTGTCTTCGTCGGCCTGCTGGACTTCGCCGGCCCGGTGCAAAGCGCCCTGCGTGAGGTGTTCGGGCCGATGCGCCTGCCGCGGGTGCGCTCCACCGGCGGGGTGATCATCGTGCTGGTGCTGGTGTTCTACCCCTACGTCTACCTGCTGGCGCGCACGGCCTTCCTGGCCCAGGGCAAAGGCCTGATGGAAGCGGCGCGCGTCCTCGGGCTATCGCCCCTGCAAGCGTTCTGGCGCGTGGCCCTGCCCATGGCGCGGCCAGCGATCGGTGCCGGCATCGCCCTGGCCTTGATGGAAACCCTGGCCGACTTCGGCGCGGTGGCCGTGTTCAATTTCGACACTTTCACCACCGCCATCTACAAGACCTGGTACGGCTTCTTCAGCCTGTCCAGCGCCGCCCAGCTGGCCAGCTTGTTGCTGCTTGCAGTGATGCTGGTGCTGTATGGCGAGCGCCGTGCCCGGGGCGCCAGCCGCAGCGGCAACGAGCGGCCGCGGGCGCAGGCGTTGTACCACCTGCGTGGGATGAAGGCGTTGCTGGCCAGTGGCTGGTGCCTGCTGGTGTTTGCTTGCGCCTTCGTCATCCCGCTGCTGCAGCTGCTGGCGTGGTTCTGGCAACGCGGCCGGCATGACCTGGACGAGCGCTATGTCGGTCTGGTGTTGCACACCTTGTACCTGGGCAGCATGGCGGCACTGGTCACGGTGAGCGTGGCGCTGTTGCTGGCCTTTGCCCGGCGGCAGGCGCCGACTGGGGGTATCCGCGCCGGGGTCGGCCTGGCCAATCTGGGCTATGCCTTGCCCGGCTCGGTGCTGGCAGTGTCGATCATGCTGGCCTTCAGTTACCTCGATAACCACTTGGTCATCCCGCTGTCCAGCTGGTTGGGCGGGGCAGGCAAGCCGCTGCTGCTGGGCAGCCTTGCGGCCTTGCTGTTGGCCTATCTGGTGCGTTTCATCGCCGTGGCCTACGGGCCGCTGGAAAGCAGCCTGGAGCGTATCCGCCCGTCACTGCCCGAGGCCTCCCGTAGCCTCGGCGTGAGTGGGCCCAGATTGTTTTTCAAGGTGTATCTGCCGCTTCTGGTGCCCGGTGCCCTCAGCGCCGCCCTGCTGGTGTTCGTCGACGTGCTCAAGGAAATGCCGGCCACCTTGCTGATGCGACCGTTCGGCTGGGACACCTTGGCGGTAAGGGTGTTCGAGATGACCAGCGAGGGCGAATGGGCACGTGCCTCGCTGCCCGCATTGACGCTGGTGCTGGTGGGCCTGCTGCCGGTCATCGGCCTGATCCGCCGTTCGGCACATCGACCCGGTCGCAGTCACTGAGGGTGCCAGCCTTCGTCCTTGCGGCTACAATGCGCGGCATTCGCGCGGTGGGTCCTACAAGAAGAGCTGACGATCAAACGTCATCGACCGCCGCCGCTTCGCCACGCCCGGAAGGAGAAACCCATGGGACAGCGCACGCTTTTGTATGACCTGCACTTGGCGCTTGGCGCCAAAACGGTCGATTTCGGTGGCTGGGACATGCCGCTGCACTATGGCTCGCAGGTCGAGGAGCACCATCAGGTGCGCAGCGATTGCGGGGTTTTCGATGTGTCCCACATGACCGTGGTCGACGTCGATGGCAGCGATGCCACTGCCTGGCTGCAACGCCTCTTGGCCAACGACGTGACCCGCCTCGAAGAAACCGGCAAGGCGCTATACAGCCCGCTGCTCCATGAGCAGGGCGGGGTGATCGACGACTTGATCGTCTATCGCACGGAACACGGCTACCGCCTGGTCACCAACGCCGCCACCCGGGCTAGAGTGCTCGATTGGCTGCAACAGCAGCGGGCCGGTTTTGCCGTGGACTTCCAGGTCCGCCCCGATCTTGCCATTCTCGCCATCCAGGGCCCGCGTGCCCGCGAAAAGGTGGCAGCCCTGCTCAGCCCCACGCGCGCAGCACTCATTCGCGAATTGCGCCCGTTCGAAGGCGTTGCCGAGGGCGACTGGTTTATTGCCCGCACCGGGTATACCGGTGAAGACGGCCTGGAGATCATCTTCCCGGGCGATCAGGCGGTGGCATTCTTCAACGACCTGGTCGGCGCCGGCATCGCACCCAGCGGCCTCGGCGCCCGCGACACCCTGCGCCTGGAGGCCGGCATGAACCTGTACGGCCAGGACATCGACGAAGCCCACACCCCGCTAACCTCCAACCTGGGCTGGAGCATCGCCTGGGAGCCGGCCGAGCGCGACTTCATCGGCCGCGCCGGCCTGCTGGCAGAAATCGAACAGGGTGTGCAGGAAAAACTGGTCGGCCTGGTGCTGGAAGAGCGCGGCGTGCTGCGTGCCCACCAGGTGGTGCGTGTGGCCGGGATTGGCGAAGGGGAGATCACCAGTGGTAGTTTCTCACCTACGCTGAGCAAGTCCATTGCCCTTGCGCGCGTGCCCATGGCTACCGGTGACCGGGCCGAGGTGGAAATCCGCGGCAAATGGTACCCGGTGCGGGTGGTCAAACCGACCTTCGTGCGCCACGGCAAGATCCTGATCTGAACATTTTTTAACCGGCGGGCCTACCGCTGAGCCAATCGAGGAATTCAAGACATGAGCAATATCCCCGCCGACCTGCGTTTTGCCGAAAGCCACGAGTGGGCTCGCCTGGAAGCCGACGGTAGTGTGACCGTGGGTATCAGCGACCACGCCCAGCAAGCCCTGGGTGACGTGGTGTTCGTCGAGCTGGCTGAAGTCGGCAAGGTATTCGCCGCTGGCGACGCGGCCGGTGTGGTCGAGTCGGTCAAGGCCGCTTCGGACATCTACGCCCCGATCGGTGGCGAAGTGATCGCAGTCAACGAAGAGCTGGCCGACAGCCCGGAGCAGCTCAACGAAGAACCTTACGGCGCGTGGATCTTCAAACTGAAGCCAAGCAACCCGGCCGAGCTGGACAAGCTGCTGGATGCTGCTGGCTACAAGGCCGCTATCGGCGAGTAAGACCGCGTCGCCTGCTTCGCGGGCGCGCCCGCTCCCACAGGGATAGCGCCCGCCGCTGGCCTTTGATTAACCTGTGGGAGCGGGCATGCCCGCGAAGAGGCCGGTACTGACCAAGCAAGTTTCCCCGCAGAATCGGCAATCCCTTCCTAGACTTGTAAGTCTCCATGAGACCTGGTCTAGGAAGAGAGCGTCGTCATGTCCCAGTCGCCATCCCTGCATCAACTGCAAGAGCTCAACCCTTTCCTGCGTCGCCACCTGGGCCCCGATGCCGCAGAGCAGCAGGCCATGCTCAACGTGTTGGGTGTTGCCAGCCGCAACGAGCTGATCGAGCAGACCGTACCGCCAGACATCCGCCTCAATCGCCCCCTCGACCTGCCAGCGGCGCTGGACGAACAGGCCGCCCTGGCCAAGCTCGCCGGGTACGCCGAGCAGAACCAGGTCTGGACCAGCCTCATCGGCATGGGCTACCACGGCACCATCACCCCCACGGTCATCCTGCGTAACGTGCTGGAAAACCCCGGCTGGTACACCGCCTATACGCCGTATCAACCCGAAATCGCCCAAGGCCGGCTGGAGGCGTTGCTGAACTTCCAGCAAATGGTCATCGACCTCACCGGGCTGGCGCTGGCCAATGCCTCGCTGCTCGATGAAGCCACCGCCGCCGCCGAGGCCATGGCCTTGGCCAAGCGGATGGCGCGCAACAAGAGCAACGCCTTCTTTGCCGACCAGCACTGCCACCCGCAGACACTGTCGGTGCTGAAGACCCGCGCCGAGGGCTTTGGCTTCGAACTGATCGTCGACGCTGTGGATAACCTTGGCAAACACTCGGTGTTCGGCGCGTTGCTGCAGTACCCCGATACCCACGGCGAGGTGCGCGACCTGCGCCCGCAGATCGACCATCTGCACAGCCAGCAGGCGCTGGCCTGCGTGGCTGCCGACCTGCTCAGCCTGGTGGTGCTGGCGCCCCCCGGCGAGCTGGGCGCCGATGTGGTACTGGGCTCGACCCAGCGCTTCGGCGTGCCGATGGGCTACGGCGGCCCCCACGCGGCCTACTTCGCCTGCCGCGACGACTACAAGCGTGCCATGCCGGGGCGCATCATTGGCGTGTCCCGCGATGCCCGTGGCAACACGGCGCTGCGCATGGCCCTGCAAACCCGCGAGCAGCATATCCGCCGTGAGAAGGCCAACTCCAACATCTGCACGGCCCAGGTGTTGTTGGCCAACATTGCCGGCTTCTACGCGTTGTACCACGGCCCCGAAGGCCTGCAGCGCATCGCCCAGCGCGTGCACCGGCTGACCTTCATCCTGGCGGCTGGCCTGGAAGCCAAAGGCATCCAGCGGCTCAACCAGCATTTCTTCGACACCCTCACCCTGGATGTAGGCGGTGCCCAGGCGGCCATTATCGAAAGCGCCGAAGCCGCGCACATCAACTTGCGCATTCTGGGCCGCGGGCACCTGGGCGTGAGCCTGGACGAAACCTGTAACGAGCACACGGTGCTGCGCCTGTTCGATATCTTCCTGGGTGTGGACCACGGCCTGGAGATTGCCGCCCTCGACCAGCTGGCCCTGCCCGAAGGCATTCCCGCCGGCCTGGTGCGGCGCACGCCGTTTCTCGCTCACCCGGTGTTCAACCTGCACCACAGCGAAACCGAGATGCTGCGCTACCTCAAGCAGCTGGAGAACAAGGACCTGGCCCTGAACCAGTCGATGATCCCGCTGGGTTCGTGCACCATGAAGCTCAACGCCAGCAGTGAGATGATCCCCATCACCTGGCCCGGCTTTGCCCAGATGCACCCCTTTGCCCCGGCGGCCCAGGCCACGGGTTACAAGGCGATGATCGATGAACTCGAACGCTGGCTGTGCGCGATTACCGGCTTCGACGCCATCTGCATGCAGCCCAACTCCGGTGCCCAGGGCGAGTACGCAGGCCTGATGGCCATTACTCGCTACCATCGCAGCCGCCACCAGCCACAGCGCACGCTGTGCCTGATCCCGTCGTCGGCCCACGGCACCAACCCGGCGTCGGCGCAAATGGCGGGCATGGAAGTGGTGATCGTGGATTGCGACGCGCACGGCAACGTCGACCTGGCCGACCTCAAGGCCAAGGCCCACGCGGCCGGGGAGCGCCTGTCATGCCTGATGGTCACGTACCCGTCCACCCACGGGGTGTACGAAGAGGGTATTCGCGAAATTTGCGAAGTGGTCCATCAGCACGGCGGCCAGGTGTACATGGATGGCGCCAACCTCAATGCCCAGGTGGGCCTGACGCGTCCGGCCGACATCGGTGCCGATGTCTCGCACATGAACCTGCACAAGACCTTCTGCATTCCCCACGGCGGGGGTGGCCCAGGCATGGGGCCGATCGGTATTCGCGCGCACCTAACGCCGTTTGTAGCCAGCCACCCGGTGGTACCGGTGCCCGGCCTGGACCCGAACAACAGCGCGGTCAGCGCTGCGCCCTGGGGTAGCGCAAGCATCTTGCCGATCAGCTGGATGTACATTGCCATGATGGGGCCGCAGTTGGCCGATGCCAGCGAGGTGGCGATCCTTTCGGCCAACTACCTGGCCAGCCAGTTGGGCGGCGCCTTCCCGGTGCTCTACCGCGGGCGCAACCAGCGGGTGGCGCATGAATGCATCCTCGACCTGCGGCCGTTGAAGACACTGACTGGCATCAGCGAGGAGGACGTAGCCAAGCGCCTGATGGACTATGGCTTCCATGCCCCGACCATGTCGTTCCCGGTGCCGGGTACGCTGATGGTAGAGCCAACCGAAAGTGAGTCGAAAGCCGAGCTGGACCGGTTCGTCGAGGCGATGCTGGCGATTCGTGCAGAGATTGGCGAGGTGCAGGAAGGCAACTGGCCAGCGGAGAACAACCCGCTCAAGCACGCGCCGCATACCTTGGCCGATGTGCTGGGGGTGTGGGACCGACCCTACAGCCTGGAGCAGGCGGTGGCGCCCAGTGCTCACGTGCGCCAGCACAAGTACTGGCCGGCGGTGAACCGGGTGGACAACGTGTATGGGGACAGGAACCTGTTCTGCGCGTGTGTGCCGGTGGAGGCATATCGCTGAGATTGGTGCTGGGTTTTTCGCGGGCTTGCCCGCTCCCACAGGCATTGCACAAGACTCAGCCTTGTGCGGTCCCTGTGGGAGCGGGCAGGCCCGCGAAGCAGGCGACGCGGTTACTCGGCTACCGCATTCTTGGCCAGGATGGCATTGGCCAGCTCCATGTCGGAAGCCTGCATCCCTGGGTGCTCTGCCCGCGCCTGGCGCATGGCCGCTTCCAGGAACGGCCCGCGGATCGCGCCTTCGCTGGCGACGAAGCTGCTAGCGTCATCCTGCGCGGCCACAACCAGTTTGTGATCTCGCGAGGTCAGGTAGCTCGATGCCGTGGTTGCACCGGAAGTCATCACGTTACGCCAGAAGGTATCGGCCATGGCCGAGCCAATGGGCAGCGAAAGCAAGGCAGCGGCAGCGATGGCGGTTTTGAGACGCATGTTGAAACACCTCGAAGGGTGAGGGTTGAAGATGCGCGGTTGGATCTTTCCGGGCAAGGCAAGTTCCTTGAATACAAAGGACTTTTCGTCAGCTGCAGACGCGCAGCACTTCCTCGGCACGGGTCTGCCCGCAAGCCACTTTGGCCTCGCCGCAACGGCGCAGGTCAACCAGGCCATCGTCCAGCGCCTGTTGCCGCAAACCGGTCAGGTCGGCGTTCGGGCCAATCAATGCACGCAGGCTTTCGCTGGGCTGCAGCAGCTCGAACAGGCCCGTACGCCCATGAAAACCGGTGCCACGGCAGGTCAGGCAACTGGCTGATGGATTCGCCACACAGTCTGGGCACACAGTACGCACCAGTCGCTGGGCCATGATCCCGACCAGCGTGGCCTTGATCAGGTAGTCGGCCACACCCAGCTCTTGCAGGCGGGTGATTGCAGCGCAGGCGTCGTTGGTATGCAGGGTCGACAGTACCAGGTGCCCGGTCAGGGCCGCCTGCACCGCCACCAGCGCCGTTTCGCGGTCGCGGATCTCGCCGATCATGATGATGTCAGGGTCCTGGCGCAGCATGGCCCGCACGGCGCTGGCAAAACCCAGGTCTAGCGCGGGCTGTACCTGCAGCTGGTTGAAGGCCGGTTCCAGGCGCTCGATAGGGTCTTCGATGGTGCACAGGTTGACCTGCGGCGTGGCCAGCAGCTTGAGGCTGGCGTACAGCGTGCTGGTCTTGCCGGAACCGGTGGGGCCGGTGACCAGGATGATGCCCTGGCGCTGGCGCAGCAGGCCTTGCCACTGGGCCAGTTGTGGCCCCTCCAGACCGAGGCGCTCGAAGCCCTCGTGCAGTTGGTGCGGGTCGAACAGGCGCAGTACCAGCTTTTCGCCGAACGGGGTCGGCAGGGTCGACAGCCTTAGCTCCACTTCACCGCCACCTGGTAGCCGGCTTTGCAGGCGGCCGTCCTGCGGGCGGCGCTTTTCTGCAACGTCCAGGCGGCCCAGGTGTTTCAGGCGGCTGACCAGCGCCAGGGTGACCCCGGCGGGGAAGGCGTAGACGGTGTGCAGCAGGCCATCGATGCGGTAGCGCAACTGGCCCTGTGCGCGTCGGGGTTCCAGGTGGATATCGCTGGCGCGCTGATCAATGGCGTACTGCAGCAGCCAGTCGACAATATGCACGATGTGCGCGTCGTCGGCGCTGGCTTCGGTCTGGCGCTTGCCCAGTTCCAGCAACTGTTCGAGTTCGCCCAGGCTGGTCGATTGCTGGTGCTGCGCGCCCTTTACCGACTGGGCCAGGCGGTGAAACGACTGCCCTGACTGGCGAATCTGCAACGGGTTGGCCAGCACGCGGCGGATCGGGCGTCCCAGGCTGCGGGCCAGGTCAGCCTGCCAGTCGTCCTGGTAAGGCTGGGCGCTGGCCACGGTGATGCCGGAAGGGTCGTCGGCGACGATGAGGATACCGTGGCGCTGGGCGAAAGCGGGGGATACCAGGCCGGCGACCTGGGGCAGGTCGAGCTGCATGGGGTCGATACGCAGGTAGGGCTGGCCGACCTTGTTGGCCAGCCATTGGCAGAGGCTGTCCAAGTCCAGCAGTTGGCCAGGTTGGCGGCGGTCTTTCAGGCAGCAGGCGGCGACTTGTTCCAAGGGGTGGGCGGTGGGATGTGTGGCGGCGCGTTCGAGTACTTGCAGGGTGTCGGTGGCGTGCAGGTACTGGTCGGCGAGCAGGGCCTGTAGCACGTGCTTCAGGTCGAGTTCCAGGTTGTCGGGGGTGTGCATGGTTGGCGTCCGTGCCTGATGAGGAGTGCTGATCAAGGCTAGCCGGGCAGCGGAAGAGCATCGGAGGTGAAGGGTTTCAGGAATTTGCTATTTCTGTACCGGCCCCATCGCCGGCAAGCCAGCTCCCACAGGTACTGCGCAATGTTCGAACCTGTGGTGAGTTTGCTCTTTCTGTACCGGCCCCATCGCCGGCAAGCCAGCTCCTACAGGTACTGGGCAATGTTCGAACCTGTGGTGAGTTTGCTCTTTCTGTACCGGCCCCATCGCCGGCAAGCCAGCTCCCACAGGTACTGCGCAATGTTCGAACCTGTGGTGAGTTTGCTATTTCTGTACCGGCCCATCGCCGGCAAGCCAGCTCCCACAGTTACTGCGCAATGTTCGAACCTGTGGTGATCCTGTGGGAGCTGGCTTGCCGGCGATAGGGCCGCAAATGTTCATACAACCGCCAGCTCCACCCGGTGCATGTTGGTCAGGCTCACTTCACCCACACACACCAGGTTACGCAGTTTCTGCGCAATCACTTCGGCCCGGTGCCAGCTCAGGCCGCCAATGCCGACTTCGATATCCAGCCAGTCTTCCTGCTGGCTGACGTGCACGCTGTGCGGGGTCAGGAACTGCAGGGCAAACAGGTTGAGCACGCGGCACAGGCTGTCGGGCTCGGCGTCGGCCTGCAGGCGGTAGTGCACGGTGCTGTGGGCGTTGCTGGCGGCCCAGGCGTCGGTACGGGGTTGTGCGTTCATGCTGGTCTCCGCGAATTTGGGAGAAATTTTTGCACGTTGGCGGCGGTATTTTTTCGCTATGATTTAATCATTTCGCTGTGTTGGCGAATTGATTGATTCAGATATTGGCTTTCAGGAGATTGAACAATGCACAGCGAGCTGGACGCTTACGACCGCCGCATTCTCGAACTGCTGCAAGAGGACGCTTCGCTGTCCAGCGCGCAGGTCGCCGAACGCGTAGGGCTGTCGCAATCGCCGTGCTGGCGGCGCATACAACGCTTGAAGGAAGAGGGGGTGATTCGCGGGCAGGTGACCCTGCTGGACCGCAAGAAGGTCGGCCTGAACACGCAGATTTTCGCCGAGGTGAAGCTCAATGCTCACGGGCGCTCCAACTTCACCGAGTTCACCGAGGCGATCCGCGGGTTTCCGGAGGTGCTTGAGTGTTACGTGCTGATGGGGGCGGTGGACTTTCTGCTGCGCATCGTCACGTCGGATATCGAGGCCTACGAGCGGTTCTTCTTCGAAAAGCTGTCGAACGTGCCGGGCATTCAGGAAGTGAACTCCATTGTGGCGCTGTCCGAGATCAAGTCCACCACCAGCCTGCCACTTTCGCGGTAGGACACACATTGCAAGGTAGATGCGGTAACTGTAGGAGCAGCCGTGCGCTGCGAAGGGGCCGGTCTGACATGAAAAAATCTGTGGCAAAACGGGCCTCTTCGCAGCACAAGGCTGCTCTTACAGGGATTGCGTCCACCTGTAAGCCTTGTGCTGCGAAAAAGGCGATGTGGTATCAAGCCTTGAGCAGGTGCTTCCAGCCGCGGCTCTGGTCTACCGCCCGAGCCTGTTCGATACGGGCTTCCAGCACTTCATCGCTGATCGGCAGTTCGGCCAGCTCGTGCAGCTTCTTCAGGTCGCCATACAGGCGGTCCATCTGCGGCGCTTCCAGCACCTGGCGGGCGTGGTGCAGCCAGCCCAGCAGTTGCTCGATACGTGGCAGCTGCTCGGCCAGGTCTTCCGGGCGCTGGGTGTACAGCGGCAGCTTCAACGCACGGCCTTCCTCCCCCAGCAGGTGCGCCAGCCAGCTGGCCAGCTGCGCCTTGCCCTGACGCTCGCCACGGCCTTTGCGCTCCACGGTCCAGGCGCGGGCCAGCAGCCAGCGCGAGGTTTCCAGCGAGAACTGGCCCCAGCGCACGTCTTCCAGCTCTTCGGCAAACTGCTCGGGCGCGGCGCGGCGGATGTCTTCGTCGTCGTTGCCGGCCTGCACCAGCGGGCGCCAGTCTTCCAGCAGGGCATCGAGGCTGCTGCGCAGGTCACGGGTGCTGGCACGCGGCGCGGCCTGGCCCAGGCTGGCGGTGAGGGCGCGCAGTTCGCTCAGGCACTCGACCCAGTCCTGCAGCAGGCGCCAGTGGCCGTTGTGGCGGTACTGCTCGGCCAGGCGCTGGCTGCTGCCCAGCAGTTGCCAGGCCAATGCGGCGTAGGCGTCGTCCAGGGCCATTTCGGCTTCCAGCTCGGTGTGCGGCAGGCCCAGCTCGTAGCTGTCCGGCTCCAGCAGGCGGTAGCCACGCTCGGCCTTGCTGATGTCGCAGGGCATCAGCGGCAGGCTGGCGGCCAGCTCGGCGGCCAGCTCCAACAGCGCTTGCGGGTCACCTTCGCGCAGTTCCAGCTCCAGCTCGCAGATCTCTTCCTTGCGCTTGCCGGCAATCACGAAGCCTTGGTCCAGCGCGGCCTCGATCACCACTTTGCTCTTGCCACGGCCCCAGGCGATTTCGGCGTATTCACGGCTGAAGTCGGTGGTGAACAGCGGCTTGATGGTTTTCTTGTCCAGGCCTGCCAGTTGCTCGGGCCAGCAGGTGGCGTCCAGTTTCTTCAGGTCGAGCTTGACCTTGTCCAGGTTCCATTCGTACTCGTTGCGCTCGGACAGGCCGGCCACGCTGGTGCCGCGGCACTTGAGGGTCTGGATGACGGCATCGCCATCGCGGCGCAGGCGCAGGGCGACACGGGCGGCGGACAGCTCACGCTCGGGGGTGTCGAAGTACTGGTTGAGCAGTTCACGGGTCTGCCAGCCGGACTTGTTGCGCTTTTTCAGCAGAGGGTGCTCGCGCAGGGCGGCAAGGGTCTCGCGGCTGGCGCGGAGCTTCAGTTCGGTTTCTTTGTGCATCACAGACTCGAAAGAGGGGCGTGGTTGGCGGAGAGTCTACAGCAGTCAGCCGCCAACGGTTTATTCCAGACGGCGGATAGTCCTATGATGGGCAACGCTTCCGAGGAGTTTGCGCATGCCGTTGCCGACGCTGAAAGACCAGTTTGCCGCCTTGATCGCCGCGCCTTCGGTCAGTTGCACCCAGCCCGCGCTGGACCAGTCCAACCGCCAGGTCATCGACCTGCTGGCGGGGTGGCTGGGCGACCTGGGGTTCACATGCGACATCCAGCAGGTCACGCCGGGCAAGTTCAACCTGCTGGCCAGCCGTGGCAGCGGCCCAGGTGGCCTGGTGCTGGCCGGGCACAGCGACACTGTGCCCTATGACGAACAACTGTGGGCCAGCGACCCGTTGAAGCTGACCGAGGTCGATGGCCGCTGGGTCGGCCTGGGCAGTTGCGACATGAAGGGCTTTTTTGCCCTGGTCATCGAAGCCGTCATCCCGCTGCTGGAGCACGATTTCAAGCAACCACTGCTGATCCTCGCCACCTGCGACGAAGAAAGCTCCATGTCCGGTGCCCGCGCCCTGGCCGAGGCCGGCCAGCCGCTGGGCCGTGCGGCGGTCATCGGCGAGCCTACCGGGCTACGGCCGATCCGCATGCACAAGGGCATTCTCATGGACCGCATCGACATCCTCGGGCGTAGCGGCCATTCGTCGGACCCGAACCTGGGCCGCAGCGCCATGGAGGCCATGCATGCGGTAATGGGCGAGCTGATGGGCCTGCGCCAGCAATGGCAGCAAACCTATCGCAACCCACAGTTCACCGTGCCGACCCCGACCATGAACTTTGGCTGCATCCACGGCGGCGACAACCCCAACCGCATCTGCGGCCAGTGTGCGCTTGAATTCGACCTGCGACCGTTGCCGGGCATGGATGTAGAGCAACTGCGCGCAGCCATTCGCGAGAAGTTGGTGCCCGTGGCCGAGCGCCATGATGTGCGCATCGACTACGCGCCACTTTTCCCGGAGGTGCCGCCGTTCGAGCAGGCTGCCGATGCCGAGCTGGTGCAAGTGGCGGAACGCCTGACCGGCCATCGCGCCGAAGCGGTGGCGTTCGGCACCGAAGCGCCTTATCTTCAGCAGCTGGGCTGCCAGACCATCGTGCTGGGCCCTGGTGACATCGCCTGTGCCCACCAGCCCGGCGAATACCTTGAAATGTCACGAATCGAGCCTACCGTGCGTCTATTGCGTGACCTGATCCGGCACTATTGCCTGCACTAAACGTCAATCGAGTTGATTCGTTCCTGCCTAGAGGAGACCGCGCGTGACCGCAAGCCTGTTCCGACGATGATCTTGAACGCCCCTTGTATCGCCGTTCTCCGTCCACTTATTCACAGGCCCTGTCATGCCCGACTACGTCAACTGGCTGCGTCATGCCTCCCCGTACATCAACGCCCATCGCGACTGCACCTTCGTGGTCATGCTCCCTGGCGATGGGGTGGAACACCCTAATTTCGGCAACATCGTCCACGACCTGGTGCTGCTTCACAGCCTTGGTGTGCGCCTGGTACTGGTGCATGGCTCGCGCCCGCAGATCGAAAGCCGATTGGCCGATCGGGGGCTAACCCCGCACTACCACCATGGCCTGCGTATCACCGATGCCGCCACCCTGGACTGCGTGATCGATGCCGTTGGCGCCCTGCGCCTGGCCATCGAGGCGCGCCTGTCGATGGACATCGCCGCGTCGCCGATGCAGGGCTCGCGCCTGCGCGTGGCGTCCGGCAACCTGGTCACCGCGCGGCCGATCGGCGTGCTTGAAGGGGTGGACTACCACCACACCGGTGAAGTGCGCCGGGTCGACCGCAAGGGCATCAGCCGCCTGCTCGACGAGCGCTCCATCGTGCTGCTGTCGCCGTTGGGCTACTCGCCTACCGGCGAAATCTTCAACCTGGCCTGCGAAGACGTGGCCACCCGTGCCGCCATCGAGCTGGGCGCCGACAAGTTGCTGCTGTTCGGCGCCGAGCCGGGCCTGCTGGACGCCGACGGCAAGCTGGTGCGGGAACTGCGCCCGCAGCAGGTTGCCCCGCACCTGCAGCGCCTGGGCAGCGACTACCAGGGTGAGCTGCTGGATGCCGCCGCCGAGGCTTGCAAGGGCGGCGTGGCACGCAGCCACATTGTCAGTTATGCCGAGGACGGCGCGCTGCTGACCGAGCTGTTCACCCGTGGTGGTGGCGGTACGCTGGTGTCGCAGGAACAGTTCGAAGTAGTGCGCGAGGCGACCATCGAGGATGTGGGCGGCTTGCTGGAGCTGATCAGCCCGCTGGAAGAACAGGGCATTCTGGTGCGCCGCTCGCGTGAAGTGCTGGAGCGGGAGATCGAGCAGTTCAGCGTGGTCGAGCGCGAGGGCATGATCATCGCCTGTGCGGCGCTGTACCCCATTGCCGAATCTGAAGCAGGGGAGTTGGCGTGCCTGGCGGTGAACCCGGAATACCGCCACGGCGGGCGCGGGGATGAATTGCTGGAGCGCATCGAGAGCCGGGCGCGACAGATGGGTTTGAATACCCTGTTTGTGCTGACGACGCGTACTGCGCACTGGTTCCGTGAGCGCGGTTTTGCACCCAGCGGCGTGGAGCGCCTGCCATCGGCGCGGGCTTCGCTGTACAACTACCAGCGTAATTCGAAAATTTTCGAGAAGCCCCTGTAAGCCTGTGCCGGCCTCTTCGCGGGCTCGCCCGCTCCCACAGGGTAATCTGCAGGGCTGAAGCCTGTGGTCTACCTGTGGGAGCGGGCGTGCCCGCGAAGCAGGCGACACCGGTCTCAAACAAAAACGCCGCCCTTGTGGGCGGCGTTTTTTTTACACGGTGTGCAGGTACCAGTTGTACTCGAGGTCGGAGATCGAGTGCTCGAACTCCTCCAGCTCGCTTTCCTTGCACGCGACAAAGATGTCGATGTACTTCGGATCGATGTACTTGTTGAGGATCTCGCTGTCGTCCAGCTCGCGCAGGGCATCGCGCAGGTTGTTCGGCAGGCTCTGCTCCAGCTGCTCGTACGAGTTGCCTTCGATCGGCTTGCCCGGCTCGATCTTGTTGGTCAGGCCATGGTGCACTCCAGCCAGCACGGCTGCCATCATCAGGTACGGGTTGGCATCGGCGCCGGCTACCCGGTGCTCGAGGCGCACGGCATCGGCAGAGCCTGTTGGCACACGCAGCGCTACGGTGCGGTTGTCCAGGCCCCAGCTTGGCGCGTTCGGTACATAGAACTGCGCGCCAAAGCGGCGGTACGAGTTGACGTTCGGGCAAAGGAACGCCATGGACGCGGGCAGGGTCTCGAGCACACCGCCGACAGCGTGACGTAGCGCGGCGTTCTGCTCGGGATCCTCGCTGGTGAAGATGTTGTGGCCATCTTTGTCCAGCACGGAAATGTGTACATGCAGGCCGTTGCCTGCCTGGCCCGGATAGGGCTTGGCCATGAAGGTGGTGTCCATTTCATGGTCGTAGGCGATGTTCTTGATCAACCGCTTGAGCAGTACCGCGTAGTCACAGGCCTTGAGCGGGTCTGGGACGTGGTGCAGGTTGACTTCGAACTGCGCCGGGGCGCTTTCCTTGACGATGGCGTCGGCCGGGATGCCTTGCTCTTTCGCGCCTTCGAGGATGTCCTGCAGGCAGTCGGCATATTCGTCGAGGTCGTCGATCAGGTACACCTGGGTCGACTGCGGGCGTTTGCCCGAAATTGGCGAGCGCGGCGGCTGTGGGCGGCCGTTCACGTTCTCCTGGTCGATCAGGTAGAACTCCAGCTCGAATGCAGCACAGATGGTAAGGCCCAGTTCGTCGAACTTGCTCACTACCTGACGCAGCACTTCACGAGGGTCGGCGAAGAACGGCTCGCCTTCGATCTCGTGCATGGTCATCAGCAGTTGGGCAGTGGGGCGCTTTTGCCACGGCTCATTACAGAGCGTGTCGGGGATCGGGTAGCAGATGCGGTCAGCATCGCCGATGTCCAGGCCAAGCCCGGTGCTTTCGACGGTGGAACCGTTGATGTCCAGGGCGAAGAGGGAGGCCGGCAGGTTGATGCCTTTCTCGTAAACCTTGTGGAGGCTGGTGCGCTCAATGCGCTTGCCACGCACCACACCATTCATATCTGCAATCAGAAGGTCAACGTAGAGAACCTCAGGATGTTCCTTAAGGAACGCGTTCGCTTCGTTAAGCTGAACGGCACGCGGGGGTACCGACATGATGCAACACCTTTGTTGTTAAAAATATCAATCAAGGGGGGCTTGCAGGACCAGTCAATCGAAAAGCCATACTGATGTCAAGCCAACCCCATGATGCCCTGAAATGGCACATCTACGGCAGATTTGCTGCAAATCGGGGCGTGCCATTATCCGCTATTTCACGTGTGAAGGGCTATCTCAAGCGTACCGTCTTTTATTTTTTACGCGGGTGTTGTGTAAAAAAATGAACAAGGCTAAGCTCGGTCACAACCCAGAACACAATAATACGAGGGTCATATGGTCCGCTTGCCGCGACCTGAAAGCACTGCCTGCGCAGTGCCAACGGGTACCTCTGTCGTTTTTGCAAGCTTCGTCACTGGCGTGGTCGCCCTGGCCGCAATAATTGACGTTTGGCGTCTCCGGGCCTGCCCTCGTAGCGGCTTGCCGCTCTTCGCTTCGTCTTCCTGCCCTTCCAACTCATTATGGACACACTTGTTTTCAGTGTATCCACTGCGGCGCTGCGCGGGGGTTTTTGCTTTAGCAATCTACTCCATCCAGAATCAATGCGCGGCCCACCTTACCTCCTGAGGTATTTATGAGTAACAACCTCGACCAGCTCACCGATTGGTTGAAAGAGCACAAGATCACCGAAGTCGAATGCATGATCAGTGACCTGACCGGCATCACGCGCGGCAAGATTTCGCCCACCAACAAATTCATCGCCGAAAAAGGCATGCGCCTGCCCGAGAGCGTGCTGCTGCAGACCGTGACCGGCGACTACGTCGACGACGACATCTATTACGAACTGCTCGACCCGGCCGACATCGACATGATCTGCCGCCCCGACGAGAATGCCGTGTTCCTTGTACCGTGGGCCATCGAGCCGACTGCGCAGGTGATCCACGACACCTACGACAAGAAGGGCAACCCGGTCGAACTGTCGCCACGCAACGTCTTGAAGAAAGTCCTCAAGCTCTACGCCGACAAGGGCTGGCAGCCTATTGTCGCGCCTGAGATGGAGTTCTACCTGACCAAGCGCAGCGAAGACCCGGACTTCCCGTTACAGCCCCCGGTAGGCCGTTCGGGCCGCCCGGAAACCGGCCGCCAGTCATTCTCGATCGAAGCCGCCAACGAATTCGACCCGCTGTTCGAAGACGTCTACGACTGGTGCGAACTGCAGCAGCTGGACCTGGACACGCTGATCCACGAAGACGGCACGGCGCAGATGGAAATCAACTTCCGTCACGGCGACGCCCTGCACCTGGCCGACCAGATCCTGGTGTTCAAGCGCACCATGCGCGAGGCGGCGCTCAAGCACAACGTGGCTGCCACCTTCATGGCCAAGCCGATGACCGGCGAGCCGGGCAGTGCCATGCACCTGCACCAGAGCGTGGTCGACGTGGCCACCGGCAAGAACATCTTCAGCAATGAAGACGGCAGCATGAGCGAGCTGTTCCTCCACCACATCGGTGGCCTGCAGAAGTTCATCCCCGAGGCACTGCCGCTGTTCGCCCCCAACGTCAACTCGTTCCGGCGCTTCCTGCCCGACACTTCGGCGCCGGTGAACGTGGAGTGGGGCGAAGAAAACCGCACTGTCGGCCTGCGCGTACCGGATGCCGGCCCGCAAAGCCGCCGGGTCGAGAACCGCCTGCCGGGCGCCGACGCCAACCCATACCTGGCCATTGCTGCCAGCCTGCTGTGTGGCTACATCGGCATGGTCGAAGGCATTCAGGCCAGCGCGCCGGTACAGGGCCGTGGCTACGAACGCCGCAACCTGCGCTTGCCGCTGACCATCGAAGACGCCCTGGAGCGCATGGAAAACAGCCGTGCGCTGGTGCAGTACCTGGGCAAGAAGTTCATCACCGGCTACGTCGCAACCAAGCGCGCCGAGCACGAAAACTTCAAGCGTGTCATCAGTTCCTGGGAGCGAGAGTTCCTGCTGTTCGCTGTCTGATAAACCCTGGGGCCGCTGGAGCGCGGCTGTCGAACAACGGAGAAGCACATGAGCACCAACAACCCGCAAACCCGTGAATGGCAAACCCTGAGCGGGGAGCACCATCTCGCACCTTTCAGTGACTACAAGCAGCTGAAGGAGAAGGGGCCGCGCATCATCACCAAGGCCCAGGGGGTGCATTTGTGGGACAGCGAGGGGCACAAGATCCTCGACGGCATGGCGGGCCTGTGGTGCGTGGCGGTCGGTTACGGCCGTGAAGAGCTGGTGCAGGCAGCAGAAAAGCAGATGCGCGAGCTGCCGTACTACAACCTGTTCTTCCAGACGGCCCACCCGCCTGCACTGGAACTGGCCAAGGCCATTACCGATGTGGCGCCCGAGGGCATGACCCATGTGTTCTTCACCGGCTCCGGCTCCGAAGGCAACGACACCGTGCTGCGCATGGTGCGCCACTACTGGGCGTTGAAGGGCAAGCCGCACAAGCAGACCATCATCAGCCGTATCAACGGCTACCACGGCTCCACCTTCGCCGGTGCTTGCCTGGGCGGCATGAGCGGCATGCACGAGCAGGGCGGCTTGCCGATCCCGGGCATCGTGCACATCCCGCAACCGTACTGGTTCGGCGAAGGCGGTGACATGACCCCGGATGCGTTCGGTGTCTGGGCGGCCGAGCAGTTGGAGAAGAAAATCCTCGAAGTGGGCGAAGACAACGTCGCCGCCTTCATCGCCGAGCCTATCCAGGGCGCAGGCGGCGTGATCATCCCGCCAGAAACCTATTGGCCGAAGGTGAAGGAGATTCTCGCCAAATACGACATCCTGTTCGTTGCCGACGAAGTCATCTGCGGTTTCGGCCGTACCGGCGAATGGTTCGGCTCTGACTATTACGACCTCAAGCCCGACCTGATGACCATCGCCAAGGGCCTGACCTCCGGTTACATCCCCATGGGCGGTGTGATCGTGCGTGACAAAGTGGCCAAGGTGATCAGCGAAGGCGGTGACTTCAACCACGGCTTCACCTATTCGGGCCACCCGGTAGCGGCCGCGGTGGGCCTGGAAAACCTGCGCATCCTGCGCGACGAGAAAATTGTCGAAAAGGCTCGCACTGAAGCGGCACCGTATTTGCAAAAGCGTTTGCGTGAGCTGCAGGACCACCCGCTGGTGGGTGAAGTGCGCGGCCTTGGCATGCTTGGCGCGATCGAGCTGGTCAAGGACAAGGCCGCCCGCAGCCGTTACGAGGGCAAGGGCGTGGGCATGATCTGCCGCACCTTCTGCTTCGAAAACGGCCTGATCATGCGTGCGGTGGGTGACACCATGATCATCGCGCCGCCGCTGGTCATCAGCCATGCGGAAATCGACGAACTGGTGGAAAAGGCACGCAAATGCCTCGACTTGACCCTCGAGGCGATTCGGTAAGCATTTGCTAGGCTAGCGATGTGACATTAAGTCGTTACAAGGCTCTGCTTTCCTTGAAACAGAGCCTCGTAACTTGCCAGACTAGCGACTGATTCAGTCGCCGCGCGCTCTGCACCGTAGGTCCTGGCTGCTGAACAGATGGCTAAATAAAAATTCTGGAGCATGACGCATGAATAAAATGGGCAAGACGTTGCTGGCCGCAGCCCTGATGGGTGCCATGGCTACTGCTGCACAGGCTGACGACAAGGTGTTGAACGTCTACAACTGGTCGGACTACATCGCGCCGGACACCATCGCCAAGTTCGAGAAGCAGACCGGTATCAAGGTCAAGTACGACGTCTTCGACAGCAACGAAACCCTCGAAGCCAAGCTGCTGGCAGGCAAGTCGGGCTACGACATCGTGGTGCCGTCCAACAACTTCCTGGCCAAGCAGATCAAGGCGGGGGTTTACGAGGAACTGGACCGTTCCAAGCTGGCTAACTGGAAAAACCTCGATCCGGACCTGCTCAAAGCCGTTGGCGATGCCAGCGACAAGGACAACAAGCACGCCTTCCCGTACATGTGGGGCTCGATCGGCATCGGCTACAACCCGGAGAAGGTCAAGGCCGCGCTGGGCGTGGACAAGATCGACTCGTGGGACGTCGTGTTCAAGCCTGAGAACATTGCCAAGCTCAAAAGCTGCGGTGTGAGCTTCCTGGATGCACCGACCGAAATGATCCCGGCCGCGCTGCACTACCTGGGCCTGCCGAGCGACAGCACCAAGAAAGAAGACCTGAAGGCCGCCGAGGACCTGTTCCTCAAGATTCGTCCTTCGATCACCTATTTCCACTCCTCCAAGTACATCGGCGACATGGCCAACGGCAACATCTGTGTAGCCGTCGGTTACTCGGGTGACCTGGAGCAGTCCAAGGCCCGTGCCCACGAAGCCGGCGACAAGGTCAAAGTGGACTACGTCATTCCGAAAGAAGGCGCCGGTACTTTCTACGACATGGTCGCCATCCCGAAAGATGCCGAGCACAAGGATGAGGCCTACCAGTTCATGAACTTCCTGCTGCAGCCGGAAATCATGGCCGAGATCACCAACGCCGTGCGCTTCCCGAACGGCAACCAGGCTGCCACTGCGCTCGTGGATAAAGACATCAGCGGTGACCCGAGCATTTACCCGCCTGCCGAAGTGAAGAAGCAGCTGTACGCAATCGCTGCGCCTGACGCTTCTGTGCAGCGTGTGATCACCCGCAGCTGGACCAAGATCAAATCGGGCAAATAAGCCCGATGCGACACCTCTGGGCCGGGCTTTACCGGCCCAGAGCCAGTGAAAGGCATTTGTTGATTGCGGCATCGAAGCTGCGAAGGTAAGTTGCGCGCCGGTTTTGCGTGTGCGGCAGCATTGTCGCGACCCAGGCACTGATTGTGAGGAGCACCCACTTGTCTATTTCTGTATTCCGCAAGGCCTTGATGGCCGGTGCGGGCCTGACGCTGGCATGCAGCGTCCAAGCGGCGCCTACGGTGCACTTCTACAACTGGTCCGACTATATCGGCCCGACCACACTCGCGGACTTCGAGAAAGCAACGGGCATCAAGCCCGTGCAGGACGTGTTCGACTCCAACGAAACCCTGGAAGGCAAGCTGCTGGCCGGTAACACCGGCTATGACGTGGTAGTGCCGTCCAACCATTTCCTCGGCAAGCAGATCAAGGCGGGCGCGTTCCAGAAGCTCGACAAGAGCCTGCTGCCCAATTATGCCAACCTGGACCCGGCGTTGATGAAACGCCTGGAAAAGAACGACCCGGGCAACCAGTACGCCGTGCCTTACCTGTGGGGCACCAACGGCATCGGTTACAACGTCGACAAGGTGAAGGCCGCGCTGGGCGTGGACACCATCGACTCCTGGGCCGTGCTGTTCGAACCCGAGAACATGAAGAAACTCTCCAAGTGCGGCGTGGCCTTCCTCGACTCGGCGGACGAAATGCTGCCGGCGGTGCTCAACTACATGGGCCTCAACCCCAACAGCACCGACCCCAAGGACTATGCAAAAGCCGAGCAGAAGCTGCTGGCCGTGCGCCCGTACGTGACCTACTTCCACTCGTCCAAGTACATCACCGACCTGGCCAACGGCGACATCTGCGTCGCGGCAGGCTTCTCGGGCGATATCTTCCAGGCCAAGGCCCGCGCTGAAGAAGCGAAGAAGGGCGTGAACCTGGCCTACGCCATTCCCAAGGAAGGCGGCAACCTCTGGTTCGACGTGCTGGCGATCCCCGCCGACGCCAAGAACGTCAAAGAGGCCCACGCCTTCATCAACTATTTGCTGAAACCTGAGGTTATCGCCCAGGTCAGTGATTACGTCGGTTACGCCAACCCGAACCCCAAGGCTGGCGACCTGATGGACCAGGCCGTGAGGACTGACGCTGCGGTTTACCCACCGCAGGAAGTGCTGGACAAGATGTTCGTGAATTCAGAGTTGCCGCCCAAGGTGCAACGTTTGATGACCCGTAGCTGGACCAAGGTCAAGTCGGGCAAGTAACAATCCAGGCCCGCCGCCCAAGCAGGGGCGGGCACACAAATCTTGTTGGGAGTTTCACTCATGGCAGTTGCCTCCGGTGCCTATAAGAAAGCCCTCGAGGGTGGCCAGCAACCCAAGCAGGTGCTGGTCAAAATCGACCGGGTCACGAAGAAGTTCGACGAAACCATCGCCGTAGACGATGTGTCACTGGAAATCCGCAAAGGCGAGATCTTCGCCCTGCTGGGTGGCTCCGGTTCCGGCAAATCGACCCTGCTGCGCATGCTGGCCGGCTTCGAGCGCCCTACCGAAGGGCGGATCCTGCTCGACGGCGTCGACATCACCGACATGCCGCCCTACGAGCGGCCTATCAACATGATGTTCCAGTCCTACGCCCTGTTCCCACACATGACCGTGGCACAGAACATCGCCTTCGGCCTGCAGCAGGACAAGCTGCCCAAGGCTGACATCGACGCCCGCGTGGCCGAGATGCTCAAGCTGGTGCACATGACCCAGTACGCCAAGCGCAAGCCGCACCAGCTGTCCGGTGGACAGCGTCAGCGCGTAGCCCTGGCCCGCTCCCTGGCCAAGCGCCCCAAGCTGCTGCTGCTCGACGAGCCGATGGGTGCGCTGGACAAGAAACTGCGTTCGCAGATGCAGCTGGAACTGGTAGAGATCATCGAACGCGTGGGCGTGACCTGCGTGATGGTGACCCACGACCAGGAAGAGGCCATGACCATGGCCCAGCGCATCGCCATCATGCACCTGGGCTGGATCGCCCAGATCGGCTCGCCTGTGGACATCTACGAAACGCCGACCAGCCGCCTGGTGTGCGAGTTCATCGGCAACGTCAACCTGTTCGAAGGTGACGTGGTCGACGACGCCGAAGGCCACGCGATCATTGCCAGCCCGGAGCTGGAGCGCAAGATCTACGTCGGCCACGGCATCACTACGTCGGTGGAAGACAAGCACATCACCTACGCCCTGCGCCCGGAAAAGATGCTGGTCACTACTCAGCAACCGACCTGCGAGCACAACTGGTCGCGCGGCAAGGTGCACGACATCGCCTACCTGGGCGGCCACTCGGTGTTCTACGTCGAGCTGCCGAGCGGCAAGGTGGTGCAGTCGTTCGTCGCCAACGCCGAGCGCCAGGGCACGCGCCCGACCTGGGGCGATGAAGTGTACGTGTGGTGGGAAGACGACAGCGGCGTGGTACTGCGGTCATGAAACTGCGCAAGCTCAAGCGAGCCTTCCAGCGCCTGACCCCGAGGGGGCGGCACGTGGTGATCGGCGTGCCGTTCATCTGGCTGTTCCTGTTCTTCATGCTGCCGTTCTTCATCGTGCTGAAGATCAGCTTCGCCGAAGCCGACGTGGCGATCCCGCCGTACACCGAGATCTACAGCTACGTCGAAGACAAGATCCAGTTGGTACTCAACCTGGCCAACTATGGCTTGTTGACCGAGGATGAGCTGTACCTTTCGGCCTATCTGGGCTCGTTGAAGATGGCCTTCTTCAGCACGCTGCTGTGCCTGCTGATCGGCTTCCCGATGGCCTACGCCATTGCCAACGCCAAGAAGGAAACCCAGACCGTCCTGCTGCTGCTGATCATGATGCCGACCTGGACCGCGATCCTGATCCGCGTCTACGCCTGGATGGGCATCCTCAGCAACAACGGGCTGCTTAACGGCTTCCTGCTGTGGACCGGGTTGATCGACCAGCCGCTGCAGATCCTCAACACCAACCTGGCGGTGTACATCGGCGTGGTCTATTCGTACCTGCCGTTCATGATCCTGCCGCTGTTCGCCAACTTGGTGAAGCATGACCAGAGCCTGCTCGAAGCGGCATCCGACCTGGGTTCGAGCACCTTCAACAGCTTCTGGAAAATCACCGTGCCGCTGTCGAAAAACGGCATCATCGCCGGCTGCATGCTGGTGTTCATCCCGGTGGTGGGCGAGTTCGTGATCCCTGAACTGCTCGGCGGCCCGGAAACCCTGATGATCGGTAAAGTGCTGTGGCAGGAGTTCTTCAACAACCGTGACTGGCCGGTAGCCTCTGCGCTGGCGGTAGTGATGCTGGCGATTCTGATTGTGCCGATCCTGCTGTTCAACCGCAGCCAGGCCAAAGAAATGGAGGGCCGCGCATGAAACGCTTCAGTTTCTCCAAGCTGATGCTGGTGCTCGGCTTGCTGTTCATCTACTTGCCGATGCTGATCCTGGTGATCTACTCGTTCAACGCCTCCAAGCTGGTGACGGTGTGGGGTGGCTGGTCGATCAAGTGGTACGTCGGCCTGCTCGACAACACCCAGTTGATGGGGTCGGTGATGCGCTCGCTGGAAATCGCCTGCTACACGGCGGTGGCGGCGGTGGCGCTGGGTACGCTGGCGGCCTTCGTGCTGACCCGGGTCACCCGCTTCAAGGGCCGTACGCTGTTCGGTGGCCTGGTCACCGCGCCGCTGGTAATGCCTGAAGTGATCACCGGTCTGTCGCTGTTGCTGCTGTTCGTGGCCATGGCGCAGATGATCGGCTGGCCGCAGGAGCGCGGTATCGTCACTATCTGGATCGCCCACACCACGTTCTGTGCGGCGTATGTGGCGGTGGTTGTATCGGCGCGGCTGCGTGAGCTGGACCTGTCGATCGAAGAGGCGGCAATGGACCTGGGTGCCAAGCCGTGGAAGGTGTTCTTCCTGATCACCATCCCGATGATCGCGCCGTCGCTGGCGGCGGGCGGCATGATGTCGTTCGCGCTGTCGCTGGACGACCTGGTGCTGGCCAGCTTCGTGTCCGGCCCGGGTTCGACCACCTTGCCGATGGAAGTGTTCTCGGCAGTGCGCCTGGGCGTGAAGCCGGAGATCAACGCCGTGGCCAGCCTGATCCTGCTGTCGGTGTCGCTGGTGACCTTCTTTGTCTGGTACTTCAGCCGCCGCAGCGAAGAGCGTCGTCGCAAGGCGATTCAGCAGGCGATCGAGGAAGGCGCCGCGGCCAATGCTTCGCAGCCGCAGGTCAAGCGCCCGACGCAGGTAGCTGCGTCGGCCTGACCCGGCCCTTTCGCGGCGGTTCGGCGCTTTCACGCCCTACCCGCCGCGAAGGCTCCAGCATCGAATCAAAGCCATACTGCATCCCAGTGTGCATATTCCCGGACACTTCTGACCAATCCAGCCCTCAATGGATTGGCAACAATGTACCGGGCTACATGCACCATGCTTTCCTCCCTTCTCAATGCCCGGTCCTGATACCCAGGCTGCCATACCGGGTCATGCTTAACCCCTGCCTGATGTAATGCGAGACTGGAGCGGGACTTGAACCTGCGCATCAGGGTAGCCAGTGTTGTTCCTTTCAGCTCGATCAGCCAATGCAGATGGTCTGGCATCAGCACCCACGCCAGTGAGCGGCAGGCGTGCTCCTGATCGGCTTGCCGCAATTGGTGAATGACTAACCGGGCATGGTGGAAGTCATCGAATAGCGGCTTGCGCCGATGGGTAACAGTGGTCAGCAGATACAGCCTGCCAAGTTCTGAATAGCGACCAGGACGAAGCAGATGGGATTGGGCCCTGGGCATCAGGTTCTTCCTTGAATAGAGATCAACATCCCAAGGTAGTGGCTGTGTTGCACCCCCAGGGAAGCAGATGATTTCTGGATATGGCAGGACCGGCCCTTTCGCGGGTGAACCCGCTCCCACAGGTACTGCACAGGATTCAGCATATGCACGATCTCTGTGGGAGCGGGTTCACCCGCGAAGAGGCCGGCACAGGCTGTGAAAATGCCGAACTGATCCGCGTCAGTGATGTTTATCGAACCCTGAACTACGCTCACAGTCGCATTCCACAATCATTTGTGCACAAGCAAGGAGCCAGCATGGCGTTGATGCGTCCGCTGTCGGTCGTCTGCCTGGGGCTGCTTTACATGCTCACCGGCTGTAGCAAGGAAGAGGTCCCCGAGACGTTGCCTCGGGTAGGTGTGCAGCAGGTCCAGCCCACCGACTTCGCTGCCAGGGTCACCCTGACCGGCGACGTGCAGGCGCGGGTGCAGACTGATCTGTCGTTCCGTGTCGGCGGCAAGATCATTTCGCGCAGCGTCGATGTTGGCGATCACGTCAAGGCCAACCAGGTGCTGGCCCGACTGGACCCGAAAGACCTGCAGAACAACGTCGACTCGGCCAAGGCCGAAGTATTCGCCGCGCAGGCGCGGGTCACCCAGACCAGCGCCGCCTTCGTGCGCCAGCAAAAATTGCTGCCCAAGGGTTACACCAGCCAGAGCGAATACGATGCTGCCGAGGCCGCGCTGCGCAGCAATCAGAGCGCGCTCAAGGCCGCCCAGGCGCAACTGGCCAATGCCAACGAGCAACTCAGCTACACCGCACTGGTCTCCGAGGCCGCCGGGGTGATCACCGAGCGCCAGGCCGAAGTCGGCCAGGTGGTGCAGGCGACCATGCCGATCTTCAGCCTGGCCGTCGATGGCGACCGCGATGCGGTGTTCAATGTCTACGAGTCGCTGCTGGTGGCGCCGCCCAGCGATGCCGGGGTAGTCGTGAGCCTGCTGGACGACCCCAAGGTCCAGGCGCAGGGTTTCGTGCGCGAAATCACGCCCACGGTGTCGGCGCAAAGCGGCACGGTGCAGGTCAAGGTGGGCCTTAAAGACGTGCCACCCGGCATGCAACTGGGTGCACCAGTCACCGCCTCCACCAATGCCCAGGGCCGGCCCAGCGTCGAACTGCCGTGGTCGGCGCTGACCAAGGCCCTGCATGACCCCGCCGTGTGGGTGGTGGGCGAGGGCGACAAGGTGGAATTGCGCAAAGTCGAAGTCAGCCGTTATCTCACCGGCAGGATTGTGGTCGCCAGCGGCCTGAAGGGCGGCGAAACCGTGGTGGTCACTGGCGGGCAGTTGCTGCACCCCGGCATGCAGGTGCAGAAGGTCGACGCCAAGGCCCAAGGGGGTGGGCTATGAAACGCCTGCTGCTGATGCTGTCGGCCGGCGTATTGCTGGCTGGCTGCAGTAGCGAAGAAGAAGCACCAGAGCCGATTCGGCCGGTGCTGTCGGTCAAGGTCGAACCCCAGGTGCAGTCGCAACTGGGCCGCTTCGCCGGCAGTATCCAGGCGCGTTTTGAAAGTACCTTGGGCTTTCGTGTTTCCGGGCGCATTGCCCGGCGTTGGCTGGATGTGGGCGCCCAGGTGAAGCCGGGCGACACCTTGGCCACCCTCGACCCGACCGACCAGCAGAACCAGCTGCGCGCCGCCGAAGGCGACCTGGCCAAGGTGCAGGCGCAGTGGATCAACGCCCAGGCCGATGCCCGTCGCCAGCAACAGCTGTATGACCGCGGCGTTGGCGCCCAGGCCCAGCTGGATATCGCCCAGACCAACCTGAAAACCACCAGCGCAGCGCTGGAGCAGGCGCGCTCTGCGCTCAGCCAGGCCCGTGACCAGCTCGACTACAGCACCCTGCGCAGCGACCACGCCGCCGTGATTACCGCCTGGCAGGCCGAAGCCGGGCAAACGGTAACGGCGGGGCAAGCCGTGGTGACCCTGGCCCGACCGGACGTGAAGGAAGCGGTAATCGACCTGCCAATCGGCCTTGCCGAGCAGTTGAGCAAAAGCCTGACCTTCACCGTGGCCTCGCAACTGGACCCGACCATCAGCACCACGGCAAGCCTGCGCGAACTGGAGCCCCAGGCCGATGCCACCACCCGCACCCGCCGCGCTCGCCTGACCCTGGCCAGCACGCCGGCGGCCTTTCACCTTGGCACAGCCATCAGTGTGACCCTCAGCTCGCAGGTATCCCCGCGCAGCGAATTGCCCTTGAGTGCCTTGCTCGAGCGCGACGGCAAGACCCAGGTGTGGGTGATCGATACGCAGCAGAAGACCGTGGCCACCCGTGACGTGGCGCTGATCGAGCGCACCGCTGACAGCATCGTGCTGAGCGCCGGCGTGCAGCCCGGTGAGCGCGTGGTCACCGCGGGCGTCAACAGCCTCAAGCCTGGCCAGAAGGTCACCTTCGACGAGGATGCGCAATGAAAGGAAGCTTCAACCTGTCCGACTGGGCACTCAAGCATCAATCGTTCGTCTGGTACCTGATGTTCGTTGGCTTGTTGATGGGGATTTTCTCCTACTTCAACCTGGGCCGTGAGGAAGACCCGTCGTTCACCATCAAGACCATGGTCATCCAGACCCGCTGGCCCGGCGCGACCCAGGACGAAACCCTGTACCAGGTCACCGACCGCATCGAGAAGAAGCTCGAAGAACTCGACTCGCTCGACTACACCAAAAGCTACACCCGCCCCGGTGAGTCCACGGTCTACGTGTACCTGCGCGACACCACCAAGGCCAAGGACATCCCGGACATCTGGTACCAGGTGCGCAAGAAGATCCAGGACATTCGTGGCGAATTCCCGGCGGGCATCCAGGGGCCGGGCTTCAACGACGAATTCGGTGATGTATTTGGCTCCATCTATGCCTTTACCGCCGACGGCCTGACCTTGCGCCAGCTGCGTGACTATGTGGAACAGGCGCGGGCCGAGGTCCGCGATGTACCCAACATCGGCAAGATCGAGCTGGTCGGCACTCAGGACGAAGTGCTGTACCTGAACTTCTCCACCCGCAAGCTGGCTGCCCTGGGCATTGACCAGCGCCAGGTGATGCAGGCACTGCAAGCGCAGAACGCGGTGACACCGGCCGGCATGATCGAGGCCGGCCCGGAGCGCATCTCGGTGCGTACGTCCGGGCAGTTTGCCTCGGAGAAGGACCTGCAAACCGTCAACTTGAGGATCAACGATCGCTTCTTCCGCCTGGCCGATATCGCCGACATCGAGCGTGGCTACGTCGACCCGCCTTCGCCCATGTTCCGCTACAACGGCCAGACGGCCATAGGCCTGGCTATCGGCATGAAGGCCGGCGGCAATATCCAGGTGTTTGGTGCGGCACTGAAAAAGCGCATGGACCAGGTGATCGAAGACCTGCCGGTAGGTGTCGGGGTACACACCGTCTCCGACCAGTCGGTGGTGGTCAAGCAGGCGGTTGGCGGCTTCACCAGCGCGCTGTTCGAGGCGGTGGTAATCGTGCTGGCCGTGAGTTTCGTCAGCCTTGGCGTGCGCGCCGGCCTGGTGGTTGCCTGCTCGATCCCGCTGGTGCTGGCCATGGTGTTCGTGTTCATGGAGTACAGCGGCATCACCATGCAGCGGATTTCGCTGGGTGCGCTGATCATTGCGCTTGGCCTGCTGGTGGACGATGCGATGATTACCGTGGAGGTGATGGTCACGCGGCTGGAAATGGGCGAAAGCAAGGAGCAGGCGGCGACGTTCGCCTATACCTCGACAGCCTTCCCCATGCTTACTGGCACCTTGGTAACCGTGGCTGGGTTCGTGCCCATTGGCCTCAACGCCAGCTCTGCGGGTGAATACACCTTCACCCTGTTCGCGGTGATCGCCGTGGCCCTGATCGTGTCCTGGGTGGTGGCAGTGTTCTTCGCGCCGGTGCTCGGGGTGCATATCCTCAAAGGCGACAAGCTCAAGGCCCACGACGCCGAGCCTGGCCGGGTCGGGCGGGCATTCGAGGGCGGGTTGCTGTGGTGCATGCGCAACCGCTGGTTGACCATCATCGGCACCGTAGTGCTGTTCGCCCTGTCGATCTTCTGCATGCGCTTTGTGCAGAACCAGTTCTTCCCGTCCTCGGACCGCCCGGAAATTCTCGTCGACCTCAACCTGCCGCAGAACGCCTCGATCGAGGAAACGCGCAAGGTGGTCGACCGCCTCGAGGCGCGGATCAAGGACGACCCGGACCTGGTGCGCTGGAGCACCTATATCGGGCAAGGCGCGATTCGCTTCTACCTGCCCCTCGACCAGCAGCTGCAGAACCCGTACTACGCGCAATTGGTGATCGTCAGCAAGGGCTTCGAAGAGCGCCAGGGCATGATCGACCGCCTGCAGAAGATCCTGCACGAAGACTTCGTCGGCATCGGTACCAACGTGCAGTCGCTGGAGATGGGCCCGCCGGTGGGCCGGCCGATCCAGTACCGGGTCAGCGGCGCCAACATCGACCAGGTGCGCAAGCACGCTATCGAGCTGGCCACCTTGCTGGACCAGAACGAACACATCGGCGAGATGATCTACGACTGGAACGAGCCGGGTAAGGTGCTGCGCGTGGAAATCGCCCAGGACAAGGCCCGCCAGCTGGGGCTGTCGTCCGAAGACGTGGCCAATGTGATGAACAGCATCGTCAGTGGCGTGCAGATCACCCAGGTCAACGACAACATCTACCTGGTGGACGTGGTCGCCCGCGCCGAAGACAGCGAGCGCGGCTCGCCCGATACGCTGCAGAACCTGCAAATTCTTACCCCCAACGGCACCTCGATCCCGCTGCTGTCGTTCGCCACCGTGCGTTACGAGCTGGAGCAACCGCTGGTGTGGCGCCGTGACCGCAAGCCGACCATCACCATCAAGGCTTCGGTCAATGGCGAGATCCAGCCTACTGACCTGGTGGCGCAGCTCAAGCCGAAGATCGATGAGTTCGCCAGCCAGCTGCCGGTCGGTTACGAAGTGGCCACGGGCGGTACGGTGGAGGAGAGCAGCAAGGCCCAGGGCCCGATCGCCAAGGTCATTCCGCTGATGCTTTTCCTCATGGCGACCTTCCTGATGATCCAGCTGCACAGCGTGCAGAAGTTGTTCCTCGTGGTCAGCGTGGCGCCGCTGGGGTTGATCGGCGTGGTGCTGGCGCTGGTGCCCACGGGTACACCGATGGGCTTTGTGGCGATTCTTGGCATCCTGGCGCTGGCGGGCATCATCATTCGTAACTCGGTGATCCTGGTAACCCAGATCGACGAGTTCGAAGCCCAGGGCTTCTCGCCGTGGGATGCGGTGGTGGAGGCCACCAACCATCGTCGTCGGCCGATCCTGCTGACTGCAGCGGCGGCGAGCCTGGGCATGATCCCGATTGCCCGCGAGGTGTTCTGGGGGCCGATGGCCTACGCCATGATTGGCGGGATCATCGTGGCGACCTTGCTGACGCTGCTGTTCCTGCCGGCGCTGTATGTGGCCTGGTACAAGATCCGCGAGCCGCAGAAACAAAACTGAAGCCTTTTACGGACCCTGTGGG